>DASTSB010000444.1:0-12624 GCA_035760885.1 Steroidobacteraceae bacterium | reverse complement strand
GGGTCCAAATGGGGAGGAATCCCGTGCCTTTGAGAAGTCTACCGGCGTCGCTGCGCGTCACGCCATTGCGGTACTTGCTTGGCATCTTGCTATTGGTGGTAGTGGTCGCAGCGCGATTCCAGCTTTCTCCTTGGATCGGGCAGGACAGCCCTTTGCTCGTACTCTTGGTTCCCGTTGTCCTCGCGGCGTTGCTTCTTGGGATGGGCACAGCCGTACTCGTTGTCGTACTCGCGCCATTCGTTGCCACGATCTACCTGCATCCGAGTTTCGATATCCGCGCCCCGTGGGGTTGGCTCGCCCATCTCGCCCTCTTCGAGGTGCTGGCGGTGGGAGCCATTGTTCTGATTGAGCAACTTCGGCGCAGCCATGAGCGGATTCGAGAGGATGAAGAGCGACTTAGGCTCGCGATGGACGCCGCACACTTGGGAGTCTTCGAATGGCGTCCCGTCTCGCGAGAAATGGTTCTGGGCAATCCGCGGATGGAAGAGATGCTGGGGCTAGACACGCGCACCTCGACGCACATATCCGCAGATAATCTGCTAGCCCTGATCCACGACGATGATCGCGATAAGGCACAGGCCTGCATGCAGCAGGCCGGTCAGGATGATCGCACTGCAATTCAATTGCGCGTGCGCCACGACACGGAGTGGCGCGATCTCGAACTCACGGGCAAACGGGTCACGCGCGGTGGCGAGCAAGCGCTCATTGGCGTAGCACGCGACCTAACTCAGGAAAATCGCGAACGTGCTCGAAGCGCGCTGCTCGAGTCCATCGTCGTGTCGTCGGGCGATGCGATCTTCAGCGAGACACTGGATGGCCAGATCACATCGTGGAATCCCGCGGCCGAAGCTCTGTTCGGATACAGCAGCGACGAAGCCATAGGGAACCCCACCTCGCTGGTGATTCCACCAGAACTGCAGCAGGAGAATGCAAATCTGATCGCTAAAGCAGCGCACGGACCCGCCGTCGCCTATTCGACTGAGCGCGTTCACAAAACCGGCAGGCGCTTGCAAGTGGCAGTGACGATCTCGGCGATTCACGCTGCGAGCGGCACCATCACCGGCTACTGCCGCATCATCCGCGACATCTACGAGCACCAGCGTGCGCTTCGCGAAGTCGCGCGCAGCGAGCAGCGCTTCCAGCAACTGGCCGATGCGATGCCGCAGATCGTGTACTTGCTCGACGTGAAGCGAAACGTTCTGTTTCTCAATCGACGCTGGCGCGAATACACAGGCTACGACAGCGCGGACCCCGAGACCAGCAACAAGGTCATTCCGGAGGAAGATTTGCAGCGGCTGTACGCCGAATGGAATGAACATGCGCCGAAGCTTCAGGCGCACACATGCGAATTTCGGTTGCGTTCGCGCACGGGAGAACTGCGTTGGTTCCTGCGTAGAGCTGCGCCCATCGTGAATGAAGACGGCACGGTGGACATGTGGATCGGCACTTCGACCGACATTCACGAGCAGAAGCAAATCCAATCTGCGCTCGTCGAAGCGGACAAGCGCAAGGACGAGTTTCTGGCGATGCTTGCGCATGAGCTACGCAACCCGCTCGCGCCCATGCTCAGCATTGCCTCTTTACTCGAAGTGAAAGCCACGGACACCACTTCCGTGCAGCAGATGGGCGGCATTCTCAAGCGGCAGGCTTCACATCTCGCTCGCTTGGTCGATGACTTGCTAGATGTCTCGAGAATCACTCGCGGCAAGATCAATCTGAAACGCGAGCGCGTGATCTTGCAGAACGTTTTGGATCGCGCGCTGGAAGGCGCGCACCCACAGCTGATTGCCAAAAGCCAAGCCATCAAACTCGCGACGCCGCAGCGTCCAATCAGCGTTGAAGGCGATGTGGTTCGCCTCACGCAAATCGTCGGCAATCTGCTTTCCAATGCATCGAAGTTCTCGCCGCAGGACTCGACGATTCACGTGCACCTCGAAGCACATGGTGGTCGCGCCCGCATCACCGTTCGCGATACTGGCGCGGGCATCGATCCGCAGTTCCTGCCGCACGTGTTCGAACTATTCATGCAAGCCGATCAATCGCTCGATCGTTCGCAGGGCGGGCTCGGCATCGGCCTCACGATCGTCAAGCGGCTCGTCGAGCTTCACGGCGGGCAGGTCGAAGCCCGCAGCGAAGGATTGAATCGCGGCAGCGAATTCATCATCACCCTGCCGCTCCTCGCAGAGCGGACTTCACAACCAGGACCGAGCCCAGAGATGCAATCCAGCCGCAAAAGAATCTTGATCGTCGATGACAACGTCGATGCCGCAACCTCTCTACAGATGCTGCTCGAGTTCGAGGGGCATGAGGTCAAGTCGGTTCACGACGCGCAAAGCGCACTGCGCGCCCTTCCCGAATTCGAGGCCGAGATCGCGATCGTCGATATCGGATTGCCTGGTATCGATGGCTACGCCCTTGCCGATTTGATCCGGCAGAGGGAAGGCCGCCGGCCCCGCATCGTGGCTCTTTCAGGCTATGCGCCGGAAGAATCGCTCCGCGACGACAAACGCTTCGATGCTCACTTGATCAAACCCGTGCAGCTCGAGCTTTTGACGAGCACGATCAACTCGTTGAGCGGCGGGCATTCGCTCGCTTGAATCGCGGCCGGGACGAAGAATTGAACTGGCCGCAGAGAACGCAAAAAGGAAATTGACGGTGCAAGAGCTTGTAGTGAGCTCAGCACTGAGCCCTTACCCACGAGATCACAAAGCAAAGCTCATACGTGAAGTCGGTGGACGCTACGTGATTGCAGCAGGCCTCGCTTAGTCGTCGCGCTGCTATTCGTGGGCTGCAAATTCACCCGCTTTTTTTTGCGTTCTCTGCGGCCAATCATCCTTGATCTTTGCCTCAAGCCGCCGCAGGCGCAGACATGCCCGATCGCTTGAACGGAATGTCGGTGCGCATCATCGTCGCTGCACGCCACAGCCACTCGAGCGGGCCGTAGTGGTGATGTCTAAACCACGCGTGGGCGAACCAGATCTGCAAGACCCAAAGCACGACACCCAGCGTAATGCTCCACGCCTGCCCGATATAGGCATAGGCGCCCAATCCGAAGCCGAAGAAGATCGGTACGCACAGAACGGCTTGGCCGACATAGAGCGTCAGCGTCATACGCCCGCACGGAGCAAACAAGCGCATGAATTTCGCAATCGCTTCCACGTTGTAGTACACGACGATGAGGCCAAAGACGGCCGCGAACATCAACGCGTTGTTCGTATATGCATCCACGATCTGCGAGACCAATCCGCGGGTCGCTGAATCCGCGATGGGCCGAGCGATGTGGTGGCCAAACGCCAACAACAGACCGCCAATTACGACGACAGCGATCAGGAACTTCGAATAGCTACTGCGATAGCGCTCGAGATTCGTGAAGAACTCTTTGCGAGCGATCAAGAATCCGAGGGTAGACAACCCGATGATGTTGGAGATCCGTCCACTGTTGAGCATGAATTCCCAATTACCCAAGCGCGATTCCCAGACGTTCACTCTCAAGACGTCAAGCAATGAGCCGTGTTTGTCGGCCTCAAAGACCGCTGCCCGAATTTCGTCCGAACTCAGGACGAAGGAGAAGTTCAGCGCGTGAAGGATGATCGTCGGTACTTGCAGAATGAAGAACAAAGCGGTGATGAGCAGTGCGCGATCGCTGAAACGATACATCGGCACCAAGAACAGGCCCGTAATGGCGAGAATCTGCAGAATGTCCCCGCTATAGACGAGGCTATGTAGGAAGCCGATGGCGAGGAGCACGATCAGCCGCCAAATGAAGCGCATGCGGAAGTCGACGCCTTTGCGCGCCTGCCGATCCATGATGATGAAGAAACTCACGCCGAATAGCAGAGCGAACATCGCATAGGATTTGGCGCCGAAAAGGAAGAACGCGGTCGAATTCACGCGGCTGGGGATCGGATTGTCCCAATACAGCTCGAAGTACTCGACCATGTGGATCAGAAACAGTCCCATCAGGGCGTAACCGCGCAAGCAGTCGATGAGGACGATGCGTTCTTGCGGTTGAATCGGCGTTTTGTTCATCGTGTTTTCGTTGTAGTGAAAGTAATCGGCTCTTCAGAGCGATGAGAGGGCAATCAGTTCCTAATATTTTAGGGAGCGTGGGCCAGCGCGTCGTTCGGCGGATTGTACGTCCTCAAGAACCCTTCGACTCGCTTCAAGAAATCGATATTATCAGCTGGCTTGTCGAAGCCATGACCTTCGCCTTCATACAGCACGAACTCGTGCGGCTTATTGGCTTTCGTGAGCAGATCATGAAACTTGGTCGATTGTGACGGAGGCACTCTTTCGTCGCGCGTTCCATGAGCGATCAAAAGTGGAATGGCTACCCTATCGACAGCCTGCAAAGGGGAAATGCTCGCCAGGTCGAATTCCTCTTCTCCTTGCACCTTTTCACGCCACTCTCGGTAGTAGCGAGTCGGACTTAGTGAACTGCGATCGTACTTTAGTAGAGCGCTTACGTCAGAAACGCCGGCCAGACTGATCGCGCACCGATAGATCTCAGGGTTGCGCACTGAAGCCCACATCGCAGCGTAACCACCGAACGAGGCTCCCATAATGCAGACTCTCTTTGCGTCCACAACGCCACGATCGATGAGCCACTTCGCACCATCGTCGATATCATCCTGCATCCTTCTGCCCCACTGACCCGCTCCTTTGTCGACGTACTCTTTGCCGTAACCCGTCGACCCACGAAAATTCGGCTGCAAAACTACGTATCCGCGATTCGCTAAAAACTGCACCCAGACGTCATAGCCCCATTCATCTCGCGCAAATGGGCCGCCATGAGGCATCACAACCAGGGGTAAGTTCTTGGGATCCAGTCCGCGTGGCAGTGTGAGGTACGCAGGAATCTCTAAACCATCTCTCGCCCGATATGACGTGCTTTCCATATCCGAGAGCCCAGCCGCGTCCACTCGATCGTAGGGCTCCGCAATCAAGCGGATAACGTTCTTCGCCGGTTCGAAGAAAAAGTAACGACCGGGATCTGCAGCTGATCGACTGTAGACGATGATGCGACTTTGATCGGCATTGATCGAAACAATGCGATTGGTGTGGTTAGGCAGGGACCGATCGATTTTTGCTTGCCACGCCTTGAATTCAGGATCGAACCATTCGACACGACTCCGATCGTCCGTGTACCTTACTCCGACAATGTCGCCCCTCTCGGACTGAACGAGGTCGTCGATATCTACCTTAGGATTTTCATAGATCGCCTCTCCGATCGTGTCCGTTTTGAAGTCATATTTATATAGAGCGAACCGGGAGGTCTTGCTGTTCGTGACGACGAAGCCGGAATCACTGCCGTCTGTCGGCACGAACTTCTCGATGTTCCCTTTTTCTTCGTCGTCGCTCGTGTGGTGCACGATCTTTTTGAAATCATCCTCTGGACCGCCACGGTAAAGCAGCCACCATCGTTTCCCCAACTGACCGATGCCTGCACGGACCACACCTGCAGAATCGGCATACCAGTCCCAAACGTAGTCCCTGGAGGGAACCACTCTCTTCATTTTTAGCGTGTTTAGGTCTACCCGCCACACGGATGGGTAGTCGACGGCGCTGTCCTGCATGTTCAAAAGAATCGAGCTGCCGTCTGGGGCCACGTAGATAACGTCATCGCCCATCATGCCCTCGCGACGTTGACCGACGAACTGCGTGTGCATCGTCTTGAAATCGATCATCAATAGACGGGTCACATAGACAGGGAAGCCTCCTTCAATGGTCGCCGACTGACCGACACCTAAGAGAAGACGATCATTCCCCGCCCATCGATACCAACGAAGATCACGTTTGTCAGGAATGGGAATCGCACCGAATTCGGATCGCATCTCATCCAAATTCAGGATGATCAGCCGTAACTCATCGTTCACGTAGACGCGCGCAGCCGCACGATGACCGTCGGGGGAGATGACTGGGGAGGTCAAAAACGGCAACGCGCCGAAGTCTTCCGCGGTAATTCGCGTCGACGGCTTTGCTTTGGGAGCCTCTTCGACTGCTTGCACCTGACCGACGAAAACCCCAACTGTCACGATCGCAGCAAAGGATCGTCGTGCAGCACCTTGCCAGCCCAGGCTCAAGCTTTTTTCCATAACCAATCCGCTGTACTTCTGTTTTTTCCAACTCACGGGGATTCTCCACAGCGCCGCGCCTTTGTCACGCACTTAAGCACTGAGCGTACTTCAGGGAAACTCTGAGAAACGATGCATGTCACGCCCTTGTCACATCAACGTGGCTCAATTGCGTTCCGTGAACGAAGAGCACACTCACTATCGAACGATCTGGCTTTCCGACATCCATCTCGGCACTCCCGGATGTCAGGCGTATTACCTGCTCGACTTTCTCCGCATTCACCGCGCCGACACGCTCTATCTGGTCGGCGACATTCTCGACGGCTGGCAACTTCGCAAGAGCTGGTATTGGCCGCAGGCGCATAACGATGTCGTACAGAAACTCTTACGCATGGCTCGCAAGGGAACGCAGGTGATCTACATCCCGGGCAATCACGACGAGCTCAATCGCCAGTTCATCGGTCTGTCGCTCGGGGAAATACAGATTCGCGAAGATGCGATTCACACCACCGCGCGAGGCAAGCGGCTGTGGGTGACTCACGGCGATCTATTCGATGGCGTGATGAAGCACGCTCGATGGCTCGCCCACGTCGGCAGTTGGATGTACGAAATACTGCTGAGCCTCAATCACTGGTTGAACGCGATTCGGCAGCGACTCGGCCTTCCCTATTGGTCGATGTCGCAATACCTGAAGCACCAAGTCAAAAACGCGGTGAACTTTATTTCCGATTTCGAACACGTGATGACCGCTGAAGCGAAGCGCCGCGGCTGCCATGGCGTGGTGTGCGGACACATTCACAAAGCCGAGATCCGCGAAATCGACGACATGCTCTATTGCAACGACGGCGACTGGGTCGAGAGCCTGACGGCTCTCGTCGAGACTCATGACGGCGAGTTGAAGCTCATTCACTGGCGCAACCGCATGCTCGCACCGATGAATCTAGGCCGATTGGAACAAATCGAAGATGCCGAGGTGGCCACCGCTTGACGATGACGCCTCATACACCCGGCACACCGCATCCGCCACACCTCACACGTCACACGTCACACGTCACACCTCACACATCACACCTCACACCTCACACCACTCTTCATCACTCCATCACCTCATCACCCCATCACCTCTCCCCATGAAAATCCTCATCGTCACCGACGCCTGGGAACCGCAAGTCAACGGAGTGGTTCGCACGCTGAAAGCAACCCGCGCCGAACTCCAAGCGATGGGGCACACCGTCGACTTCCTCACTCCGCTCGAATTCCGCACGGTGCCCTGCCCGACGTACCCGGACATCCGTCTATCCTTGGCACCAAAGCGCAAAGTGTTCGAACGCATGCGTGATTTCGATCCCGATGCCATTCACATCGCAACGGAAGGCCCGTTGGGAATGGCCGCACGCAAATTCGCGATGAAGTTCGAT
Source organism: Steroidobacteraceae bacterium (assembly GCA_035760885.1). Lineage (GTDB taxonomy): Bacteria > Pseudomonadota > Gammaproteobacteria > Steroidobacterales > Steroidobacteraceae > Steroidobacter. Next base: position 5,132 of record DASTSB010000444.1, on the reverse strand, counting down.
CGTCCGTTCACGACCGCGTATCACACGCGGTTTCCCGAATACGTGCAGGCGCGATTCGCCATTCCGCTCTCGTGGACGTATGGCTTTCTACGGTGGTTTCATCGGCCATCGAGAGCTGTGATGGCCCCGACAGCCGTCGTGAAGCGCGATCTGGAAGCCGCCGGATTTACGAATGTGAAGTTGTGGTCGCGCGGTGTCGACCATCAAATCTTTCGACCGCAAGAAAGCAACGCGTTGCAGAGCGAACCGCCGATCTTCTTGTACGTCGGCCGCGTCGCAGTGGAAAAAAATATCGAAGCCTTTTTGGAACTCGATCTACCCGGCTCGAAGTGGGTGGCCGGTGTCGGGCCTGCGCTGGAAGAATTGAAGGCAAAGTTTCCGAAGGCGAACTACCTGGGCGTACTGAATCAGTACGAATTGGCGAAGGTTTACGCAGCAGCCGATGTGTTCGTCTTTCCCAGCAAAACCGACACGTTCGGACTGGTATTGCTCGAAGCGATGGCGTGCGGGCTGCCGGTCGCCGCGTATCCGGTTACCGGCCCTGTCGATGTCATCGATGATCCACGCGCCGGCGCACTCGATGAGGATTTGCGAGCTGCGTGCATGCGTGCTCTGGAACTGAAATGCGAGGATGTCGCGAACTACGCCAAGAAATTCTCTTGGCGTGCCGCCACCGAACAATTCCTCGCGCACTTGCATCCGCGCGATCGTGCCAGCACGACGACCGATTCATCTCTCGCTAGCGCGACGAGCTAGAGATCGACGCGCCGCGAGGGGTGCAAGCAGCACGCTCAAGAGGAAACCGATCGAACCGCCGCCACCGCCAGATGAGCTTGGGCTGGGACTTGGTGTTGGTGTCGGCGAAGACGCAGGCACGACCGTCAGCGTCACAAACGGAGTGCTCGAGTCACCGAAGCTGTTAAATGCTCTCAGGTTGAACTCATCACCAGACATATCCAAGGTAGCTTTTGAGATCGTCAACACAGGAGTCTGTGCACCACTGTAAGGAAGAATATCGTTGACGGGCACGATGTCCTTACCTCCCTTGACGCGTTTCCATAGATATTGGGGGCTTGGGCATCCGATCACTTTCGCCGCAAAGGTCACAGACTGACCTTCGGTCACAGTAATCGATGTGGGTTGTGTAAGGATCTGCGTTGCAATCTGCGTCGCGGGACCACCCGGGGACTCAATCACAATCACCTGCGCGGAATACGGGGGTAGATCTGCAGTAAATGTCGATCCGTCTACCGATATCGCGCGGCTGTCAATGTCAGGACACCCGCTGCCATTCGGTTTTGAAGCGGCATCGTTCTGCACTCCATAGGAATGGACATCCACCGATCGATGAACCTCGCCTCCCTTCAAATCAATGGAAGCAGAGAGCGTGTTGGCCGGATCTTTGTTGACCAGCAACACGGAGAAATGGGTGGGCCCATTGGCAGCGAATGCCGAAACCAAGTTGCTATCGCTGGAGGCCTTGACGATCTGATCGCCGCCGCGAGCAAAGTACTTGAGCAGCTTCATCATGTAGTACGTCGGATACGCCGTGTAGTAGTCCGACGCTCCACCGTCGTGCGGACTCGAAAGCATTCCGTAGTCGCCGTAATTGCGCCAGCCGAACAGGCTCGCGCTGTTGTTGCCGATGATCTTGCCCGTCGAATCCGTTGGCGATCCGTTGCGCAGATCCCACCACGTCAACGCGTTGAACTCTGTCTGCAATAAGTTGCCCACGCTATCCGCAAGGAACAGCCCGTTCACGATGCTCGTCGATTGTTTGCCTGGGTCGGTGTAGACGGAATTGTTTTCCGTCACGACCAATTCGATGTTTTCGCTTCCTGCTCCGTAGTAGTTGGTGAGTTGACTGCGCAGATCTGCTGCGTCATTGCTCCAAGTCTTCGCACTCTGCAAGAGCGCTGCGTCCGACTCTTGTCCAGGCGCTTGGTCGTAACGGTGATAAATCAAGAAGTCCGGCGCGGCACTCAGGCTCTTCAAAGTTTGCAGCAGTGTGCGCGTCCAGTTGTTGTATTGGTTGCCGGTGACCGCGACCACACCGACTTTGATGGTGCCATCCACGGCGCGCATCTTGTCCATATAGTTCTTCGCACGTGTCGCGTATCGAGCCGGATCATGCGCCGGCACTTGATCATCGCGCTCCCAGCTGCCGTAGTTCTCGTTACCGATTTCCCAATGACGAATGCCGATCGGATCGGCGCGTCCGATGCGAAGGAAGTTCTGACCGTCATCCGGCGTGACGGGAGTGGATGCGCGGAGGTTGGCCCAGTAGCGCGCCGTGTACCAATGCGATCCGTTTACGTCGTCGCCGATGTTGACATCGCCAGCACCACCTTCCGTTCCCACCGCTGCGTTGGAATACGCAACCCATGCTGCCGCCTCTTCAGGTGTGCCGGTACCGTAGTTCACGGAGACGAACGCCTGCGCATTCGTACCGAGAATCAGCTGTGCGAATTTGTCGAACCCCGTTGCCCAAGCCCAAGATTCGTATTGTTCTCCGCCTTGCACATCCTTGAGCTGACTTCGGTTGACCTTCCAATGGTAGAGATTGGAGTTCGATCCGCCAGGAATGCGAATGATGCGGATACCGGCTTGATTGACCAGATCGATGGTCTGCTCGCTTGCCGCTTCCGGATCCCACATCACCGCATTCACACCGAAGACGCGCTCGTCGACAGTGCGAATCACCTGCGATGAATCGACAGACACTGTGACCGTTTGCGCGTGAGCAGAGAGTCCGATGCTGGAGACGCTGAGTAAGAGAATCGTCTTTGAGGAAAACCGCATTGTTATCGCCTCGATGACAGGATGGACGAACGTTTCCCGCCTGTATTCCGTGGCGACCGAACAAGCAGAGGGTCGTTACAGAAGACCCTCTGCTCTCATTGAACTACATGGTTTGCAGAGCTTTCCGTGCCCGCGCAACTTCCGCGTCGCTGGGCGAATAGGTTGTCCACCCATCATTCTTGTGCACGCGGTACTTCACGACGCGATGCTCGACGTCGAAGTCGTAGTACGGATAGACCTCGCGAAGATTGAAGAACATCGCCGGCGCGAAGAACAGAATATCCAGCGCCAGATGGCCGCCATTGAATCGCAATGGCAGAACGCCGTAGAACGGCTCCTGCCCCGGCGCATCGACGCGGAACTCATAGTTTCCGAAACTCGTACTGCTGAATGACTCGGTGCGCGGGGCGGCCACTTTTTTGCTACTTCGGACTGCGACTGAGGCTTCTGGATGCGCGGAAGACATCGTCGTGGTGGCCGCACAACCCGCCAACATCGTGGCGGCTGACGCGGCAATCATGGATCGCAATTTCATCTGCATCTCCCTTTTTGTTTGTCGTTGAGATTCCAACACCCGCTGAGTTTCGGGCACGTGAATTGTGCAGTAATGAATGCAAGTTCGCGAGCGCGATGAGCTTATTTTTTACGCTGGCGGCAGAGCGGCGGACTCCCGAACGACGCGAACCGATACGTATAGGAACTCAGATCGCATCGGCTTAATTATGTCTGCACACGAGATTGCGGAGAGTGTCATGCGTTGGGCCTTATCCCTTGTCGTCGCGGCGGCATTCGTCACCGGATGCGGTACCAATCCGGTCACGGGCAAGCGCGAAATTCAGTTCGTCTCCGAAGCGCAAGAAGTGCAGCTCGGAGAACAAAATTACGCGCCCGCCCAACAATCCGAGGGTGGCGATTTCGATTTGCTACCCGAACTGACTTCGTACGTCAGCAGTGTGGGCCAGAAGCTCGCGGCCGTGGCGGACCGCAAACTGCCGTATGAATTTGTGGTGCTGGACAACTCAGTGCCAAACGCCTGGGCATTGCCGGGCGGCAAGATTGCGGTGAATCGCGGATTACTTACGGCTCTCGACAATGAGTCGGAGCTGGCTGCCGTGCTCGGCCATGAAATCGTCCACGCGGCGGCGCGCCACGGTGCCAAGGCGCAAGAACGCGGCACGTTGATGCAGGCCGGCATGGCGATCGCGCAGATCGGGGCCGCAGTGGGCGGCGTGGACCAGAATCTAGCCGGGCTGGTACTGCAAGGCGCGGGTGTGGGCGCGCAGATGGTGCAGATGAAATACAGCCGGGAGCAAGAGCTTGAGGCGGACCAATATGGCATGCGATACATGAAGCGTGCGGGCTACGATCCGACGGGCGCAGTCACGTTGCAAGAAAAGTTCGTGAAGATCGCGAACGAGGGCGAACACAAACAAAGTTGGCTCGACGGACTATTCGCGTCTCACCCGCCTTCGACGGAACGCGTGAAACAGAATCAGGCACTACTCGCGGAGCTCGGTGCTGGAGGACAGGTTGGCGCCAAGGAATACCTCGCGCACGTCCAACCATTGATCAAGATGGAGCCTGCATTCGACAAATACGATGCGGCCATCGTCGCGGCGAACAAGAAAGACTTCGATACCGCCCGCACGTTGGCGAATGAAGCAGTGCAACTCGTTCCGAAAGAAGGACTGTTTCATCAATTGGTCGGCGATATTGCGATGGCTCAGAAGAAGCCAGCCGAAGCGCTTCCGCATTATCAGCAGGCGATCGACCGCAATCCCGATTACTTCGGCTCATACCTCGGCGCCGGGATCGCGAAGCTCCAGCTTGGAGATCGCGCTCAAGCAGAACAATGGCTACAAAAGAGCGTCGATCTGTTGCCCACTGCGCCGGCGGCGTACTACTTAGGCACGATCGCAAAGGAGAAAGGCGATCAAAGCCATGCGCTCCAGTACTTTAAAGCGGCCGCGTCATCGGATAGTCGCTTCGGTCAGATGGCAGGCTCAGAGTTGGTACGGATGGATCTACCGCAGAATCCAGGCAACTACGTGGCGACTGCGGCCCAGGTGGATCCGAGCGGTCGATTGATTCTCGTCGTGGAGAATCGAGCGCCAGTCGCACTGTCATCCATTCAAGTGACGCCAGTTCTAATCGACGACTTTGGCCGCGTCGTGCGTGAAGCCTCGCCCGTGGTCATTCGTGAAGTGTTGAATCCGAATCAGCGCATTGCGGGCGATGCAGGTGTGGGAGCGATTACGCCGCAGCAGCTATCCCAGGTTCGCTTTCGCGTGGATAGCGCTCGGGTCGCGGAGTGAGCGGCTGCGAGCTTC
>DASTSB010000443.1:0-5259 GCA_035760885.1 Steroidobacteraceae bacterium | reverse complement strand
AACGCGAAAGCGATCGTCCGCGGCGTCGACATCCACGCTGGCACGATTGCCATACAACGTCTCGAGACGCGCCTGCACGTTGGCAATGCCGACGCCAGCGCCACGCGACGGCGGTCGATCCGGATCGCAAGGATTGTCGATGACGATCTCGAGCAAACCGTCCCTGCGACGCGCGTCGATGCGCACCTCGCCACCCTCGATCAGATGCGCGACACCGTGATGAACGGCATTCTCGACGAGGGGCTGAAGGATCAACGGCGGTACGCGCATCTGCCGGACCTCGCCTGCCACATCGAAGCGTGTACGCAGCCGCTCACCGAAACGCACGCGCTCGATCGCGAGAAAGGTCTCAACCAGGGCCATCTCCTCGGACAATGCGATCGCCTGCTCGCGCGCCAGTGTCAGACTCTTGCGAAAGAACTGCGCCATCAAGAAACACATCTCACGTGCTTTCGCGGCATCCAGCCCAATGAGCGCCGCCACTGAGTTGAGGCTGTTAAACAAAAAATGTGGGTCGAGTTGTGCACGCAGGGATTTGAGCTCCGCCTCTTGCGCCAACACTTGCAGTTCGAGCGCACGCTTCTCCGCAATGCGCGAACGCTGAAACGCACCGCCCAAGTAGTGCCCCAGCACCGCGAGAGAAATGCCGATCGCGCCGGCAAATGCGAGCAAGGGAACGATGCCCCACGCCGATTCGGGATAGCTCTCGCCAGGCGGCAACAGCCACATCGCCCATCCGTAGCTGGCAGCGAGCCACGCCGCCAACGAGATCACGCCAGCCAACAACCAAATGATGCTCAAACGGATGACCGATGTCGTATCCGGCGGCAGCGATTGGACGAGATACCAAAATGAAAGCGACTGCAGGCCGAGAAGCACGGCGAGCGGCACCGCGAATTCGATCGACCACCGAGTGGGCGCGCGGCCGCCGTACACGAGCACGACCGTGATCAGCAGGCCGAAAACGATCCAGACCGCGAGATATAAAAGAATGCGGCTACGTCGTATGAGCAGCGGGTGCATGCGCGAACCTAATTCTTTACTTCGATGCCACTCATGATGTTCGTGCCGCGCACGATCAACGTTTTTGTCGGCACCACGCTCGTGGGGCGTCGACTATCGAAGAATCCGCCGATGAATGTCGTCACGCGGCTGCTTACAGTCCAGTCCGGCGGCAAAAGAATCTCGATTCCGCCCCAGAACGCAAACAAATCGAGGGTCGCCACCTCGCCTTCCATGCGCGCGTCCCGCAGGTCGAGACGGACGCCACCCATGATTGCGCTCAAATCTGCACCACGAAACGGACGCGAGACTGGCCGAATATCCGAGAACGACATGAACGCCACGGTGCGCGCATATTCGGCGTGCTCCTCACCGGTTGGAATCGGATCGCTCGATTTCAATTCAGCATGGCGCGCCCGCCAAACCAACGTACCGCCTACGAAGAGCAAGATCGCAGGGAACAACACGTGCCAAACGCTGATGTGCAGCCATCCGAAGTTGTCTAGCAAATTCCATGCACCGACGACAATGAAGACCCAACCCCACGGACGATTGCGCGGCGTTGATTCGCGCACCATCGCCACGCCGATTGCGACCAAAGCGAGCGGCCATAACGTTCTCAGCACGAAACGGGCACTGAACCAGCCGAGATTGTCAGCCAGCATCGAAGCGCCGATCGCGATGATGATCAGGCCGATGATCAGCCGCGGTGATGAAGGCGCTGAGTTAGGACGTTCGTCGCTCATCGATCACCTGGTCGACCGGCATGCTGAAGCTCCTCGTCCTGCTCCTTGCGGTCGAGCTTGCAACAGACGAACCCGCCGTCCTGTCTTGCAAGCACTGTGATCCCAAGCGTGATGATGTAGATCGGCCATGCCGTACCCCATCCCAGACCGAAGAGTTGAAACATCCCGATCAAGCAATACACACCGTTCGTGAGCAGCCAAAGTCCGCCAATTCGATCCAAATCGCGACCGGGGCTTAGGATTCCCCACAACCCGAACGCAATCATCGGTACGGGAAAGTATTTCCACAGGTGCCACGGAACATCGAGCCCCAAATTCAGCGCCAACAGGACGCCACCGAAGCACAGAAGAATGATGCCGAGCACGAAATGCGAGTGCCCCTCGCGCGTTTGCCGCCTACTCATCGAAGTTCCACCTTAAGTCTCTGATTTGCACCATACGGTGGAACGCCCGCTCCCGGCCAGCAGTCACCGGCGAACGCCGGATTGGAGCCGGTGAGACGAACAATTGCCCCACCCAGGCGTTAAGGACGCGAACCCATCGACCGGAGGAATTGCCATGGCACGCGCGACCGAACACGACATCAAAATCCTAAACAACTTGATCGAAACCACGCTCGACAGTGCGGACGGCTATCGCCAGGCAGCCGCAAATGCCGGTGCGTCGCAATACAAATCGCTGTTTTCCCAGTTCGCCGACCAGCGCCGCCAAGTAGTCAGCGACTTGCAAGGCCAGGTTCGCGTCCTCGGCGGCACACCCGAAGACGATGGATCTGTATTGGCTGCAGCTCATCGAAAGTTTTTGGACCTGCGCGACCACCTGACCAAAGGCGATCAAAACGTGATCGAGGAAGTGGAGCGCGGCGAAGATTATCTGAAGGCCAAGTACGAAGACGCACTCGAGGACGAAGAACTGTCACCCGAAGTTCGCGATGCTGTGGTCCGCGCCTATGGCTCAGTGAAAGCGGGACATGATCGGGCGAGCCAGTTGAAGCATAGCTTTAAGCGCTCTTAGAGCGTTGGTGATGAGGTGATGAGGTGATGGGTGAAGAGCGGGCACCGCCTGAGCCCTTCCACCTCATCACTCCTTCACTTCATCACTCCATCACCGTGCACTATCCTCCCCCGACCATCGCAGAATCGCATCGGTGACGTCTTGTTCGCGGCGGAGTTTCTTGAGCAGTTCTAGGTATTGCAGCGAGAACTTCTCGCGTTCGACTTGCGATTCGATCACTGCTGCCGCGGTGTCGCGGCGATAGCGCAGATTTTGAATGCGGTCGGCGAGTGCGACGCCTTCCGGTGATCCTTCCGGGTAAATGCGTTGTTCGATGCCCAGGCCAATCGCTTCGGCTGCATAGCTATCGCCGTTTTCCAGCACCTTAGCCACTTGCTTGCATCGCGCGGCAACGGCGCTTTGTCTGACGTGATCGCTGCTGCATGCGCTTGCAAAAGGTTGCAGCGACGGCAAGATCACGGCGGAAAGCATTTTAGCTACATCGTTCAGAGCTGCCGTAGTCGGTAGTCGCTGCTCCTTGGGAGCGACGCTCGCGCGCACTTGCGTCAATCGCCACAACAGCGAATTCCAGTACACGTCGAAGCGTTCGCCCTTGCCGATCGTCTCGAGAATTTCCGCTTCGCTGCGCGTGTCCTTGTCGGCTTGCGCACGTGCAAGCGGCGCAAGCCAAACTGCGGTATTGCCCGGATCCAATTTTCGCAGCCGCATTTCGATCGCCTCCGGCGCGCAACCATTCGTTCGCAAACACAGGCTGACCCACAGCCACGTGAGATCTGCTCGTTTCGGTTCGGCCTGAACCGCACGCTGGATGTTGGCGAGTGCGAGTGCACCGTCGCCTTTGATTTGCATTGCCTCGACGGCCGCGAGCGCCCAATGATCCGCACCCACTTTGCCAACGTGTGGCCTCGGCGCCGCCGCTTGCCTCGGAGTGGAACTGCAAGCGGTGAGCATGAGTACCGCCACCCAGATCGGCCACAACACACGCGTATTCATGCGCGGAGTGTAGGCAATCGCGCGGCATCCCAACATCCCTAGCAACCGAATTGAACGAACAGCGCAACCGGTCCTCAACTTCTACCGCGAACCTCACCCGTATGACCGCTATGTCACCGTCGCGCGACTGATCAATCACCGCCGCGTCTCTAGGATGCTCTCACACGATCACGCTTGCGCGTTGCATCGCAAACACTACGGGAGCCGCAATGAATTTCGCACCATCCCGCGCAGTCCAAGCGCGGACCGTCACTCTTGCCGCCGCGCTCAGCGTCGTTCTGGGAACCGCAAGCGGACACGCCGATGAGGTCGGGGATCTCAAGCAGCGTCTCGATGAACAAGATCAAAAGATCAAGATTCTCGAACGCAAACTGGAGTTGAACGAAGAGGCTGCGAAAGCCTCCGCTCCATCGACTCCGGTGATCAAAGCCAGTTCTAAAGGCTTCAGCATCGGCTCGTCCGATGGGGCCAATGTTTTCAAGCTGCGCGGGTTGCTGCACTTCGACGGGCGCCGCTTCAACGACGATGTCACGTCGGAAACCGCAGACACTTGGATTCTGCGGCGCGTACGACCGACATTCGAGGGCACGCTCAACGGCACTTACGATTTCAAATTCGTACCCGATTTCGCTGGCGGCAAGACGATCATCCAAGACGCATATGTCGTCGCGAAGTTGAAGCCGTGGGCACACATCACGGCCGGCAAATTCAAAGTTCCGATCGGTTTGGAGCGCATCCAGTCTGCATCGGACATCCGTTTCATCGAACGCGGCCTCCCGACCAGCTTGGTTCCGAATCGCGATCTGGGCGTGCAGCTAGGTGGAGATCTAGCGGGCGGCACCGTGAGTTATTCCATCGGCTACTTCAATGGCGTGAGCAACGGCAGCAGCAGCGATGCGAACGCACCGAGTGCCGATGTCGAGAACGACACGAAGGGAGACTGGGCAGCACGGGTGTTCGTTCAGCCGTTCGCCAATTCCGATCGTTTCGCGCTGCGCGGATTGGGCTTCGGGATCGGCGCGACGTACGTGGACTCGACGGGCAATGCAACAACGACGTTGCTGCCGAGCTATAAGACGCCCGGGCAACAAAACTTCTTCAGCTTCCGCACCACGACTGCCAACTCAACGGGGTCGTTCGCCGACGGCAAGCGCGAGCGCATTTCACCGCAGGTCTACTATTCGATCGGAAGCTTCGGCGTGCTCGCAGAATGTGCGCGCGTTTCTCAGGAGGTCTCACGCATCGTGGGCGATGCAACACAACACGCAACGTTGGACGACACCGCGTGGCAGGTGCAGCTTGCTTGGTTTGCAACCGGCGAAGAGGAGAGCTTCAAAGGCTTCACACCGCTCAGTACGTTTTCGCTCGACAACCGCACGTGGGGTGCATTCGAGTTCGTTGGTCGCTATCACCAACTCGATGTCGACGATGACGCATTCACTGGCGGAACTAATTCCTTCGCCAATCCCGATACTTCTGCGAGCAGAGCGAGAGCTTGGGGTGT
>DASTSB010000442.1:0-4295 GCA_035760885.1 Steroidobacteraceae bacterium | reverse complement strand
CTCGCCGACGTTCTCCGCCGCGTGACCGAACTTAATGTGCGCGCCCAAGCGCAACAGCCGCTGCGTCACGGCGTTCGGCTTCAGATCGCTGCCTTGCACTGCATAGCCGAGATTGATCAGCACTTCAGCAATGCCGCCCATGCCGGAACCGCCGATGCCGACGAAGTGAATGCGATGGATGCGGCGCATGCGATCGTTCATCGCGCACCTCCGGCAACCGCAACGCACGCATCGGCGAGGCGAACGTCCGCATCGATCTTCGCGAGACTTCGCGCTTGCGTCGCCATGTCGGCCAACCGTGAGCGGCCCGCGTTCAACAGAGTTTGCAGCTCGTCGGATAGCCTGACCGGAGTGAGGTCTGATTCCGGAATCAGCACTGCCGCATGGGCATCGACCAAGAACATCGCATTGCGCGTTTGGTGATCGTCCACTGCAGCCGCAAATGGCACGAAGATCGCCGGCAATCCGGCCGCCGCAATTTCCGAAACAGTCAACGCGCCTGAACGGCAAACGATCAGGTCCGCCCACGCATACATCTCGGCCATGTCATCGATGAAGGCGCGAACATCGGCTTGCACGTTGTACTTTGCGTAGAGCTCACGCGCCTGCGCGATGTGACGCTCACCGGCTTGATGAATCACGAGCGGCCGCATCGCGACGTCGATCTCTGCGATAGCGGCTGGCACGACTGCATTCAATCGAGCTGCGCCTTGGCTGCCGCCGATCACGAGCACTCGCAACGCGCCTTTGCGGTCGGCGTATCGCTTTTCGGGTGCTGCTAACGCTGCGATCTCCCGCCGCACGGGATTACCGACACACTCCGCTTTCACGCGCGCGGGGAAACTATTCGGAAACGCTTCGAGTACACGACGTGCAAAGCGCGACAACCAACGATTGGTCATGCCTGCGATCGCGTTCTGCTCATGGATCACGAGTGGCCGACGCGAGAGCCACGCAGCCAACCCGCCTGGGCCGGACACGAACCCACCCGCACCGAGCACTACTGAAGGGCGCACTCGACGCATCACGAGCAAGCTTTGCCAAACAGCACGCAGCAGTTTGAAAGGAGCGAGCAGAACTGTGGCCACGCCTTTGCCGCGCAAGCCAGAGATCGTGATCCACTCGATTGGAATCTGATGCTGCGGCACGAGTTTCGCTTCCATGCCGCGCTGCGTGCCCAGCCACAAAGGCTCATAGCCACGCTCGCGCAACACGCGTGCGGCAGCAAGCGCCGGGAACACGTGCCCGCCCGTGCCGCCAGCCATGATGAGAACCGTGCCGCGCTTCATTCGCGACGCTCCTTGCGTGGCACCGCCAAGCGTCCCGTGGTGCTCGCTTCGTGATGGATACGCAGCAACAACCCGATCCAACCGATCGTCACCATGATGCTCGAGCCGCCGTATGACATCAGCGGCAACGTCAATCCCTTCGTCGGCAAGATGCCCATGTTCACGCCGATGTTGATGAAGGTCTGCAAGCCCAACCACATGCCGAAGCCCGCTGCGCAATACGCTTGAAACGCGAGACCCGCTTGTGCAGCCATGCGCGAGATATAGAACGAGCGCCACGTGAGCAGCACGAATAGCCCGAGCGTTGCCATCACGCCAATGAGTCCAAGCTCTTCGGCGAGCACTGCAAACACAAAATCGGTGTGCGCTTCAGGCAGATAGAACAACTTCTGTACGCTGGAACCGAGCCCCACGCCGCTGAATTCGCCGCGTCCGATTGCAATCAAGGACTGTGTGAGCTGGAACCCCGAGTTGAACGGATCCGCCCATGGATCCATGAACGAAGTCAGGCGCTTCAAGCGATAGGCCGAGGTGACAGCGATGACTGCCATGCCCGCGGCGGCAATCGCGACCAGCGCGATGAAGTTCCGTAACTTCACGCCCGCTAGGAACAGCACGCCGAGGCCTGTGGCCATCAGCACCGTCGCGGCACCGAAGTCCGGCTCCAGCAATAGCAAACCGGCCGCAGCGATGAGCAAGCCCAGCGGCTTCAAGAAGCCTTTGATGTCTTCCTTCAATTCCGTTTGCTTACGAACCACGTAACTGGCGAGATACGTCAGCAACAGCACACGCGCGAGCTCAGATGCTTGGAAGTTCATGAAGCCGGCGCGCAGCCAACGACGACTGCCGTTCACTTCGTGTCCGATCCCGGGAATCAGCACGACCACCAGAAACAAGAAGCCGACCATCAGGAGCGGCACAGACAATCGTTCCCACACTGATGACGGGATCGACACCGCGATCATCGCCAGCACAACGCCGATCGCGACACCGTTCATCTGACGCTCGAGAAAGAACAGCGGCTCGTGCATGTGCTTATCGGCGATGGTGATCGACGCCGAAGTCATCATCACCAGACCCAACAACAGAATGGCGCCGGTGATCAGCAGCAGCACGTTATCGAACGCGAACTTTTTCGGTCGCGTGTTCGAGCGAGCGAATGTCAGCGGTACGGCACTCATGCGAGCCTCCGCACGGCAGCCGCGAAAACATCGCCGCGATGGGCATAGTCGCGGAACATATCCAGGCTCGCGCAGGCGGGCGACAACAACACGGTCTCCCCGGGCCGCGCGGCGTGAGCAGCCAGCTTCACCGCTTCATCCATGTCGGCGGCGAATTCAGTCGTGACCGCACCTTCGAGCGCGGACTTAAGCAATCGAGCGTCCTGCCCTAACAGCACCACGTGCCGAACCTGATTGCGAAATGCGGCCGCCAGCGGCGAAAAATCCTGCCCTTTGCCCTGCCCGCCGCAGATCAATACTTTTGCGCTGGGCATGCCAGACACTGCCGCGAGCGTCGCACCGACGTTCGTTCCCTTCGAATCGTCCACGAAGCGAACGCCGTTGACGTCGGCAACCCATTGCGAGCGGTGCGCCAAACCAGGAAAGGTTTTCAGCGAGTCGACACAGGCATCGAGTGGAATGCCGAGCGCGTTACACATCGCGAGCGCAGCCAGCGCATTGGCAGCGTTGTGCAATCCGGAAATCTTCAGCTCCGACATCGCGACGAGACGTTCGCCTCGATGCATCAAGAAGACATCGTCACCTTTGGGTTGGGCGTAAAAATCGGCAATGGGTCCGGTGAGGCTAAAGGTCAACACGCATGAAGCACGTGAGGCCATCGAGCGCACGTACGCATCGTCGAGATTGACGATCGCGGCATCGCATCTGTCAAAGATGCGTGCCTTCGCATCGGCATACGCTTGCATCGAGTCGTAACGATCCATGTGATCCGAGGTCACATTCAGAACCGTGGCCGCGGCGGTGCGCAGCGAATGCGTCGTCTCGAGCTGGAAGCTCGACAACTCCAACACATACAACTCGGGGACGGGCTCATTGAGCAGATCCAGCGCAGGCCGACCCAAATTGCCGCCCGCGAGCACACGACGTCCTGCCGCTTCGGCCATGCGCGCGACCAATGTGGTGACGGTGCTTTTGCCATTGGTGCCGGTGATCGCGACGATAGGAGCGCGAGCTTCACGTGCGAACACTTCGATGTCGCCAATGATCGGCAGCCCTTTGCTTGCCGCGGCTCGGAGAAATGCCTCCCGGACCGAAACTCCGGGAGAGGCGATCACTTGCGTGGCGCCTTCGAGCAGTCGCTCATCGAATCCACCGAAGCGCATTTCGATATCGGATCCAAGTTCGCGCAGCGAAGCAGCTTCCGGCGGCGTTGCACGACTATCGGTAACGGCGAATGGAATTCCACGCGCGCGTAGATAACGAGCGCACGACAACCCAGTGCGACCGAGCCCCACGACAATCGTGCGGCCGGCAGCGGAATGCATGGGTTGGTTGCGGGCTGCTTGCATCAACGCACCTTCAGCGTCGCAAGGCCGACGAGCACTAAGATCACTGAGATGATCCAGAAGCGGACGATCACCTTCGGCTCCGCCCAACCTTTGAGCTCGAAGTGATGATGAATCGGCGCCATGCGGAAGATGCGCTTGCCGGTCAGCTTGAACGAGGCGACCTGTAACATCACGGACACGGTTTCCATGATGAACACGCCGCTCATCACGAGCAGCACGATCTCTTGGCGAACGATGACGCCGACGACGCCTAGTGCCGCACCCAGCGCGAGCGCACCAATGTCACCCATGAACACTTGCGCTGGGTAAGTGTTGAACCAGAGGAACCCCAATCCGGCGCCGACCAACGTCGAGCAGAACACCAAGATTTCACCGGTTCCTTCGATGAAAGGAATGCCGAGATAAGACGAGAAGACCGCATTGCCCGTTGCATACGCAAACACCCCCAGAGCCCCACTCACCAACACCGCCGGCAT
>DASTSB010000441.1:0-35808 GCA_035760885.1 Steroidobacteraceae bacterium | reverse complement strand
CGTCAGCCCAGCGCGTCTCACATACCCACGCGCCACACCTGCCCCAGCGATGTACAACTCTCCCGCCACGCCCAAGGGCACCGGCTCAAGTTGTTCATCCAACACATACACTCGCGTGTTCGCGATCGCTCGACCGATCGGTATAGAGGTGTTTTCAAGCCCTGTCACAACATACGAAGTCGCATCCGCTGCCACCTCGGAAGAGCCGTACAGATTGACAATCCGACACGCGGGACAGTGCGCAGCGATTTTGGTTGCAAGTTGCCTCGTCAACTCAGACCCACTCAGCGTCCACGATCGCAAAGATCCCAAAAGCGAGGGGGCACTTGGCACTAACAGCAAAGCATCCGCCAACGCCGGGACTGTTATGAGTCGAGTGATCGCGTGCCGCTCGATCAGGACAGCCAGTTCTGACGGATTTCTCGCCACTGCGTCTGAGGCGACCACTAGTGGAGCTCCAAGGCTTAGCGGTCCAAGCGTCTCAAAGATCGCATCGACGAAGCCGATTGCGGTCTTTTGACAGCACACTTCTTGCGCGTCGATGGGATCGATAAATTGTTGCGCGTTAATGCGATTCGACAATCCCTTGTGTGGAGCGCCCGCGCATTTCGGCTGCCCCGTGGATCCCGACGTGTAGATCACGTAGGCCAAGTTTATTTCGCTCAACTCGGTGACCGGAACAGCGGCCGACTGCAGCGCAATTTCTTCTCGATGATGCAGATCATCCACACACACCAGACGGGCGGCCGAATTTTCAAGTAAGCCTCGGCAGGCACGATCGCAGAGGACAACCTGCGCACCTGCATCGCCCATCATGAATTTCAACCTATCGTTTGGATAACTGGGATCAAGCGGCATATACACACCACCCGCTTTCAAGATGCCCAGCATGCCCTTGATGGCCTCAGTGCTGCGTTCCATGCACAGTCCGACGACTTGTTCTGGACCCACGCCCATGGATCGCAAATAGTTGGCGATACGATTGGCGGCTATTTCGAGCTCACCGCGACTGACCCGTAGATCACGATCCACGATCGCCAACGCGTCGCTGTTTTGTTCGGCAAGACCCGCGATCGCCTCGTGAACGAATCGGTTTCGCATGCCGCCTTCATTCTCGCGAATACGACTCGCGGTGAGCGCACGACGCGCCGCCGAGCCGTCCATCGACAACTGCTCTATAGCGCTATCGGGGTTGTGAATGACGTCGATTAACAGAGTGTGAAAGTATCCCGCCCAGCGATGAATTGTTTGTGCGTCGAATAAGTCGGTCGCATATTCGAACAAACACTCGAAACTGCCTAGCCGATCCTCCACATAAACTGATAAGTCGAATTTCGCGACGCGGTGGGGAATCTCCATCGGACGAACAACAGCATGCATAAGAACAGGCGCGACGTCCGGCGTATTTTGCAGCGCGAACAAAACCTGGAAGATGGGTTGATGCGCTTGTTGTCGTTCAGGCTGTAGTTCAGCTACCAACCTTTGAAACGGCACATCCTGATTCGCGTATGCATCTAGCGCTGTCGCCCTTACACATCCCAGCAATTCTCTGAATGTCAAACCTTGCTGCAGGCGAGTGCGGATGACCACGGTGTTCACGAACAGCCCGACAAGTCGCTCGAGAACCTGCATACGCCGTCCCGCCACTGGCGTGCCCACGATGATGTCGCGTTCGCCGGTGAGCTTGCTCAGCAACACTTGAAACGCCGCAAGCAGCAGCATGAAAACAGTCGTGCCAGTGCTCTTCGCAAGCGCCTTCAACGCATTCGAGTGTTCGTGCGACAGCGTGAAGCGATACAGAGCTCCCTTGAAGCTCGGCACTGCAGGACGTGGACGATCCGTCGGTAACTCCAACGCAGGTGCCGCATCCGCCAGCGCCTTCTTCCAATACTCAAGCTGGCGCTCCAACACCTGCGACTGCAACCAGTTCCTCTGCCATAACGCGTAATCCGCGTACTGCACCGGCAGCTCCGCTAGCGGCGAGGACTGCTCCTGCTGATTAGCCGCATACAACGCGCTGAGCTCGCGCATCAGTATGCTGATCGACCAGCCGTCCGTGACAATGTGATGCATCGTCAGCATCAACACGTGCTGCTGCTCCGACAGCTTCAACAGCAGCGCGTTGAACAGCGGACCTCTCGCCAAATCCAACCGATCCTCGATTTGCTGTTGCATGCATCGCTGCACTTTCTGCTCGCGACTGGCCTCATCCAGCGCACTCAGATCATCCCTTGCCAGCTCGAAGCTCTCTGCTCCTTCGATGATTTGCGTCGGTACGCCTGCTCGTATCTCAAAGCGTGTGCGCAAACTCTCATGCCGTCGCACCACCTCCTTGAGGCTCGCCGCGAGCGCCTCAACATTTAATTTGCCCGAGATGCGTAGTGCGTAAGGAGCGGCATAGGCTGCGTTTGCGAGTGTGGCCTGCTCCACCAGCCACAAACGTTCTTGCTCATACGAAAGCGGAAGTCGGTCCGCCTGCGTACGCTTGGTCGGGCCCACTTCTGGCGCCGCTGCCGACGAGGCAAGCAGCGCCTCGATGATTCCTTCCCTGTGAAGTCGAATGCGCTGAAGGTCGGACAAAGACAGCGACGCAGCAGACTCATATCTAAGCTCGCCACCCTCCGCCCAGACTCTAATTCCTTTACGCCGCAACCACGTCAGAACCTGATCGACCGATTCTTGCAAGCTGTCCGTGTCGCGTTGAACCGTTGCATTGTCGCGATCATCGTAGGCGAATTGAGCGGATTCGGATCGCCGCTGCTCTAGATTGCGTTGGTCCGGCACTGAGAGACTCCTGTAGTGCGCGCGAACAATGAGGACGCCCTATCTCGGGCATGACAACCTCAAGCCTGCATGCGATTGCGGAGGCTCAACGGGCGCATGTCGGTCCACACCTCATCGACGTACTGCGAGCACTCTGCCTCTGTCCCCTCTTTGCCTACCGCGCGCCATCCGTTCGGAATCGGACGATGCTTTGGCCACAACGAGTATTGCTCCTCGTCGTTGATCAGAACGATATAGATCTTCTTTGGTTGTTCGTCGTAACTCATGTGGACCTCGCCAATGTGGATGACGGCAGCTAGTGGGAGACGCTCGCAATGGACGGTGATTGCGCAACTGCTCTTAAATAAGGAAAAGCAGTACTGCTCAAGCGCAATCTGGAAATGTTGACCTCGGGAAAACTGGTTGGCAGCCCGTGCCTGTGTAGAAGCGCACGCATCGTGGTTTGCCCATCGGCGTCCGCTACTACGGCACTAAAAGGTCGTTCCGCAGGAGGCGGAAACTCTACGGAACCGCGGTCCGCGTGGTATTTGTCGTCAGCACGCAATGTGTAACTCGAGCGACGCGAAATGACCCGAGTGAATCTGCTCTCGAGGAAGCTTTCACAGATCTGCGCTTCCGTTGAACGAGTCGCGACATTCTGCGGACGCAGGTAGAACCACAACAGCGGAGATCGCTCGCATAGCAAGAGATTGGTCACGTACCAGCGATCAAGGTCCGGGAGCGCCGTGTAGTACCTTTTTACTTCAGGGTCGGTTACCTGCAGATTCCAATCGAATCTGCCACGCATCTGATCGAACTGATTCAGACACGGCAGCTCTAGTTCTAGTCCGGCGCTTTGCGCGAGTTGCGCAAGACTGGCAATGGTGTAGCTATGCTCAATCGGCTGCATCAAGCCGTCGGCTAACTCTTCTGGCCGAGCGTCGCGCATGGCGCGCAAGAAGTCGCCGATGAGGCCAGGCCCCTGCGCTGTCTTAACCAAGATGCTCGCGAGCCCCTGCTGCCGCTCACTGCCAGGAACGGTGTCCCCCGAGAGAACTCGCAGAGCTTTTTGCATACACGAGGATGTAATCCTGTGATAGCGGTTATAAACCATGAGCTGTAACACGCCATTTGGTTTGAGTGCGCGCGCTAAAGCTTTGAGCGACTCCGCAGGATTCGCGTTGTGATGAATCACTCCGGTACAGATGATGTAATCGAACTGTTCCCTGTACGACGCGTCATTGAGGCTTTCGACGCGCAAAGTCAGGTTGCTCAATCCAAGATCGGCGGCCGAAAGCGATGCTATCTCGACAGACCGCGGCGAGACGTCCGATCCGATGATCTGACCTTTCGGAAACGATAGGGCTGTCATGACCGCCTGATTCGTGCCACACCCGGCCACCCATATCGCAGGCTTGTTTGGAAGACGCTTGTGAGACCAGTCGCCCAGGTCTTGGCACACCATCAAGCGTTCCAAGTCCGGATCCATCGGGCGCTCGAGTCGCTGGGCGCGGCATGGAAACGGATATTTTGCATAGAACGTCGCATTCGTCTTATCGACAT
Organism: Steroidobacteraceae bacterium; assembly: GCA_035760885.1. Classification (GTDB taxonomy): domain Bacteria; phylum Pseudomonadota; class Gammaproteobacteria; order Steroidobacterales; family Steroidobacteraceae; genus Steroidobacter. Next base: position 31,482 of record DASTSB010000441.1, on the reverse strand, counting down.
CGGCGCTCTGGTCCAAGAGCACAAGATTCTGATCATCTAGGTCCGCATTCAACGCGCTCGACATAGATCCTCCTTTTCCACCGCACTCGCGCGCAATCCAAGCACCGCCGATGCGTCGTACGGATCGAGCAAGGCCGCCACGATCTTGCGCTCTCCTTTAAACGGCTTCCTACCGTGCGCAACTTGCATGTTATCGAGCAGCAAGACATCCCCTGGCTGCCAGCTGAATTCCATCGCCTCCTCCCAGAAGACACGCCGGACTGCATCGAGATCAGCGATGGGTATCTCCTCGCCGTCACCGAAGTAGGCGTTGCGCGGCAAACGCTCGCGTCCGAAGACTCCGACGAGTGCTTCTTCCACATCCCGACTGAGAGCTGAACTATGGAAAAGGTGCGCCTGATTGAACCAGAGCTTTTCGTTCGTTATGGGATGAATCGCTGTGCCTTGACACACCTGCTCCGTACGCAGGATGTCTTCGTCCAACCACTCACAGTGGATATCGGCACGAGCGCAAAAATTCGCGAGAGCCCGCTTGTCCGTAACCTGAAAGACGGTCTGCCAGGGCAAATCTATATATGGATGATAATGCCGCACATACCGCACACGCTTCTTTTCAAAGCGTTCGAGCAACTCTGGATTGAGCCGAGCCGTCACGCGGCGCACGTCCGCGATGGGAGTTTCTCCTCCTGATACCGCGGGCACGAGGCAACAGAAAGCGATCTTCGTCGGCCACTGCCGCTGATAGGCGTTCTCGCTGTGCAAACCGATCGACTCCTCGGGCGGATACTCCGTCGCGGTGAAGACCCCATCACCAAGGGACGTGCGCGGCGTCGATCGGTACACGTATTCAAGTCTCTTAGACGACACCGCTCTCATCGCGGCATCAAACAGCTGCGTTGAGAACACGTCGAAGCCGCGGAAAAGCAACGCGCCAAAGGTGGCGAGATCACCCTCAATCTGCTCGCGGCGATCGCTCAAGAACTGGCGCAAATCGCGGGATCCCTGACTCGCCTTGATGATGTGCGGCAATTTTCGGGAATCTGTGGCAGCAATCTGCGGCATGAATACCTCGCCAACTCGACATAGCATTCATGCCGCGCGCGCCGGCCGCGCAGCAAGTAACTACTTTAGCGATAAAGTTATCACTTTATCAGTAGGCTGTCGATGGCGTTAAGGTCAGAGCCCGTCGTTCCCAGAGGAAGTGCAGCTCACGCGTTAGCTCTGATATAGGCAGGCCTTCCGCGCACAATTGCTCCGCGTGCAATCTAGCAGTCCGCTGCGCGTGCGATTCGAGCAGCAGGCGAAACATCGATTCGGAAATGGCAATCGACGGTTCTGCAAAGTAGCTGCTGACTGTGCTGTCCAGCGAATACGTAGGTTCCCGGCCCAAAGCACGGCGACGCACCAGCTTTCGACTCTCTCTCAGGCTTGGAATCAGATCCAAGTAGGCAGGATGGGCTGGAACGTCACCATTCTTTTGCACCAGCCAATTTCCGACGACCAGGGCTCCGATACCCGTGGTTAACAGGCAGGCAATCGCATCGTCGATGGAGTCCACGATGGGTTCGCAGTCGTTGTTGAAGGAAGTATTGAGCAGAACAGGCACTCCGGTACGCTGCCCGAATGCGCTAATGAGGGCGTGGAACTCAGGGTTGTCGCGCTGTGCGACACTTTGTACTCGCGCTGTACCATCGACGTGAGTGACTGCTCCCAACAGTTCTCGTGCATGTGCGTTCACTTTGAGCACTAGCACCATGTACGGCACACGTTCGACGCCTCTCGGAAGCTCAAAAAATTCGTCGAGCCGCTCTTCCAGCACCGCAGGCGCGAAGGGCCGATAGCCCTCTCTTTTCTTGACCATCGAATTGATGATCCGGCGATTCTCCGCGGGGCGCGGGTCGGCCAGGATGGAACGGTTGCCGAGCGCCCTCGGGCCAAACTCAGAGCGTCCCTGCACCCACGCAATCACCTCTCCGCGTGCCATCATTTCGGCCGCAACAGCGGCCGGATCACTCAACCTACTGACATCGACAAGCGGTTTCCAACGCGCGAGCCCGAGTTCGATCTCATGATCGGTCCCGATGTGCGGACCCCAATAAAGATGCGGAAGAACTGGAGCGGAGGGTCTGTGACCTGAGTGCTGCAGACTCCACAATGCAGCTCCCAATGCGTTGCCGGCATCGTGCGCGGCGGGTTGCACATAGATCTCGGCGAACCGCCCCGATCGAGCGATCACCCCATTCATCGTGCAGTTGTGTGCTACTCCTCCCGATAAACAAAGCCTGCGGGATTGTGTTTCCTTTTGGTGATGAGTTAACACATGTTCGACGATATGTTCGAGCGTAGTTTGTAACGCGGCGGCGAAGTCCTTATGGTCCTGAGTAAATGGCTCGCCCTTTCGCCTCGCGTGTCGCGCGAGCCCGGCTTCTACGAAGAGCATCGTACGTTCTGCCTGCGGCAGCAGCGTGTAACGTCCCTCCGGCAACAACCGGTAAAGCTTGCTAAACAGCGCGGCGTAAACCTTCGGGTCGCCGTAGGGAGCGAGTCCCATGACTTTGTATTCGTCAAAGCGGTCATAACCAATGCAATTGATCGTCGCGGTATAGAAATCGCCCAGCGACTGGCCAGCTTGCAAGTGACGAAGGATCTTGATCTCTTGATGATTGCAATGTGCTATGAGCCCCGACGAGCCATCGCCGCTCCCATCGATGCTCACCACAAGCGCTTCAGTAAACCCGCTCGGATACCACGCACTACACAGATGTGCTACGTGGTGCTTGCAAAACTGGAGTTTGGATTCGACATTGCAGCCGAACTCTTCGGCGAAAGTACTCGCGACGACTGCTCGGAGGTGAGGTAAACGCGCGACCGGATTACTCAGAGTCTCGCGCTGCGCGAGCAGATCATGAAATTCCTCCGAAGCATCGGTAACTATCGCATCAAGATCCGAAACCGTCGCGCGTGCCTCCTTCAAGCAGAAACGAATGGCTTTCGCTGGAAAGACATTGGAATGCTTGATGCGATTCAGACGCTCTTCCTCGATTGCAGCAACGATACGACCATCCTCGATCAGCACGGCCGCAGCATCGTGATGCACGAAGCCGCGAGAGTCGTCCGTGTCACGCAGCAGCGGATGTCCGTGCCAACCAAGAATTAGCATGCGCCCTCCTCATGTGGCTCAATTGCAGGCGGAATGCGCGGTTCCGATCACGTGAACCCTTCTGTCCATTAGTCGAGAAGCGCGGCTGCGACTTGCTCGCGCAGGAAATCTCGTTCCCCCGCACAACCGGCGATGACGACCAAGCGTCGAAAGTAATGCGCGGCTTTGCTGTCATCGGTCATACCGCTAGCACCGTGCAGCTGAATTGCCTGCTGTCCCAACGACCGACCACTCTCGCTGATATACGCCTTGGCCGCAAAAACGGTTCTCCGCCGCGCAGCGACGTTTGGTGTCAGGATCGCAGCGATGGCTGCGTAGAGCATGGAACGAGCTAACTCGAGATCGGCAAACATATCTGCCATTCGATGCTGCAGGGCCTGATAAGTACTCAGTGAGGCTCCATACTGTCTGCGCTGCTTCAGATGATCGCGAGTGATCGTGAGCAGACCATTCATCGCTCCGATCGCCTCCGCACACAGTGCGGTGGTGACGTAGTCAGTCGCGTAGTCGAGCGGCAGGTACGCGCAACCCACGGATCCGATGACATCGCCCTGATCCGCAATCACTCCATCTAAAGTCAATTCAAAACAGTCGAGTCCGTCGATCGTACGGTGCTGTTTGCGATTCACACCCGGCGCATCGGAACGAATCAGGAACAGGGTGGGACCGAACTCCGTTCGCGCGGGAATCACAATGTGGTTCACATCCATCGCTGCGTGCACGAGAGCTTCCCCGCCGTGCAACACCAGTTGATTGCTTATGGGCGGTCTCGCTGTGATGGCGCTGAAGTGCGCCCACGGATCGTCATCGCTTAGGTCAACGGCGACGGCGATCGTTAGCTCGCCGCCGATGAGCTGCGGTATCAGGATCTTACGTTGCTCCAACGTGCCCGCCGCATTGAGCAGTTGCGAAGCGAATATCCCACATTGAAGGAATGGTTCGAGCACCAGGGAACGCCCAAGCTCCTCCATGATGATCGCGTCATCGACGATTGCACCGTCGGAACCGCCTAATTCCGCAGGCAAGGCGGCACCGAGCCATCCAAGGCGCGCGAACTCGCGCCAATGTGATAACGGCGATGTGCCCGGATGCGCGCGCGCGTGGCGTCTGACATCAAAGGCGCATTGAGAACGACAGTATCGCTGCACGCTGTCGCGGAGGTTCACTTGCTCTGTATTGAGGGTGAAATCCATCGGGGCGATCAGAGCTGCAACCCTAGCGCAGCGATAATGTTGCGTTGGATTTCACTGGTGCCACCCGCAATGGTTGCGGATCTTCTAAATAGATATGCGGCGGTAACCGAATCGTCCACCGAATCCTCTAGTTGTCGCACCATGGCGCGCGCTCCAACAGCATCCAGCATGAGTTCGCTTACCCGCTGATACGCCTCAGCGCCGCGCAACTTGAGGACACATCCGAGCGCGTCGCGTTCCGCGCTCGGCGGCGCTTGCAATATCCGCAACAGAAGGAATTCGAGAGCCAGCACTTCGGAGTTGAGCTGCGCGAGTCGTTGCCTGAAGTGAGGGTCGTTCGCCAGCAACCGGCCGCGGCGACGAACTTGCCGAGCGAGGTCCTGCAAAAACAGTAGGTCTCGCTGCGTGTGCGGAATTCCCGCGGCCCCCATCCGTTCAGCACTGAGAACGGCGCGAGCATACGTCCATCCATGACCTTCTTCGCCGACGCGGCTGTCGATCGGTACGCGAACATCGTCAAGCATCACTTCGTTGATCGAATGTCCGCCGTCCAAGGTGATTATGGGCCGCACTTGAACACCGGGAGTCTTCATGGGGATCATCAAAAACGTATGTCCCTGTTGCAGTGAATCGCCGTTTGCCACGCGGACAAGCGCCAACATCAGGTCTGCTTCGTGTGCTTGCGTAGTCCAAAGCTTGTGACCGTTGACTCGATAGGAGTCGCCTTGCTTTCTTGCTGTCGTGCGAATCTGGGACAAATCGGAACCTGCGCCTGCCTCTGAAAATCCTTGGCACCAAAATTCCTCGCCACTCAGTATGGGTGGTAGAAAGCGTCGCCGCTGCTCTTCGCAGCCGAATGACAGCAAGATCGGTCCTACCAGTTCGGTACCGATCTTCTCGATTTCAGGACATCTGTGCGAACACAGTTCCTGGGCCAAAATGTAGTGCAGCGTAGATGGCCAGCTCTGCCCTCCCCACTCTGCAGGCCAATGCGGCACTAACCAACCTCGTTCGGCTAGGGCCTTGGTCCACAACTCCCGCGTCGCACGTGAATGCACGTGTCCGAATGGCTTGCCGATCTCCATTTCGGACGGAGCGCTGGCGAGAAACTGACGCACCTCCGCGCGAAATTCGATCTCACCCTCAAGGGGATGCAGTCTCATGTGTGCAATCCAATGTCGCCCCTCGAGCTTGCGAGGTCGCACCAGCAACCCTGGGTTGCTGTATATAACATGATAAACATGTACTTTATCAGACGAACAGCCCTTTTCTTGATCGACTCCATAGCGGTCCCAATTTCCTCAAGAAAAGTCGGCAAGATGCATATCTGCGCTCCAAAACCGATGCGCACCCGGATCTCACATCGAGTGAGCGCTCTCGGCGGTTCGACCAGCAAGTTTTGCGATGACACTGCGCGCGATAGCGATCACAGCTTCGTGAGATTCCTGAAGCAGGAAATGCCCACCTTCAATCATGCTCCACGAAAAGTGCGCGTTCGTAAGCGCGGCCCATCTTTTGATATGTTCTTCGCTGACCCACTTATCCGACCTGCCTCCGACAGCCGTGATTGGGCATTCGAGAGGGCGCCTTTGCGGATCGAAATGATAGTTCTCACTGAGTGCGAAATCGGCGCGCAATGTCGGCATCAGCAGCGCCATCAGCTCCGCATTCTGCAGTATCTCCTCCGCCATTCCGCCATAGCTTCTCAGGCGCGCGAGCAATTTCCGTTCGGGCCCCGAGGCAACAGGATCCTCCACGCGAGCGGCGTCAGGACATCGTGATGCTGCAACTATGAGCTCGAGGGTCCACGAGTGGACACGAAGTTGAAGCTCGCACGCGACCTCGTACGCCAGTAGTGCACCTAAGCTACAGCCGAACAGGACCGTGGGTTGGTACGGCATGCTCATAAGCGCCCCGACCACCCCATCTACTATCTCGGGCCACGAATGCACCGGCGATTCTCGAAAGCGCTCACCGCGGCCAGGCAGCTGAACCGCCGCAATTTCACAGGAATGATGCACATCTGCCCAGTTTCGAAACACCGCTGCACTCGCACCTGCGTGATGAAAGCACACCATCCGAACTGACGGACTGTGTACCGCAGCTATGGATCTAAGCCACCGCTTACGATTTGGATCAAGACTTGTCACGACCTTTCCTTGCAGCCAGTCGCGAATTCGTTCGCGACCCACATAAGTGTAGCGTGTGCAGCTGTTAATTTATCGTGCTAAATTGTACAGTAAATAACGCGCTTATCCGGCCGGAAGCTCGTTGGCCAGGGGATACGACAGTGGCGAGTGATCAAGGAGTCTGAATCGTGCAAGATCTCATTCAGCAGGTCGTGGTACTAGGTGGTGGTACAGCGGGATGGATGAGCGCAGCCTATCTGGCAAAGGCACTAGGCTCGCACGTAAAAATCACCTTGATCGAGGCACCTAATATTCCGAAGATCGGTGTGGGTGAGGCGACCATCCCGAACATGCAGAAAGTCTTCTTCGACTTTCTGGGAGTCGATGAGGAGGACTGGATGCGGCACTGCAACGCCTCCTTCAAAATGGGCATCCGCTTCGTCAACTGGCAAACGCCCAGCGACTCACCGGATGGCGATCATTTTTATCACCTATTTGGACAGATACCGACCTGCGACTCCGTACCGCTTTCCCACTACTGGGTGTTACGCCAGCTCGAACGGCGCGGTCAGAATCCAGAACCTTTGGCGTATGCGTGCTACAAGGAGGCTCCGCTCCTGGATGCGAAGCTGGCGCCGCGAATGCTCGACGGCACGAAGATCACGAACTACGCCTGGCATTTCGACGCGCATCTGGTTGCTTCCTACTTGCAGAAGCTCGCAACCGGTTGGGGCGTGAATCACGTGCTTGATGAGCTGGAACGAGTCGAGCAGGCCGAAGACGGCTCAATTCGAGCCCTCCACACTCGAAAAGGAATGCGCTACGACGGAGATCTCTTCGTCGATTGCTCCGGATTTCGCGGCCTACTCATCAACAAAGCGCTCGGTGAGCCCTTCATTCACATGAACGATCACCTACTCTGCGATAGCGCAGTAGCGGCGTCTATCCCCCATGACGACGAGCGCAACGGCATCGAGCCATTTACTTCCGCGATTGCGATGAAACACGGTTGGACATGGAAGATTCCCATGCTGGGCCGCTTCGGCTCAGGATACGTCTATTCGAGCCACTTCGTTTCACAGGACGAAGCAACCTCTGAATTCCTGCGCCTGTGGGGAGTCGATGCGAGCTCGATCAAGTTGAATCAGATTACTTTCCGCACGGGTCGCAATCGAAGAGCTTGGGTGAAAAATTGCGTTTCCATTGGGCTTGCTTCGTGCTTTCTCGAGCCATTGGAATCTACAGGTATCTACTTTATCTATGCTGCGATCTATCAACTGTTGAAACATTTTCCGGATAGGGGCTTCAATCCAGCCTTGGTCGATTCTTTCAATCGCGAGATCAACGACATGTACGACGATTGTCGGGACTTCGTGCAGGCGCATTACCTTACGACGTCTCGGGTCGATACTCCGTTCTGGAAAGCCAACAAATACGAGTTGCAATTATCGGATGCGATGTTGGAGAAGATTGCACTCTATAAGGCTGGCTTGGTGGTCGGCACATCGCTAGGGGACGCAAATACCTACTACGACAACTTCGAAACCGAGTTTCGAAACTTTTGGACCAACAGCAACTACTACTGCATCTTCAGCGGAATGGGCTGGATGCCGGAAGCGCCTTTGGCAAAGCTGAGGTATGCACGTACTTCGGTGGAAAGAGCGGAAGGAATGTTCAACAAGCTTCGACGAGAGACCGCCGACCTCGCGGCACAGCTGCCGAGTTGCTACTCGTACTTGCGCATGTTGCACAGGAAAGACCGGGAGGCATCGAATGCAGCTGCCTAGGTCTATACTTCTCGGAGGGCCTTTGTGATCGGCTGGCGAGCCGCGCTGACGGCAGGCAGAAGTCCACCAGCTAAGCCCGCAAGTAATCCGAGCAATATGCCATTCATCAGTCCTGAAGACGGAATAGTCAACTCGATCACCAGTTGAGTGTTATTACTGCCGCCGAGCAAACTGACTGTATTCCCATTGAAGCAGAACCAAGCGATGGCGGCTCCAAGCATCGCGCCAAGAGCTCCTAGCAGCGAGGCCTCGAATAGCACGCCCATCGCTACTATCGAACCCCGAAAGCCGATCGCTCGCAACGTACCGATTTCGACAGTGCGACTACGCACCACCGAATACATTGTATTTAGCGCGCTCACAATCGCTCCCGCGAAGATGATGCTGCCGATGACGTATGTAATGACCTGCAGCAGGGTATAAAAGCTCTGCGAGCGTTGAATGTAGTAGGCGCGTTCTCGATCGACCTCAAACTGAAAATCGGGTAGAACGGTCAATGCATTTTTGAAACTGTCAAAGTCCGCACTTGGGTTCATTCTCACCAGGATCGAGTCGTACTCAGAGACTCGCATTGATCCCATCAAGGTTGTCACGTCGGTAAGGAGCTGGGATTCCAATAAGCTGTGCGAGCTGCTGAACGATCCAACGATCAGCCAGTCGCCCCCTGGAAGTTTCACGCTGCTGCCCACGGATAATCCCACGAACTGGTTTGCAGCGCCCGCGCCCACGATCAGCTCGTGCATTCCGGGTCTAAACATTCGGCCCTGCGTCAATCGCAGCTCCGGCAACAACTGCGGCAGGTCACCGGCGAAGCCGTGAACAGTGACGCGCGCTTCTTGTGAGTTCGACTTCTTCGGAGCGAACGCATACGCGAAAACTTCTCCAGACGCGACGCTTTCGCCAGCGGCGCTGCGCATCACTTGAGGAAGTTCGGCTACTGTGAGCACTGCCGACTTGTCGATAGGACGCGGGCTATGAACCACTACGCGGTCGTCGCGCCCTGATCGTTGCATGAGACTCAGCAATCCGCCAGAAATCGATTGTACTGCCACTAGAACACCCACGGCTCCAGCAAATCCGCCGATGACAACAAACGCCGCCGAGGCTCGACTTGGTATCGTCTGCAAGCCGAGACCAAAGACTCTGAGGACTTGTTTGAGTGAGAACATCTTGACTAAAGACGCATCAAGGCTTGAGCGACTCGTAATCGGCGCAGGCGAAGCACCGGAACCAGCGTTGTCGCGGCAGTGAGCGCGATCGCAACGCCCAGACCCTGGAGCAGAACGTGCCACGGCAAGTGCGTAAGCGGAAGTGGAATGATCCTCGGATAGAGGATCCAAGCGAGGATTAATCCGCTCGCGGCAGCACACACACTGAGCAATGCGACCTCCATGATGACCAGCAGATGAATCAAAAGCGTCGAGTAGCCGAGTGCTTTCAACAAAGCGAATTCCGGAACGCGCTCCCGAATCCCTTGCATGGTTACATGGCTCGTCAAAGACAAGAGCGTAAGAAAAGCCGCAACGATGACTGTGCTCACGAAGTAGCCGATCCCGCCCACCTGACTTATAAATGACTCCGCCTGATCGCGCTCGGTGCGAGTCTTTGTTGGAAACGCAGAATTCTCGAACGCGGCATCGATCTGCTTGGAAATCTCTGCGGAATGATCCGCGTCGACTACTCGTGCGACGAATTCGTTGACAGTGTGAGCATCGCGTACACGACCTTCATCCAAATAGTCATAGTTGCCCCACATTCCTACGAGCTTTGGCTCGTCTTTCTCGCGGAAAGTCCCGGCGACAATGAATTCCCATGTGGTGTTGCGGTTGCGATCGACGATACTGGTTTGCACTGGGACGCGATCACCCACTTTCCATCCGTAACGAGCGATCGCTGCCGGAGTGACAAGTACCGCAGTCCTCGATCTGCGAAGTGCGGCAAGATCGTCCGGCGTGACATCCATCGTGTACTCCACATCGCTGTACGTGTGTACGTCAGTCATTAAGATGGCTATGTCATTTCCCGGATGCTGGTACTGCCCGCTCATGCGCGCTATCGGCGACACCGCGAGCACGCCGGGGGTTTTTCGGATCTGCTGCAAATGAGAGATCGGCAGAGTTCGTTGAAATCTGGCTCGCACCGACACAATGTCCGCAGCTTGCTGTGCTATCACTTGTCGAAGCCCAGCGTTGACTCCGTCGAGCAAGCCAAAGAGGAAGAACGCAAGCGCGATTGAAACAAGCGCTAATGAGGTGCGAACACGGTTACGCCATAGACTCACCCAAACTAACGGAAGGTATTTCATACGTCCGCGGACGATACGAACGCACCACCACCCACTCTGCAGATGACGCTCATATAACGCCTTCCTCTACTTCTCCTGTGACCATCGCATCGTATAGCGTCGCTATTTGCGATGCACAGGAACGCACGGTCGGGTATTCGAACAAAGATCGCAGCGCCAGGTCGACCTTCCAGAGCTCGCGAATGCGAGCCAAAACACGCGTCGCAAGTAGCGAGTGCCCCCCAAGCTGAAAGAAGTTGTCATCGAGGCCGACTCGCTCGACCTTCAGGGCTTCGGAAAAAATGTGAGCTAGTGCGTGTTCGATGGGCGATCGCGGCGCTTCGTACTTGTTATCAGCTCTGCCGATAGAAACAGACAGCTTGCCGCGATCGATCTTACCGTTCGAATTTAGAGGCATCTTGTCCAACGTCAGCACGGCACTCGGGACCATGTATTCGGGCAATTGTTCGCGCAGTTTCGCTTTGATTCGTTGAATGTACTCAGCGGTCACCTGTTCAGCGAAAGGACTGTTGGCATAAGAGCTCATCTCACCCAGGTCGAGAGCGGGCGGCTCGGCACATGGACTCGCATACTCCGTACCGTGCTGCAGAAGGTGCGTACGCGTTTGGAACATCACGTCGAATTGTCCTGGATCTGCTTCACTAAAGGACACGGTGACGGAGTAGTCGCAGCGCTCGCCCAATTTCCAAAACTCTTCTGGCTCCTCGCCTGCTCGCACCTCAAGCCCGAGTTCTCGCTCGACTTCTCGAACTGACTTCAAATCTGCGCGCGTACCGATCGCGTGCGCGAGTCGTAGATCGGACGCGAGGCGTTGATTGTCGACCGCAGCGACCCTCAGCACTTCCGGGCGCGTCTCCCGCAGGTGTCGCTCCAGCCCACTTAACGAACAACTGAGCTGCGCCCAATCCACACAGTGCGCCGGCTTTTGGCGGACCTCGACACCTTGCGATCGCACTTCCAAGGTCACATCGTACCGGTACTTCGTAAGCTCATTGTCATCGTGGCCACGCTTGAGTTGAATGGCGACGTTGAGGCCCCATGCTTCGCCCAACAGCGCAAAGAAATGCGGATCGATCGCCAACTCGCCCTCCGCCGCTACTGCAGCGTCGATGCGACGACGCAACTCTTCGATACCATTCGGCCCAGAACGGTTCTTGTGGTATTGAACCGAAGTATGGAATGCCTGCAGCAAACCCAGATGGCGTACGTCTCCGATAAAAATATGTCCTCCGGCTGTCAGCTTCGATACAGCCTGACGAAGAGCTTTCGCCAGATACTCGAGGTCGGGGAAATATTGGATAACTGAATTGAAGACGATCGTGTCGTAGAATCCCGGCACATCAGTCAATTCGCCGGCATCACATACCTGCAGCTCGACGGCGGGTCTTTCCGATTGACTGGACAACCACCTTTCAAGGTCTGCAATTGCTGTCGTTGAAAAATCCAAGCCGCGGTAGTACTCGCAAAACGGAGCCAGTTTCCTGACCAACAGGCCTGCTCCACACCCGACCTCCAGAAGCTTGCGGGGTCGCAGCTCCTTGATGCGCGAAACGGTATTCTCGAGCCAACGTTCCATCTGCTCGTGACGGATGGGAGTGCCGTCGTAGCTGCTGATCCATCCGACGAAATCGGGCTCATCACGTGTGCCCATTTCGTAGCCGTTCTCGAAAACCTGCAGCCATTGGTTGATGATCCGCTTTTGCATGCCCGCTCTTTGCTCGGACGCAATTTGCTCCAATGTTTTGGCATTAGGCACGATGTGTGCGATTAAACTTACATCGCTCGCATCACGCGAATTCAGCGTTACTGCGGCGTGAGTCACTTCGGGTAGTCCCGTTAATACACTTTCTATTTCCCCCAACTCGATCCGGTGCCCACGGATTTTGACTTGATGATCAGCTCGCCCTACAAACTCCAATGCCCCTGTTGAACGATAGCGAACTCGATCGCCCGTTCGATACATACGCTCTCCCGCATATCCGTGCGGGTCGGCCACAAACTTTTGCGCAGTCAGACCCGGTTGCCCCAAGTAGCCTCGACTCACTCCCGCGCCCGCGACGCAAAGTTCTCCAATCGCGCCTACAGGGACAGGCTCCAACTGTTCGTCCAAGACGTAACACTTGGTGTTTGCTATTGGACGTCCGATGCAAACGGATTCGCTGTGCTCCGTGAGTTCGTCGAAGCTGGTGCAGACCGTCGCCTCCGTTGTTCCATACTCATTTATGAAACGGCATCGCTCTTGCCAGTATCTCGCATATGCTGGGTCGAATGCTTCACCGCCGACGAAGAGTCGTCGTAACGATGGCAGCTGCCGACCGTGCAGTTGGCTGAGAACCGACGATGGCAACATCACCGTCGTGATGGCGTGCTCGTCGATGTACCGCACCAGCTCGGCACCCAAATACTGCTCAGGCGGGATGCACAAACACGCTCCGCTGACGAGCGTCACGAATATCTCCTGAATGGAGACATCGAAGCTCCACCGAGTAAATTGCAGCATGCGATCCGTGGCGTCAAACGCGAATGCATGACAATGCGCATGGAGCAAATTGCACAGGGATCGATGCTGAACACAGACTGCCTTCGGCAATCCCGATGAGCCCGAAGTCGCGATAAGGTACGCAGCATTGCTTGCGCTCACCGCGGATTCCGCGAATTCGCGAGTCCGTCCAGGAGGCGGCAGCTCCTGTTCGATATCCTCTAGCAAGAGTGTTCGAATACTCCCCAACGTCGCGGAGCCGTCCCTCTCAGATATGACAAGCGCGACGGCAGCACGCGCTAGAAACGTTTGCGCCCTGCTCGATGGCCATTGCAGATCGATGGGTACGTACACGCCTCCGCACTTCAAGACACCCAACAATACCGCCACCGCTCGAGCTGATGGTCGTAAACAGATTCCAACGGGCACTTCCGGACCCACCCCAACGGATCGCAAGTACGCCGCAAGTCGATCTGCGCTCTCATCGAGTTGCTCATAGGTGGTGGGTCCAGACTTATCGATGATTGCGAGCGCTTGCGGGTGGCGCGCGGCTTGCGCCTCGAACAGATGATGAGCGCATTCTTCGTGCGCAAATGGCAGTCGCGTATCGTTCCAGGTTACGAGCTGCAACCGTCGCTGAGTATCCGTTAGAACCGGGACAGAACGGATCGGTTGATGCGGATCGTGGACCAACCCCTGTAGCAGATGCACGAACGAGTGAGCCCATTGCGAGATTGTGGTTGCATCGAATAGATCGGTGGCGTATTCAAATACGAGATTGATGTGACTAACGTCTTCGAAGACGAATAACATCAAATCGGATTTGGCTGTCCCGTGACGAAACCCCACGCTCTCGACTCGAAGCCCCTCGAGTCCGAGATTTTGGCGCGGCACGTTTTGTACGGCGATCGCTACTTGATAAAGAGGTTGCCGGGCTAGTGTCCTATTCGGTTGCAGCTCCGACACTACCGCCTCGAACGGTACGTCCTGATTGGCAAATGCCTCCAAGGTTATGCTTCGCACCGCTCTGATCGTTTGAATGAAGTCATACTCGTCATCCACTTGCAATCGAAACACGAGCGTGTTGACGAAGAAACCGATCAGTTCTTCGAGCCCTGCATGCGTTCGCCCGGCGATAGGCGAGCCGACTACGATGTCCTTCTGACCACTCAGTCGCCCCAGAAAGATCTGGAAAGCTGCAAGCAGCACCATGAACAGCGTCGCGCCTTGCGATAGCGCCAACTCCTTGAGCGCAGCGGACAGGGCTGCAGATATCGGAATCGCGTGTCGCGCGCCGATGAAACTGGCGCTGAGCGGTCTGGGTCGATCGGTTGGCAGATCCAAGGCCGCTGGAATCGCGGTAAGTTGCCGTCGCCAGTAACCCAACTGTTGATCAAGCAGCTCTCCGCTGAGCGTCTCGCGCTGCCAGATTGCATAGTCTGCGTATTGCAGTTGCAAAGCAGGAAGCTGCGGCGATCGTCCGGCGGCAAAGCTAGCGTACAACGCACTCAGCTCTCTCAAGAGAACCGCCATGGACCAGCCATCCGAGACAATGTGGTGCATTGTGATGAGCAGCATGTGCTCCTCAGTGCCGAGCCGCATGAGGCACACTCTGAAAAGAGGGCCGCGCTCCAAGTCGAAGCGGATTTCTAGTTGGCGACTCACCTGTCTTTCAATGCGCGCATCCCGGTCGCTTAGCGGCATCTCGATGAGGTCGTAATAGTCGATGTCCACTCCGAGCTCCGCTTCTATGACCTGCGTCGGCTGGCCCGCGGCTTGGACAAAACGGGTTCGCAAAATTTCGTGACGGCGCACGAGCTCATTCAGTGCGTCGCGCAGCGCTGCGAAATTAAGTTCTCCTGTAAGCCTTGCCCCGAGCGGGACGTTGTAGGCTGCTCCAACGTCGAGCTGTTCCAGAAACCACAACCTCTCCTGCGCGAAAGAAAGTGGTAGGGTCTTCGACCTCGTGTATCGTTTTGGCGGTTGCTGCACGCGTGCGGTCGCGGACAGCTCTTGAATCTCTTTGATGATCTCGGTCTTCCTCTTGCGGATCTCTTCGCGAAGATCAGAAGGAATCTCATCGCAAGAGTCGAGGACCAAATCGCTGCCGCTCACAGTGATCGCGACACCGCATTCGACAGCCCGCTCAAGCAATTCACGAATGCTCATTGCTCGCTCTCCCGAGTTCGTCTCGACCCGGGCGCACGTCTCATCTGTGCTATCCACGAGGAGTCTCTGCCATTACGACGCACGGAGCTGACGCGCTGAGGAAAGCGCCGCATCCTCGTCCTTTCATGCAACGTGACGCTGCGACCGACTATCGCTTTCTCTCGGCAATGTAAACTCGTGCGTCACGTAGAGGAGTTTGGCTTCAATGCCGGATTCCTGACATCGCGCTACAAATTTTTTCGCCTCAACGAGCTGAATACTGTCTTCCGTGTACTCTAGCCCCATGATGAAACGCAGCCACGGTTCTTGACCCATCGCATACACGTAGCACCTGGGCGCGCGAATCTCCTGCAGAATGCCCCATGCGCGCTCACAATCTGCACCAGACAAGCGTCGCGATTCATCGTCCTTACGACTAATCCGCTTCGTGAGCAGCGGACCATACAACCAAGTAAGCGGCGCTCCATGGCATTCCATTCCTAAGAAAAGCGCGTCGATCGGACGATTGACGATCTTCATCACTCTGCGGTACAGCCCGACATCCCACCCATCGGAGTCGACGAGAAACAACAGCGAACGACCATGCAGGCTAACAAGCACCGTCTGCTTGCTCTGAATGTCCAGATCCACGTGCTCGCCCGCGAAGGGAAGGCTGATGATTTCGCCCCCAGGGACGGGTACCGAGTCCAAAGGATCAAGCGCTGTCACTTTCGCGAAGCCCAATGCCTTGAGCATTAGTTTCATCGACGGATCGCATATGTTTCCGGAATTATTTCTGGGCACCAGCACCTGCCCCACGCGATGCCGCAGTTGTAATAGCATTTCAGGACAACTGTGATCTTGATGATTGTGGCTCAACACCACGTAGTCGATGAAATTCGGCAAATCGTTGAAGGTGAATCTTCCGTCCGCGCCGGACTCGAAGGCCACCATGGGATCAATCAAAATAGAGACTTCGTCGGTCTGTACGAGAACGCATGCGTGACCGAAATAGCGCACCCGCACTGCGCCGCCGAGACATTCGGCTCGACCATTACGCGGCGCTTCAGTGGTAAAGAATTCGCGAAAACGTTGGACGTCGCCCTCTGATATCGAGAAAATTTCGGTGAGATCACCGAAACGGCACGGGTGCGCACGCGATTTCGCCAAAGTATCAATGCGCGCATCGCGAAAAGGCACTTTAAGCGAGAAATTGTCCGGCGCGTTGAGTCGCGGCGTGCTCATAAAAAACAAACGCTCTCGATCCGCCACCGTAGTCAAGAGTATCTCTTGCTCGCTAGCCACCACATCTTCACGGTCGAGAATTTCTTCCATGATTCTGATTTGTGGATGATTGCAGGTGTCATACGCGAGTTCTACAAGGCCGCGAAGCGGCTCTGGCAAGCGTGTGTACAACTCGTTCAATGAGTACCCGCTTGCGCGCTCTTGCAAATGCTTATCGAAGTCGCGGAAGTCCGCCGCGAACTTCAACGCAGCGGCCCAATGCCGATTCGTAGACTCGAGTAACTGCTTCAACTCCGAAACTGCGCTCGCTTCTAGATTGACGAACGGCCCACCGAACATCTTCGGCTCGCGGCTCGCTGCGAGGTGGACAGATGGATTCATGATGAAGGACTGCAGCAACGGCACATACCGATACGCAAGATTCATCGCTAACTGCAGCGGCGAGATGAGATGTGACCATGCGTACCAACGACTAACCAGAGGCTCGAGTTTCACCTTTGGTGCGAGGTACACGAGCTCATCAGAGGTCGTCGCATTCACAATTTGCTCCTCCACATGGAATCGAACTGTTCGGCCATCCTGTTGCTGCGGCAACGTGCTCTGCTACGTGGCTCCGCTTGCGTGGTCGAAGTGCACGGAATCACCTCGATGTGGCCAGATCTGCGGGCAAATCGCAGGGTCTGCATAGTCCGGAAAACCCGCTGCACTACGCCGACACAGCAGATCGTTGATATGAGTCGCCAAGCGACCATCCGGGAGTTTAGCCCGTCGATAGCTGTTCTCATCGTCTTGAAAGTGCACTGCGCAGGCGATCCGCGGCAGGGCGCTCAAATTAGCCTTGCTGCCGTGTACCGTGCGACAGTGATGGAAGCTCACTTGACCGCGGCGCAGTTCGAGTACGGTAGGCTCTTGCGATCCATATCTTTGCCTCACCTGCGCATCTGCGGGTCCCTGCTGGCGCATCGCGAAGTTGGAGAGATCGTCAGAGTGCGCCCATCTGTGGCTACCATCGAAGACGGCCAACGATCCCATTTCGGCGGTGCAGTCGTGCAAGGGAATCCAGGCTGTCAGCATCTTTTCTGAGCTGCACGTCTGCCAGTACGACTTGTCCGTGTGCCACCCGATCGCGCCGCCATCCACAGAGGATCCAGGCGGCTTGAACAACAGTTGATCGTGAAACAATCTCACCGCCGTCGTGCGTGCCAAACGCGCCGCCATGGCGCCAATGAGCGGGTATCTGACTAAGCTGCGGAATTCCTCGATCTGAAGCGACAGATAGTCGTTAACTCGCAGCGCTTTCTCACCGTGCTCCGGGCGCCAGTCGGTCCCCAGATTGATCATCAGCTGCCAATCACGATCGCCCTGATAAAACCGCTCCACGCCGTACAGGACGTCGTCCAATAATTCATCGGGGACACATGGGGGTGAAATCCACCATCCATGTTGATCGTACCAAGCCAGCGCGTGCTCATCTGGAAGTAGCGCGTGCTGGTAGGAAGTGAGCTGGCTCGCCTCCATAACGCTCAAGCCAGCCCTTCCCATACGGGGTTGTAAATCACGTGTACCGGCCTCGGCGCTGTTTAATTATCGTGTACTTTATCAGTTTATCAGGTTACTTTACCACCCACCCACACATGCAGGGAGAGTTACCCATGGCATCGGCGGTTACGGAATTAGACGATCTGCTGCTTAAGTCCGCTGCGCCAATAGATTTGGGTGCCGCTGTGGGCCTGCCGCTCATGCGGTCACGCTCGCGTGCGTACTCGAGCAAACGCGCTGAACTCGCAATAACGACCGATTCGCGATATCGCACCACGAACCGGCCTGCTGCGAAGCTTCTGGCAGCTACCGCTTATATTCTGCATCGATATTCCGGTGAGCCTCGAATCAGTATCGGCACCGCTCCCGCGATTGGCGCGCCAACAAACGCACTCGCGATTTCTGTCGCTCTTGATGGCGACGCACATCCTGCACGATTGGTGGACTGCGTCGCAGCAGCTATCGGTGAGGCGAACACGGCTGCGGTCGTTCCATATAGTGAACTGATCGAGCGCTTGGGCCTGGCCGATGTAGCCAACCAGAATCCTCTGTTTGGTGTCGCGGTTTGCGATGTTGAAGATCAAGGCCAGATAGCGGATACGCGTTGCGATCTCGTCCTGACTTGGAACAGGTCGATAGGTGAGTTGCGCGCGAATTTCAGCGCGCGATTGCTCGATTCGAAAGTGGTCCGTCGATTTTGCCGGCACGTATTAAACGCGCTCGCAATGATCGAGGAAGCAAAGATCTCCCTCCGGGATTTCGACTATTTGGACGCCAATGAGCGTGGCGATTTGCTGGAAATGGGCAAAGGACCTGCAGGAGCAATATGCCCGCACGCTTCGGTCGTCGAACTGTTCGTAGAACAAGTGGCGAAGACGCCCGATAGCATCGCGCTCCAAGACTGCGGACCAGAGAAGCTGCGCTGGACTTATCGTGAGCTCTACGATGTTTCTCAGCGCTTTGCCGCACAACTTCAGCACGTTCACAGCGTAAGACGCGGAGACCGCGTTGGGCTCTGCCTTCCAATAGGCGCCAACCAGCTCGCGTGGATGTTGGCAATTCTTCGGTGCGGCGCTGTCGTCGTACCGATCGATGTCACATTCCCTCCGTACCGCATAGCCAACATCGTCCGCAGCGCAGCTTTGAAGCACGTGATAGCTGAGCGCGGCTTTCTGCATCTGCTTCCGGAAAATACTCCAACGCTGATGGTTGATGAGCTCTCCACAAAAGTGCCGGCTGAGCGCTTCGAGCCACCGGTCATTGAAGAAGATGACCCGGTGTATCTGCTCTTCACCTCAGGTTCGACAGGCGTACCTAAGGGCGTATTAATGCCGCATCGGAGCCTGACTAACCTCGTGCGCTGGCAAATCGTCGAAACGCGAACGCATGGCGAAGCCACCTTCCACAGAACCTCGTTGACCTTCGATGTCAGCTTTCAAGAAATTTTTTCGACCCTGTGCGACGGCGGGATGTTGGTCATAGCAGACGAAGCGCTGCGCGGCGACATCTCGCGATGGCCTGAAACATTCCGAGCAATGAATATCGCGCGAGTGTTCCTGCCCGTGATTGCTTTGCAGCAACTTGCCGAGGTCGTCAGCGAACCTATTCCCAGTCTCAAGTTTCTCATCGTTGCTGGTGAATCGCTCCGCATCACTCCGAGTGTCATGCGACTCTTTCGCGTCCTAGATTCGCGGCTCATCAATCATTACGGACCGACCGAGACGCATGTCGCTACCAGCTACATTCTTCCCATAGAGAGCGCGAGCTGGACCGACCTGCCTCCGATCGGTCGACCGCTCCATAACATGCGCGTCTTGATCTTGGACAAATTCGGGCATCCTGCGCCGGTGGGGATACAAGGCGAGATCTGCATCGCCGGACCGCAGCTTGCGATCGGATACCACGGGCAAGAAGCGTTAACTGCCGAGCGGTTCACGCAAGTTTCGGCACAGGACCTCGACCCGGTGCGCGTATATCGAACCGGAGACTTCGGCAAGTTCAATGCCGACGGGATTATCGATTTCTGTGGGCGTCGCGATGATCAGGTGAAGCTGCGCGGTTATCGAATCGAACTCGGTGAAATCGAAACGACCTTGAATAGTATCGAGGGGGTTCGCCAAGGCGCAGCAGCGCTTTGGGTTGACGTGCGCGGCGAATCTAGACTTGCCGCATATGTTGTTTGCGATTCGGACTCTCCGTCCAATGCAAGCATTCGCGAGGTACTCAAAGCGAGATTGCCCGACTACATGGTCCCGCCGGTCGCGAACATCATGCGGCTGACCTCTCTCCCTCTCACGCAGACTGGAAAGTTAGATCGTCGCGCGCTGCCGCGTCCTGCGATGATTCAGGATGATCACGTGTCGACCACGGATGCCCGTCGTGATTTAGCATCCGTACCAGAGCTGGTTAGATCCATTTGGGCACGACATTTGCGAACGAAAGTTCTCGATGAAGCAACTGGATTTCTCGACTTAGGCGGTCACTCTCTCCTGGCGATTCAGCTCGTCTCCGAGATAAATGAGAGGCTCGAGATTGCAGTACCGCTGCCGGAGCTACTCCGGGGACCCAGCTTGGGAAAGTTCACCGCCGTCGTGGAACGCTTGGTTGCTGCCAAGGCCGGGCTCGAGCACAGAGCACCGGCTGTCTCCGACGCAGATAGCGCACCCGCAGTTCGCTTGCCTAACGGCCTCACGATATTCGCGCCGTATCCCGCTGAGGCGGAATATCTTTACCAAGACATTTATCAGTATCGCACCTATGAACAGTGCGGGATCGATTTCGCCCCGTGCAAGACCATAGTCGATGTTGGCGCCAATGTTGGTCTGTTCACTCTATACGCGCTTGAACGTGCGCCCGGGGCGAAAGTACTTTCCATCGAACCCGCACCACAATTGTGGACGCAGCTGCGACGCAACGTTGCGGCGTATGGCGACCGCGTTATTTCCGTGAATCTCGCGGTGGGAAACAGCGACTACACCGGCCAATTTACGTACTACCCGGCGGCTCCTGCGATGTCTTCTTTGTATCCGAACCACGGACACGATCGCGATCTGCTAGCCGCAATTCTTCGCAACCTCACCATTACAAGTCGCCCAGACATGGTCGATTTTGTTAAGTGTGAGCGAGGTTTACTCGATGATCGGCTAGAGAATCCCGAAGCATTTCCATGTCGAGTGCGTCGACTCTCCCGAGTCTGCGCCGAATTAGATTTCCAAGAGATCGACCTGTTGAAGATCGATGTGCAAAGAGCTGAGCTTCAAGTGTTAGAAGGTATCGGCGAGGCTGATTGGAATCACATTCATCAAGTCGTCGTTGAGGTGCACGACATTGCAGGCGAGCTCGAGAGATGTATTGAGTATCTGGAACGGCGCGGCTACTCGGTGAAGATCGGAGCGCAAGCCCCCATTCACCGGGAGTCGGTTATCCATTTCGTATACGCAATACGATCATCTGGCCGTTAGCGCATTCAATGCTTCCGACTCAGCGCGCTCTGCTCAAGACACGCAATGCCTTGGTTGAACCGCACGCGCTTAGCTTGTTATTCGGCTTTCTTCTGGAAGGACCGCTGGATCAAAGCGCCCTACGGCTAACGTTTCAAGACCTCGTGCGTCGACACGAGCCGCTACGTGCTTGTTATTTAGACAGCGCGACATTTTCAGATACGCAGTTGCAGAACGAAGGCGAGTTTGGTTTCCGGTCGGCCCCGATCAGCCACACGCAGGTTTGGTCAATCCTGCGTGAGTGGGCACGCCTAGCTTTCAACGCCCCACCGCTCCTTCGTGCAATGTGTGTAAACCTCGCGCCCGATGAGCATCTATTGCTGCTTGCATTTGATCATCTCGCGATCGACGGATGGGGACTCGAACTACTGGCGGCCGAAGCCGAGCAACTTTACGCAGCTCATCTCGCTCGTCGTACGCCGTGCTTAGCAGCATTGCCTGCGGGACAACTCGCGTTGCTCGACAGCGAAATCACCGCGTGGTCCGGGGGTACACAAGCGCAGATGGAAGTACGACGCAGGCGCGCCGAACTTCAAGGTATCGCCCTGCGTTCCGTGCATCCATTCGGCGATGCACACGAGCTCCCATCAAAACTTCGCAGGCGAGTTCTGAACATTCCGACGAACGCGTTAGAGAGGTGGCGAGCATCTTCAAGGGCAGCCGGACTCACTCTGTTTCCTGCCCTACTCGCTGCTACTGCCGTCACGCTGTGTAAGTTACGCGACCTTGATGAAGTGGTGATTGGCGGCCTGGTTGCAAACAGACACACTTCGCTCGCGCAGCGAACGTTGGGAGCCCAGTACAGCGAAACGATATTTCGAATTAGCTGTCCGCCAGGCACCTCAGTGAAGGCTGCACGCGAACAGGCCGCGCAGCAGCAAATGGCCTCGCTCGTCCACAGAATAGACACTTGTATGGTGGCCCGGCTGCTCGCAGACGGAGCGCGCGCATCCCGACCCATCTTGCCCAGCTGCATGGTGATCATGGATCGTCACCCGCTCAACCGTTTGGTCTTCGAGGACTTAACCGTCACACCGCTGAGTACTATTCTCTCCAGTGCCGAAGACCTCTCGAGAGACCAGGATATTGCTGTTCCTCCGACCGCCGATCTCGTTTTATTCCTGCGTCAGTTTGAACAAGCGGCAGGACTCACCGTGTTCTGGAATCCGCAACGCATCCCAGATATCGCCGAATTGCTGCGCATACTCGAACAAAATCTTGGGGAGTTTGGAGGAGCTCTCGCGAGTCCGATGGAAGCGCTCGCCATTACCGGAGGCCTGACGCCTTGCGCTTGGAATGAGAGCGGATGGACGGCCGCCGCGCCCACCGCGGACGCTCTCAGTCCGCCACCATGGTTTGCTGAGTGAGGTCTGATTGCGTCAGCTTCGGATACTTTGCAGATCGTGTGTAGTCCAGATCCACATGCTCACTATTGAACTGAAGCGCTACCAGGTGCGCATACAAAGGCTCTCGCTCCAGTAATTCTCGATGCGTCCCAATGGCCTGGATGCGACCCTGATTCATCAGAACGATGCGATCTGCTCCTAAAACAGTCGACAGTCGATGAGCGATCAAAAGCGTGGTACGCCCGGCCGTGAGCGTGCGCAACGCCGCTTCAATTTGCTTTTCACTTTCTGAATCGAGTGAACTCGTTGCTTCGTCCAGCAGCAGGATGGGTGCGTCCTTCAAGATAGCTCTAGCGATTGCAATTCGCTGGCGTTGACCGCCCGACAGTTGCATACCGCGTTCTCCGATGGACGTATCCAGCCCGTCCGGCATCGCGGCGATAAATTCCAGCGCGTTGGCTGCGCGCGCGGCGCGTTCGATTTGCTCCTCGGTTGCATCCATGCGGCCATACCGAATGTTTTCTCGTACGGTCGCGTTGAACAGAACCGTATCCTGCGGAACATAACCGATCCGTTGGCGGGTCGCTGCCGAGCCCGCCTGAGCAATATCAACCCCTTCGACTAAAATACGACCCCCAGTCGGCGCGTAGAAGCGCATTAGAAGATTGAACACCGTGCTCTTTCCCGCGCCCGATGGCCCGACGAGTGCGACTGTTTCACCCCGTGGAATCCGTAGACTAAAGTCGTCCAACGCACGAGTTTCCTTCCGAGAGGGATAGTAAAAGCTCACTTTATCGAATGAGATCACCTCAGCACCATGTAGCGTGAATGGCACCGCTTTCGCGGGTTCAGTCACAAATGGCTTCGCGTGCAGGAGTTCGACGACGCGCTCCATAGCTCCGGCAGCTCTCTGCAGTTCTCCGAACAGCTCGCTCAGCGAGCCCGCGGCAACCGTCAAAATCATCGAGTAGAGTAAAAACTGACTGAGCTGGCCGCTCGAGAGCGCGCCGGCGTCGACTGATCTAAGGCCCATGCCAATGATGATTGCCACTGCGGTGCTGAACGTGACGAACGTGACCGCAAACATCGTGGCGCGCACTCGGTTGCGACCCATCGCACATTCCACTGAATGATGTACGGCTTCGGCGAATTGATCGCAACGATGACGCATCAATGACAGCGCTTGTATGGTGCCAATCGCGGACAATGTCTCCTCGGCTAACGCATTGCTGTTGGCTGTTCCATCTTGTGTGAGCCTAGAACGAATCCTTACTTGGCGGCCAAGGAACAACATGGGCACGATGAGTACCGGCATCAGTGCAAGCATGATGCCGGTGAGCGTCGGGCTGGTCATCAGAAGCAATGTTAGCGAGCCGGCCAAACTGACTATCGCGCGAATTGCCTCAACAAAGCCGCTGCTGAGAATGGTCTGGACCAGACTGATATCGGATCCCAAACGAGATAGCACTTCGCCCGGGCGGATCGCTTCGAGGTGTTCAAAGTCTAGCTGCACGACAGTACGATGCACCGCAACGCGAAGATCCGCAGCAGCTCGCTCGCCAAACCAGGCGAGACTATACGCACGAAGTGCCGAGACGAACGCAAAGATCACTGCGATCACGTACAGCGCGCCAAGCGAACTGCGGCTGAGCGCAGCGCCTTGTGCAGCATCATCCACGAGGTGGCGCACTAGCAGGGGGACTGCAAGCATGCAGGCTGCCGACAATAAAACCAGGATTACTGAAATAGCGATCGCACGCTTGTACGGCAACAGAAAGCGGAGAATCACTGCGATGGCGCTGGATCCATTCGTGCTTGTCTGACGACCGTGTATGTTCATCATTCCCTCTCGTCAGCGATCAAGCATTAGCGTCTAAGTCGCACCTTTAACGCGTCGGCTTGCTACATGCAATTCTGAGTTGCAAGAGCAACTGGCATTACGACTGCATCGTTACCAGAAAGTGACTGCTGCCTCGCCGGAAACCTCGTATATTAATGGCGATTAATTGACTTACGATTTCAATTCTCTCTAGACTGATCCTTCACTCGACCGACGTTCAAGATCGCCGGAAGGAACGCTTTTGGGAGCTGTCTAGCTGTCCCCATGGATTAAACGTGCAGAGGCATGGAGTGATGCGGAGTTGCAAAGTACGGGACCGAGTTCCCTTTACCAACGTCCCCCCTCGCAGCGGGAAAGATCAAGCCGCCCTATGGCGCCTGCGTATGCAGGCAGGGCTTCTACGACTGGAGTGCTGCGTTCTGCGAATGGTGATCCTGAGTCGTAGGCGGCTGTCCTGAACTCTTTGTAGCGCACCTGTGATCTGGACAGGTGTATCACTTTCACGCGCATATGGTATGCTAGGGCCAATTGGGCTCTGGTAAATTAACCATGCAACTTAGATCTAAAACGAGAGGCGCGGTCAGGTACACGCCGGAATTCAAGCAACAAGTGCTGGCGAAACTGAATGCTGGCGAAATGTCGCTCCGCAAGGTGTCTCGCGAATTTGGCGTAAGCCTCCCAACCCTGATCAAGTGGCGAAAAGAAGAAGGTTCGCCCCACCCTCGAATCGAGCGTGAGCAGCTCCCGAACTCTCCATTGATGCTGGAGATCGGACGTTTGCAGGCCGAGATTGCACAACTGCGAGCCGAACGCGACCAGCTTCGGCGCGGTATTGCGTATCTAGCAGGCGTTCCTGTCAAAGAGTAGCGGACGAGCTCGCTGCGGCGGCCGGCGCGAAGGAAATCATCGCGCGAGTTTCGACGCAGCCAGAAAAACATTTCGCACTGCCCATAGGTCAGGATAGAACTTGCGACTTGCGCGCGTCTCGAGGTGACTGACACCCGAACTTCCGCCTGTTCCCGGCCGTGCACCAATGTGGCGTTGCGCCATGAGGACATGACGCTGCCGCCATAAAATAAAAGCCTCGTCGTGATCCAGCATGGATTCGCATAAGTCTTTTAGGAAACCCCGACCAACACCTCTGTCCATATAGATGCGCTCTAAAGAAGCAAGACGCATCTCGCTCGCCGAACTCGTTGCATCGCGTGGCATAGTCATGCCGCATCGCTCGATGCACTCACACAAAGCGCTCCACAAATCTCGCTTATACTGGCTACGCGCATCTTCCCCCTCGGACGAGCAAGACAGCGCTTCAATAGCCGCAAATTGAACTGATTCGGCGGCGGACGAAGAACCTAATCCCTCGCGAATCTCCGAAAAATCCCCCGGCTCCATTCGATGGATCAAGAGTGCTTGTGCGAGCATGAGTCCTTCTAAGTCATGCACCCGACGCATTGCTCGCAGAGCTTGGTAACCATCATCCGCGTCGATCGCTGCTATCGCGCACTCGAGTTCTGCCAATAGAACCTTGAACCACAATTCATATACCTGATGTACAACGATAAACAGGAGCTCTGAACGGGGTTTTGAGCTACGTAAACTCTGCAGATCCAAAAGAGCCGCAAGCTGGATGTAATCAGCGTAGCCGTGAGCGCGTGGACTCGCGGGAATGCCCGCAATACCTCGCAAATTCGCCTGCTCCGTAACCGGGCTTAAGTCCAAGGTCTCACCTTAATTGAACCGTATCTTTATCAGTAAACTATCATATATTGCACATGCAGAATACATACTAACCTTTGTCCAGACAACACCAACCGAGGTGGCGCCTTTGATGTACTCCTTTATGGTGGCGAAACTACACGGACTTCGAGTGACTGGAGCAGATTTGCATTATGAAGGCTCGATCGCTCTAGATCCGGATCTCTGCGACCGCGTTGGAATGATGCCGTTGCAGTTCGTCGAAATTTGGAACAAGACAACCGGAAGCCGTCTGAGCACCTATATCATCCACGGCGAAGCAGGATCGCGTTGTTGTGTTCTCAATGGTGCCGCTGCTCGGACTTGCCAGGTGGGGGATGAGCTCATAGTTGCGGCGCGTGCTGACGTGTCAGCCGCCGAGGTGGCATCCGTCTCAGCGCGTGTCCTGACGTTGACAGCAGACAATGCGCCGGATCAGTTGACGACGTATGCACTCGGGCGCGAGCGTAATAGATGGAGGTTAGTCAACAGATTAGGGAACAAGGACGAGGCTGCGATCGTGGCCGACCAAGGAAGCTAGATGCCGAGTTGAATCTGAGCTGCGGCCTACCCTAACGGTTTCGCGCCGTCACCTGGGTACGCCCATCATAGCTCAAGCTGACGAACCCGCTCTTTTCGCTGACCACCAGTGTATTGTTCTTGCGCTGGTGTCCGAATTGGTGCGGCGCATGTCAAACCATTGTCGTCTTTGGGTCGATTCTGTTGAAAGACTCGCTCGGTAGTGCGCAGCTATGGACCAGCGAGCTTCCAAGAATCGAATTTAGGTTGCGGTCACGCCACCGAGTTTCGTTTCATGCGGTCGGATCGATGGACCCTCGGCATCCAAGCTCAACCACTTCGCCATTCGCCTCAAGTTCTGCGCGGTGGCTGCCATTAAGAACTCATCATGAGCTCCAGATAGTCAAACGGTCCAACTTGAGAATGCGTTTGAGATGTGCGAAGAGCATTTCAACCTTCTTTCGCTCGCGTCTCGAGCGCCGATAGGCGCGAGTCGTTGCGAGTCTTCGAGCAACATCTCTCGCGTTTTCATAGATGCTTCGCTTAATTCTTCGTTCTGAGGTGTTGGCAGCATCGATTTTTGAGTGCGCACGTTGAGCACACCGCTGCATTCGACCGGAAGATGATCGTGTTCTCTTTAGGGATAAGACTGCGCGAGTGCGTGGGACTGCGAAGCGGATGACCTTGGGGACAGCGGTACTCATTGGCAGTTTCATTACATTCGAAGTCGCTGCTTGAGAACATCTCATCCTTGCGATGCGTTTTGTCCCACACTGGCACGTGCCGCTGGATACCTTTTTAGTCAACCATCCATCCCGGCAGTGAAGCAGTTCCGTATGCGGTGTCACCGACCAACCGCTCTGGTTTTAAATGGAGTCGTTCCTCGACTCCATCGATCATCGTTCTAGTTGAGTCCACTTCTTGTGATCGGTATGCAGGCGTTGCCTCAACGTCAACGATGATGCCGGCGTGCAGATCGATCAATTAGTTCGTCAAATCAGCGTGAAACGCTGGGCCGCGAGGTGCTGCGGTCCATGGGGCGGTCGGATAGGTTGGAGAGATGCGCTTGGGTTCGGTTGCACATTGCTCTTCGGGTAAGCTTTCATTCAGAGCGTTCAAATACTCGCGAACACCCCGACTTGCATCGGTGAAGTCCAATTGATGCGCTGGCTCGGCTCGATGCCACGAGCACTGCTTGCGTCGGCGCGGATCACGCTCGCATCGACTGCAAAACCTTCTCCATGAACCAAACCATTGCTCATGCATCGGTGCAAGACCAACTCGAACACGTGTCGAAGAGCATCGCTCTCGCGAAATCGACCGTGCCGGTTCTTGGAGAACGTCGAATGGTCAGGAACCGCATCTTCCAATCCGAGTCGGCAGAACTAGCGACTCGCCAAGTTCAGATGGACTTCTTCGCATAGCTTCCGCTCTGATCGGATCCCAAAGCAGTAACCCACGATCAGCATCCGAATGATCAGCTCCGGATCGATCGACGGGACCCGTGTGACTGTAGAAAGGTGCGTGATGCTCGCGCAGAGGATCCAGATCAAGAACGCGCTCGATGCCGCGCAACAGATGATCGGGAGGAATGTGATCTTCGAGGTTGAAGGAATAGAACAGTCGATCTTGACCACTCGTCTGCAAACCCATCATCCCGATGTTCTCCGCTGACCAACCTTGCGTGAGTAATCAAAGAGCCGATCGCATCTCAACGGAGTTTTTCAACACAATCGGTCGGAAGCAGAAGTCGATGAGCCGCATACGCACATAGATATGTATGGAGTAATACGGGGCAAATCGTAGGGGCCGTATTCCTAAGCTTTTGCTGCGCAAGTTCTTCATTGATGCGCTTTTAGCTGCCGCAGCCGGTTGCGGATCGCCACAATTGGCGGATTGAGAATCTGTCGTCTCGTAAGTTCCTACTCTAAAAGCGATTTTATGGAGCTCACATTCAAGGGCTCCCGACATATATATAGGCCCCACGACTATATAGGCCCCACGACACCTCGTCCGCAGTTGGCTACCTCTGCCGTCCACAACTCAGGCCGACGCTCGTTTCCGAAACGCCATGCTCCTCCAAATTACGGCAAGCACAGCGGCAACAACTGCAGCCGCTGCGTGGGCAGCAACACTCGACAATCTGCATACGAGACCTTCAGCCGATTAGGTTGATCGCCGGCAGCGTTCTGCGCACCCGGGATGATTACCGTCGCGAGCACAACCCACGGATCGCTCGCACATTCTGGGCATGGAGGTATTGGCAGCTGGTGAACTCGACGCTCCGCGGCACCCAGCTTATGAAGTTTGTTGCACCACTCGGCATCATCCTCTTTGGCGTCCAGGTGCGATTGCGGCAGCTGCCACAGCACTTTGATCTCAAATGAATCGCGGATGCGGGAGTATTCGCAGCCGGTCTCATCGCAGCCGCAGCCTGCCGGATGCACGCGCACGGGACGGGAAAAGCATTCGGCATAACGTACTGCGATGTATGCGGTAACGTTGCCATCGCGTGCGCCAGGCATGTCGCCGACCGGCGGACAAGGCCAGCGCACTGAACATGGCTGATCTTGAGCGCCTGTTTTCAAGTCAACGACAATGCAGTCGTTGATCCAAATCTCATCGCCTTGCGGTCCGACCGCATACCCAGGACACACGCGCACTTGCCGGGTTTTCGCGTCGACAACTTCTTCGACCGTGCAACCGCACACGACTCCCCAGCCATGCAGGAAACGATTGTGTCGGCGCATCTTCTCTCGCACATATTCCTGCTCCGCGCGCATGTCGTCAGCGGTCAGCAGTTGTCGCGGGAAGTAGCGAATGCGCTCGACCGTTTCACCGCAGCACGCGCACTTGGATTCGATCATTGCGGACATGTCTGTTCTCCCAAAGAATTTAGACCCCGGCCTGGACCGTGAATGTGGCGACAAAATCGCCACCGCCGCTGCCATCGCCCGAGATCGCTCCGTTGGCAGGCGCAGTCGGCTCGCCGTCGAGCGCAACGCCGCTGGTATCGGTCAGTGCAGGTCGTCCGTTCGCTTGATCGTCGTTGCCGCGTAAGAACAAACGGAAGGTGCCTGTCGGCCAAGGCAATGGTCCGCGGGTTGGAGGCGTCGGAATGTTCAGCAGAAAGGTGAACGTATCGGCCGACTCGATCTTGAGCATGCCCGGTACGAACGTCTGCACTCCCCCGCGCTGACTGAGCGTTAAAACCTGCACGTTGTGACTACCGTAGTCCGTATCGCCCGCGGCATGAGTCGTGGGCGTGTGGTCGTCCTGCGCGAATGGCTTGGTGAAGCGCACGCGAATCGCCCTCAGTCCGTCTTCGGATTTCAGTGCGGCAGTTTCGAGCGGCGATTTCACCGCAGCGATCACTCGTTCGGCCGCACCAGCCGGCATGCTCAGGAATTCGACACTGCGCACGCGCATCGTTTCCTGCGGTTGCGGCGCACCTCCAATGATGAAGTACGCATTGAAGTCCCCGCCGGCGGTCCCATCGCCGGACATGACGCCATTCGCGGGCGCGACCGGTTCGCCATCGAGTGCAGTGTCCGCTGCATCGGCGAGCGCCTGCTGATTGAGATTCAAGTGCTCCGTACCGCGCAGCACGATTTGGTAGCGGCCCTTCTGCCAGCCGCGGCCGCGACGCACGTAGGGTCCCTCCGGATAGAGATCGAAGCGAACGGTGTCCGGTGCTTCCAGCGTCACGCTGCCAGGCACGTAATCCAAGTGGTTGAGCGGCCTCTCCGGCAACACGAGCACGTTGTGTGCTTTGAAATCCGCATCGTTCATCCCGTGGGTGGTGGGTTTGTGTTGATTCGTTGCGAGTGGCTTGTTGAAGCGGATCCGGATGGCGTTCGGATTGCGATCGATCGCGACCTGCGTGTCCTGCAGCGGTGTCTGCATGTTGGCCACCACAGTCTCGACACCATCCGCACGATTCAAGAATTCGACCGAGCTCACGCGCAAGGAGACTTGCGGCTCGTGCTTGCCGCAGCATTCGTCGATGCGTTCGGCTAGGCAAAGGATCAGATCCAACAATTTTGCATTGCTATAGATGCGCGGCCGCACCAGACAGCTTTCCACGAACAACCGGCCGTCGCGCACGATGATGACCGCGAGCGGCACGCAGGGATCGCCGTCGACTTCACACGTGTCCTCGAATGCTTCGCACAATCCATGACGTCGGCTCTGCATCGCGGCACGTATCGCCTTGAGATCTTCGCCAGCGAGTCCGAGTGCGTTGGCGTTGTCAGCGCTTGCAGTGGGCGCGTGAGTCAACATGCTCAGATGAGTGACGTCGCGAGCATCGTTTGGATTCGCCGGCTGACGTTCATTTGTAGTGCTGCCGGGCTCCGGCTGCTTGTGCTTCTTCCACAGCAGCGCACACCAGTCAGGATCGCCCTGCAACGGTGGCAAACCCGGCGTCGTTTTCAAACAAAAACTCTCCACCACCGTGCCGGCCGCGCAGTGATCTCGCGTGGCGCAATCGGAAACGAGCGCCGCCTGATAGTCGGCGAGACATTCGCGATAGCACACCCACAGCGTGAACACG
>DASTSB010000440.1:0-7591 GCA_035760885.1 Steroidobacteraceae bacterium | reverse complement strand
GGATTGGAGACGATCACGTCGAATTTTTGGTTCTGCAGGGGCGCAAACCAGGAGCCTTGAACAAAAGTGACGTTCGGGATTTGCAGCCTTGCTGTATTGCGTGTGGCGATCATCAGCGCATCGGCGGAAAGATCCGTGGCTATTACTTTGGCTTTGGGTCTCTCGTGAGCAATGGAAAGTGCTATTGCGCCGCTGCCTGTGCCGAGATCGGCAACGTGAACTTCTTGCGCGGTATCGATGCGATCCAGCGCGCGCTCGACCAGTAATTCGGTTTCTGGCCGTGGAATGAGTACGGCTGGGGACACCTCGAAGAGTAACGACCAAAACTCTTGGTGACCGCGTATGTATGCAACGGGCTCGCCTTGCATGCGGCGCTTAACGAGCTGCTGGAATGACCACCCGGCGTTCGCGGGCAATTCTCTCTCGGGATGCGAATGGAAGGACGTTCGCGACAACCCAGTCACATGTTCCAGCAACAGTTCTGCATCCAATCGCGGCGAGCTCGATGCACGTTGCAGCATCAGCGTCGCCGTGTGCAGCGCGTCCGAAACGGTCTGTGAGGAATGTACTGCGGGCATCGATTAGATCGGGCTGGTTAGAATGCGCGCATCGTAACCAAGGACGCATCGTTCGACCAATGCGATGCGCACACGCAATGCATATTTACTCCAGCGCCATCGAGATGATCGGCCACACGCCCATGTTGAAGCTCTCGCGCTTCGATGTCGGCCAGTGCGAGTTGTACTTGAAGCTGGAGTCGATGAATCCCGGTGGCTCGATCAAAGATCGCATCGGTCTTTCGATGATCGAGGAAGCCGAGCGTCGCGGCGATTTGAAACCCGGCGCGACGATTGTGGAGGCGACTGCTGGCAACACAGGATTAGGTTTGGCGCTGGTCGCGGCGCAAAAGGGTTATCGGCTGATCTTGGTGCTACCCGACAAGATGAGTCAGGAAAAGATATTCAACCTGCGCGCGATGGGAGCGGAGGTTGTGCTTACGAGATCTGATGTAGGCAAAGGCCACCCCGAGTACTACCAAGACTTAGGCGCCGCGATTGCAAAGCAGGTCGGTGGGTACTTCATCAATCAGTTTGCGAATCCGGACAATCCCAAGGCTCACGAGCTCACGACGGGCCCAGAGATATGGCAACAAATGGATCAGAGGCTGGACGCTGTTGTTGTCGGCGTCGGCTCCAGCGGCACGATTTCGGGGCTCACTGCATTCTTCAAGAAGAACGCACCCACTGTTGAGATGGTGTTGGCGGATCCGCAGGGATCGATACTTTCCGAGTACATCCAAACCGGCAAGATGACCCAGAAGGGATCATGGCTCGTGGAGGGAATCGGCGAGGACTTCATCCCATCGATCTGCGATTTCTCTCTAACCAAGCGCGCCTACAGCATTCCCGATGCGGAGTCCTTCGCCTATGCGCGTCAGCTGCTGCAGCAAGAAGCGATTCTTGCCGGATCATCGACGGGCACATTGCTTGCGGCCGCCGTGCGCTACTGTCGTGAACAAAAGCAGCCGAAGCGAGTAGTCACGTTTGCCTGCGATACCGGCGCACGGTATCTCTCGAAGCTGTTCAATGACTTCTGGATGGAAGATCAAGGGTTCATCCAGCGCGAGACGTACGGCGACCTTCGCGATCTCATCGGCAGACCGCACGGTGTGCGCGCGACCGTGACGGTCGGGCCGAACGATGTGCTTACCACCGCTCACAATCGGTTGAGGAACGCTGGCTTCTCGCAACTGCCTGTCATGGATGGAGACAAACTCATCGGCGTCGTGACCGAAGACGACATTCTGCGTTTCGCTTTCGGTTATCCCGAACGCTTCAACGAGCCCGTGCGCAAGGCAATGACCGAGACGTTTCTCAAGGTCGATAAGAGCATGTCGATCAACAATCTTGTCGCCATGCTCGAAGTACGCTCGTCCGCGGCCGTGATGGATGGCGAGAAATTCCTGGGGCTCGTCACCCGCTCGGATGTATTGAATTATTTGCGGAGGCAGGTGAGGTAAAGTCGGTGATGAGGTGATGAAGTGAACGAGTTGCCTCATTCCAAATCTTTGCTTGCTAATAAGCTTCACCCAACCGCACTGACCAATAGATTCTGAGCTACGCTTTTCACCTCATCACTCCATCACTCGATCACTCCAGCACCACCATGTCTTCAACGAAATCCCACTTCGCTACCCGCTGCATTCACGCCGGCCAAACGCCCGATCCCTCAACGGGCGCGGTGATGCCGCCGATTTACACGACGTCGACGTACGCGCAGGCGAGTCCGGGCGTGCACAAGGGCTACGATTATTCGCGCACGAATAATCCAACGCGCGGTGCATGGGAGCGATGTATCGCCGATCTCGAGGGCGGCGTGCGCGGGTTTGCGTTCGCATCGGGAATGGCGGCCACGAGCACGCTGTTGGAATTGCTGGATGCAGGAAGTCACATCATTGCGATGGAAGATCTGTACGGCGGCACGTTCCGCTTGTTTGAGCGAGTGCGTCGACGTAACGCCAAACTCGATATCTCGTTCGTCGATATGTCCGATGTCTCTGCGATCGAGAAAGCGATCCGCCCTGAGACGCGCATGCTGTGGATCGAAACGCCGACGAATCCCACATTGCGGCTGGTCGACATCGAGCAGGCGGCGCAGGTTGCTCGCAAGCGCGGCATCTTGAGCGTCGTCGATAACACGTTCGCAAGCCCGTGGGTGCAACGACCGCTCGAATTGGGTGCGGACATCGTCATGCATTCAGCAACGAAATATCTGAATGGACACTCCGACATGATCGGTGGCGTTGCTGTCACTGCGAATCCTGAACTCGCAGATCGGATCGGATTTCTCCAGAACGCAGTCGGTGCGATCAGTGGACCGTTCGATAGCTTCCTCGCCCTTCGCGGCGTGAAGACGCTGGCCTTGCGCATGCGTCAGACGAGCGAGAACGCGATGCAGATCGCGAGCTGGTTGGAGAAGCATCCGAAAGTCGCGCGTGTTCTTTATCCGGGACTCGAAAGCCATCCGCAGCATGGATTGGCAAAGAAGCAGATGCGCAATGGCTTCAGTGGGATCGTCACGTTCTTCGTTAAAGGTGGATTGGAGGAAGCTCGCGCTTTCTTAGAGCGCTGCCAAATCTTCACGATCGCGGAAAGCTTGGGCGGTGTCGAAAGCCTGGTCGATCACCCTGGGCTTATGACTCATGCATCCATTCCACCGGAGAAACGCAAAGAACTTGGCATCGATGATTCGCTCATTCGACTGTCCGTCGGCATTGAGGATGTGCAGGATCTGATTGCTGATCTGAATGACTCGTTGGGCTGAGAGGCGCGGAGCACGCAGTGAGGTAGTGAGGATGTGAGAGCGAGCATTGCTCGCGTGAGGGGGTGCCTCCGCTGCGGATCTCAGATTGGCTCCGGCTGCAGTGAGCGGCGCGAGATTTTTTATCGCCCTCGTACGGTGCGAGTTCTTACATCGAACGAATTCGCTTCTTTTCTGCGTTCTCTGCGGCTAATAATTCTTAAGTCTGCGCTCCTTTCAGCGTGATCTCTCGCCGGTGACCTGCGACGATCTGCTCGTCACTCGTCACTCGTCACTCGTCACGTTTGTGTTATCGCTTGCCGATGTTGCGTCTTGCTTCATGCGCCCCGCCTTCCGAAGCGCATCGCGAAGCACATACTCGATTTGCGCATTCACGCTGCGCAGCTCGTCTTCGGCCCAACGCTGTACCGCGTCGAGCACGTCCGAGCTAATGCGCAGCGGATACGCTTTCTTTTCAGCCAAGGCTCAGCCCGAGTAGAGAGTGCCAGTGTTGACGATTGGCTGCGTGCCGCGTTCGCCGCACAACACAACTAGCAGATTCGACACCATCGCAGCTTTGCGTTCTTCGTCGAGTTGCACCACGCCGCGATCGGCAAGTTGTTCGAGCGCCATGTGCACCATCGACACTGCGCCTTCAACGATTCGCGTGCGAGCAGCGATGATCGCCGCCGCTTGCTGACGCTGCAGCATGGCTTGCGCGATTTCAGGGGCATACGCCAAGTGACTGACGCGCGCTTCCAAAACAGTCACGCCGGCACGCGCGAGACGCTCCTGAATTTCCTCTTTGAGATGCTGATTGATTTCCGTCGAGTGCGAACGCAGCGCGATCTTGTGATCGTCTTGCAAGTCGTACGGATAGCTCGTTGCCATCTGCCGTAATGCCGCTTCGCTCTGCACGTGAACGAAGTTTTCATAGCTATCGACGTTAAACACTGCTTCGGCTGAGTCGTGAACCTGCCACACCACGACGGCTGCGATCTCGATCGGCGAGCCCTCGAGATCGTTCACCTTGAGTTTGCCGGATTCGAAATTCCGCACTCGCAATGAGACAGTTTTCTTGCTGTAGAAAGGGTTCGCCCAGCGCAGCCCGCTATTGCGTTCGACGCCAACGAACTTGCCGAAGAACTGCAGCACCGCGGCTTGGTTCGGCTGCACGATGAACAGGCCAAACACACAAAACGCAATCAGCACCCCGATCGCAATTTGAATGATCGGCGGGGCAAGCGGAGCAGTTTGGATAAGCCACCAGAAATCGAATACCGCAGCCGCAATCAGGACTAGGACAACGGGCAAACCCGGTAGCGTCGCCACTTCTCGTTCTTGCATGTAGCTTCTCCTTGGTGGGTTTCAAGAAGATATCAGAGTGATATCACGCTGTGAAGAGGTGAGTGTGTGGGTGTCCAAGACTCGCCGGGGATGCAGGAAGCGGGGAACGGGGAATGGGGGACGGGGAACGGGGAACGGGGGAACGGGGAATGGGGGAACGGGGGAACGGGGGAACGGGGAACCGGGAACGGGGAACGGGAAACACGGGAAAGCGGACAGTAAGAGCGAGCGCTACGCGCAGGCAAGCTGACGATCAGCAGCAGGCCAGAAATAGGATGAGGGGATGACGTGATGGGGTGAAGGCGCTACGCGCGTCTTGCTCAAGTCCCAGAACTCGCAACTACAAACCCTGAAGATGGCAGGGAGACTCTCGGGCACCTCTCCCCAAGTCCTCTTGTGGGAGAGAGCGCAGCTCGGGAGAGGGGGTTCAGCCGCTAGTCACCAGTCACCAGTCAGTAGTCACTATCCTTCCGTAGCACGCGCCAACTGCTCCGCTTGGTACTCCTGCAAAAGCGGCTGCACCAACGAATCGAGATCCCCATCGATCACGTCGGCTAACTTGTAGAGCGTGAGATTGATGCGGTGATCGGTGACGCGGCCTTGCGGGAAGTTGTAGGTCCTGATGCGTTCGGAGCGATCGCCGGAGCCGACCTGAAGTTTGCGGGACTGCGCTTCTTCGCGGTCGCGCTTCTCCTGTTCCATGGCCATCAAGCGTGCTTTCAGCAGTGACATCGCACGCGAGCGATTCTTGTGTTGCGAACGCTCGTCCTGGCACTCCACGACGATGCCAGTCGGTATGTGCGTGATGCGGATCGCTGAATCGGTTTTGTTGACGTGCTGACCGCCGGCACCAGACGAACGAAAGGTATCCACGCGAAGATCGGCGGGATTCAGATCGACCTGTTCGATTTCATCCAGTTCCGGCAGCACGGCGACGGTGCAGGCGGATGTGTGAATGCGGCCCTGCGCTTCCGTCGCCGGAACACGTTGGACGCGATGGGTGCCCGCTTCGAATTTGAAGTGAGAGAACGCACCTTTGCCGACGATGCGGCTGATCACTTCCTTGTAGCCCCCATGTTCGCCTGGGCTTTCGGAAACGAGTTCAACCTTCCAACCTTGGCGATCGGCGTATCGCGAATACATGCGGAATAGATCGCCCGCAAAAATGGCAGCTTCATCGCCGCCGGTTCCGGCGCGCACTTCTAGATAGATGTTGCTGTCATCGCGCACATCCTTGGGCAGCAGCAGCTTCGCGAGTTCTTCGGTTTCGCGCTCGATCCGCGCAGACAGTGCCGAGTACTCTTCGCGCGCAAGCTCGCGCAATTCTGTATCCGAGCTTTCGGCCATCTCGCGAGCGTTTTCGCGTTCGCTAACCGTGTTCTGATAGTCGCGATAGCGCGCGACGACGGGATCGAGCTTCGAGTACTCGACCGACAGTTCGCGGAATTTGTTGTTATCGGCAATCGTCTGCGGATCGGCGAGCAGGCCGCTCACTTCTTCATGACGCTCGACGAGCTTCTCGAGCTTGTGGCGAATCGAATCTTTCATGGTCCAGCTTCAATGGAGAACTAAAGGAAATGTAAATGCGCTTGATGGGCGAGCAGCGCTAGTTCTCTTTCAGCTCAGTGGATGGCGCGACGGGAGCCGCTTGTTTGGCGGGTTCAGGTGCAAACAGTGTGTTCAAGGCGCGAAACACCTCTGCATCGCCCGCTTCGGCGGCATCGCGTAGGCGTTGACTCGGCCCATGCATGAGGCGGTTCGTGAGGGTCGTGGACAAAAATTCAATCACTTCTCGCGCATCTCGTCCGGACTCCAGCATGCGCCGAGCTTGCTCGACAGTCTGGGCTCGCACGGTTTCCGCCGATTGCCGCAGGCTTCGAATCGCCGGCGCAGCATCGACCGTTTTTAACTGTTGTTCGAACTGCGCAATCTCCGCCGCAATCAACGCGCTCGCGTCACGCGCGGCTTCGCGGCGCGATTCGATGTTTTCGTTGATGACGTTCTGAAGGTCGTCGATCGTGAACAAGTACACGTCATCGACATCTGCGACTTGAGGCTCAATATCGCGCGGGACCGCGATATCCACCATAAAGATCGGCTTGCGTTTACGGGTACGCACGGCTGCGCGAACCAGGTCTTGTGTTATGACGGGCACGGGGCTGGCCGTTGAGCTGATAAGAATGTCCGCTTGCGGCAGATGAGCTGGCAGAGCGTCCATGCTGATCGCCGCAGCATCGAATTCGCGTGCGAGATCTTGAGCGCGATCCAGGCTGCGATTCGCAACGATCATTCTGCGCAGCCCGTTCGCATGAAGATGGCGAGCGACGAGGCTGATCGTTTCACCAGCGCCGACCAACAGCGCCGTGTGCTCCTCGAATCCGGCGAATACGGTTCGAGCAAGCGATACCGCCGCCGACGCGACCGAGACGGCACTGGCGCCAATGCGAGTCTGGGTGCGGACCTTCTTTGCCACCGAAAACGCAGTCTGCAGTAAGCGATTCAGGTACGCGCCTGTCGCCCCGTTATCCAGTGCGATGCGATAAGCGTCCTTGAGCTGCCCCAGAATCTGCGGCTCGCCCAGCACCAGCGAATCCAAGCCACACGCGACAGAAAATAGGTGATGAACAGCAGCGCTGTCCTGTAAGCGGTACAGGGAGCGTTCAATATCGAGTTGATGTGCGCCGAGATCGTGCCAGCGCATCAGCCAAGCGATTAGCGCAGAAGAGTCGCCCTCGGCGACGCAATAAAGCTCGGTGCGGTTGCAGGTCGAGACGATCACCGACTCTTTGACGCCGTGCTGAGTGGTGAGATCGCGCAGCGCCTGCGGCAGATCCGTGCCGGCAAAGACGACCTTCTCGCGAATGTCCACCGGCGCGGTGCGATGATTGATTCCTATGACGACCAGTGGCATGCCAGTGCTTCGCAACGGCTGCGGATTGTCCGG
>DASTSB010000439.1:0-2721 GCA_035760885.1 Steroidobacteraceae bacterium | reverse complement strand
CTTCGGGGCTGAGTCCGAAAACACCAATAAAGGACTCATTTAACAGTGTGTCTAGACGGGGGCGGCGTGAACAAAGATGGAGCAATCAGCTCGCTCGCACGGCCGATGACGGCACGGTTGGGGCTGGATGCGGATACCCTGCGTCTGCTGATCGATAGCACGACCGACTACGCCATCTTCTTGCTCGATACTCAAGGCAATGTCCAGAGCTGGAATGCGGGCGCCCAGCGCATGCAGGGATACGAACCGCACGAGATCATCGGCAAGCACTTCTCGACGTTCTACCCGGAAGAGGCCAAAGCCCGAAACTGGCCCGCGCAGGAGCTCGAATTCGCCACCCGAGATGGCCGGTTCGAAGATGAAGGATGGCGCGTCCGCAAAGACGGCTCGCTGTTTTGGGCGAATGTCGTGATCACCGCCCTGCGCGACCAGACCGGTAAGCTGGTTGGATTCGGCAAAGTGTCGCGCGATCTGAGCGAACGCCGGCGCGCGGAGCAGCAGATGAAAGAGAGCGAAGAGCGCTTTCGTCTGATGGTCGAAAATACGCTCGACTACGCGATCTTCATGCTGGATCCCGATGGCAACGTTGCGAGCTGGAACGCCGGAGCCCAACGCATCAAGGGTTACAAGGCCGACGAAATCATCGGCAAGCACTTCTCCACCTTCTATCCCCAAGAGGCGGTCGATCGAGGTTGGCCGCAAGAAGAGCTGCGTCGAGCAGTCAAGGACGGTCGTTTCGAGGACGAGGGTTGGCGCGTCCGCAAAGACGGTTCGATGTTCTGGGCGAACGTCATCATTACCGCTCTGTTTCTCCCGGATGGGACGTTGCGCGGCTTCGCCAAAGTCACGCGCGATATGAGTCAGCGCCGCGCTCATGAGCAACGCATCGTCAATCTTTCGCACGAGCTGGAGCAACGCGTCGCGGAGTTGGGAAAAGCTAATCGCGAGCTTGCTCAGCAGAGCTCCGAAAACGAAAGTTTCGTGTACAGCGTATCGCACGATCTACGCGCGCCGCTGGTGAATCTACAAGGATTCAGCCACGAGCTGATGCTCACCAGCCAGGCACTCGAGAAGTTGCTCGTCGACGCTCGCCTGCCCGACGATATTCAGCAACACGCGAAGGAATTGCTGAGCGGTGAGCTGCATGAGTCCATCTCGTTTATCCAAAACGCAGTCAAGCATCTCGGCAACATCATCGACGGACTGCTACGGCTCTCGCGCGTCGGACGCATTGAATACAAATCCGAGCCAATCGACTTGAACAAACTGTTGAGCGACATCCTTGCGTCTTTGCACTCGCAAATCGTGCAGTCGGGCGGCCACGTCAACGTGCATCCGCTTCCAGTGCTCAGCGGTGACCGCAACGCCGTCGGGCAGATCTTCGCGAACATCGTGGGCAATGCACTGAAGAGCTTTGCCCGCGATCGGCCCGGCGTCATCGACATTTCGGCCACGGATGATGAGGTGCCGGTCATCTCGATTCGCGACAACGGAGTCGGCATTCCGGCCGATTACCACAACAAAATTTTTCGCGTGTTTCAGCACGTGCACTCGGCGCGCAATCGCGGCGAAGGCATGGGCCTAGCGATCGTTCGTCGCATCGTCGATCGGCATGGAGGCCGGATTTGGTTCGAGTCGAAACCGGATATGGGCACGACGTTCTACTTCACGCTCGGCCCCCGGCTGCAATCCCATCATTCCTCCACGTCAAAGTGACTTCATGAACGCATCGCCCAGCATCCTATTGGCAGAGGACGACGAAGGTCACGCGACCTTGATTCGTCGTAACTTGCGGCGCGCCGGGTTCAACGAGGCGCCAGTTCATTTGAAGGATGGACAGGAATTGCTCGACTACGTGTATCGCCGCGAACCCTGGAAGGACCGGACCATTCACGATTCGCTAGCGATCATTGCGGATCTCAACATGCCTCGGCTGGGAGGATTCGAGGTTCTGCAGCGTTTGAAGCAAGACGAACGCCTATCGCGCATCCCGGTGTTTGTCTTGACGACCACCGACAACCCCACCGAGTTGGACCGCTGCTATGCGTTAGGCGCAGCCGGATACTTTGTGAAACCGGTCGACTATGGCGTTTTCGCCGAGTTGGTAAGGCATCTGGCCGACTTCCTAACGTCGGTGCGCTTGCCTAGCGAAGCTCCCTCTTTAACCCATGGTTCCTGAGCGCCGCCCAGCGATCCTCGTCGTCGAAGACGACGCCGGCACTGCACTGCTGCAGCGTCGACGCCTCGAACGGGCGGGCTTCGATGTCGAAGCGGTCGATACGATCGAGGCCGCGATGCGCAGATTGGCGCACTGCCGCTTCGACTTGGTGCTGGTCGACTATCGGCTAGGCGCATCGAGCGGCTTAGATCTGCATCGACAGATGAAGCTCGCCGGCGCCGACGTGCCGGTGATCATGGTGAGCGGCGCAATCGATAACGCCACTGTCATCGAAGCAATTCGCGCGGGCGTGCGCGATGTGGTCGTCAAGGACGTCAACTATTTGGACTATCTGCCCGATGCGGTTCGAACGGTCCTCAACCAAGCGGCTGTCAGCTTCGAGATGCAATCGCAACCGCTCGCCGGCGGCTGCGTTCTTATCGTGGAGGACGACGCTGGAATTGCAGCGCTACAACGCCGCCAGTTAGAACGTGCCGGCTACTCAGTCAAAGTGGCCAGCAGCGCCAAGCAAGCCTTCGAAATTGCGCGATCGAGCACCATTC
>DASTSB010000438.1:0-9505 GCA_035760885.1 Steroidobacteraceae bacterium | reverse complement strand
GGCCTTCATCTGTGCTCTCCTTTGAGCCTCATCATTTCCACCCGATCCTATAACGGGAAGCCAGGCAGGCAGTGTGAAGTGAGACGAGGTTCCCTCCTATCAGCCGCAGGGCTGGGTGGGGATAAGACGTTCCCTGAATGGCTGCGCACGGTGATGAGGTGAGAGAGTGATGGGGTGAATGGCGTAAGTCAGCGCGAACGCCGCGTACCGACCTTACCCAGACGGCGTGGGCACCCCACGCTGTTCACTTCATCACTTGATCACTCCATCACTGCCTTGGCGGCCGCAACGAATCAGGCGGCGAAAGCTTCGCCGTTCACTTCATCACCCATCACCTCATCACGGCGTCAGCCCCGCGTCTGCCCCACAATATTCAAAATCTTGCCGCGCACGAAGATCGTCTTCTTGACTGAGGCGGGGTCGATCCACTTCAAGACCACTTCATTCGACAGCGCGGCAGCTTTGACTTCGGCTTCCGTTGCATCTGATGGCACTTCGATTTGGGCACGGAGCTTGCCATTGATCTGGACCGGAATTTGGATGCTGTCGCGGATCAGCGCTTGGCTATCAGGTTTAGGCCAAGGACGGTCGATCAGCGCATCGGAGTGACCGAGTTCCTGCCACAGGGCGTGACAGGCATGCGGGACAATCGGCGAGAGCATCTGCACGATAAGCTCGAGCGCCTCATGAACGATCGCGCGATCGAGCGCCGAGTTCACTTCGAATTTGCCGAGCGTGTTCATCAGTTCCATCACCGCAGCGATCGCAGTGTTGAACACACGACGGCGACCGATATCGTCGGTGACTTTCTCGAGCGTTTCGTGCGCTGCGCGGCGCAGTTCACGCTGTGCATCGCTGAGGTCGCTGGCTTTGAATGCAGGCAATCCCGTGGGCTCGAGCTTGGACACGTGATCGAACACGACTTTCCACAACCGTCGCATGAATCGCGCTGCACCTTCGACGCCTTCATCGGACCATTCCAATGAATCTTCGGGTGGCGCTTTGAACATCATGAACAAACGCACGCTGTCCGCGCCGTATTCTTCGACGAGATGCTGCGGGTCGACGCCGTTGTTCTTCGACTTCGACATCGTTCGCATCCCTTCCCACTCGACCGGTTGACCATCCGCGATCAGCGTTGCGCCAACGCGATTGCCCTTGGCGTCGTACTGCACTTGGACTTCATTCGGGCTGAAGTACTGAATCCGCCCATCAGCCGTTTTGCGCAGGTGAATGTGGTTGAGCACCATGCCCTGGGTCAGCAGGTTCCGAAACGGCTCTTTGATGTTGACGAGGCCGAGATCGTGCATCACGCGTGTCCAGAAGCGCGAATACAGCAGATGCAGAATCGCGTGCTCGATGCCGCCGATGTACTGGTCCACGGGCATCCAATAGTTGGCGCGCTCATCGACCATCGCGTTCTTGTTGTTCGCACACGCAAAGCGCAAGAAGTACCACGAGGAATCGACGAAAGTATCCATCGTGTCGGTTTCGCGCCGTGCAGGCGCACCGCACTTCGGACACGTGCATTCGACGAAAGCAGGCGTTTTCGCCAACGGATTGCCGCTGCCATCAGGCACCAATCCTTCCGGCAACACGACCGGCAGATCCGTATCGGGCACGGGCACATCGCCGCATTTCGCGCAGTGAATCAGCGGAATCGGACACCCCCAATAACGCTGCCGCGAAATACCCCAATCGCGTAGCCGCCACTGGACCTGCTTGTCGCCAAGATCGCGCGCCTTCAGGTCGGCCGCGATGGCATCGACTGCTTGCTGATGATCGAGCCCATCGTAAGGACCCGAATTCACGCAGATGCCGTACTCGCCCAGTTCTGCGGTCCACTCTTGTGGATCGCTCAGCGGTGCCGCACCGCTTGCGGCAATCACGACACGAATCGGCAAGCCGTATTTCTTCGCGAAGTGGAAGTCGCGTTCGTCGTGCGCGGGCACGCCCATCACTGCGCCTTCCCCGTAACTCATCAGCACATAGTTGCCGACCCAAACCGGTACACGCTCGCCCGTGATGGGATGGGAGACGAAGAGTCCCGTCGACATACCCTTCTTTTCCATGACGGCGAGATCCGCTTCCATCGCGGTGCCACGACGACATTCTTCGATGAAGGCTTGCAGCTCGGGGTTCGCCTGCGCCGCATGCAAAGCGAGAGGATGTTCTGCGGCCACAGCACAAAAGGTCACACCCATGAGCGTGTCCGCGCGTGTGGTGAAGACGCTCAGAAGTTTCTGCTGACCGTCGAGTTCGTAAGGGAACGAGACTCGCACGCCTTCGCTGCGTCCGATCCAATTCGCTTGCATCGTTCGCACGCGCTCCGGCCAACCAGGCAGCGTACTCAGCGCATCCAGCAGATCCTGTGCGTACTGCGTGATCTTCAAGTAGTACATCGGGATCTCGCGCTTCTCGACGACCGCGCCGGTGCGCCAACCCCTGCCATCGATCACCTGCTCGTTGGCGAGCACGGTCTGATCGATCGGATCCCAGTTCACGACCCCCGTCTTTTTATAGGCGATGCCCATCTCCAGCATGCGCAGGAACAGCCACTGATTCCAACGGTAGTAGTCGGGCTGGCACGTCGCGACTTCGCGATCCCAATCGATAGCGAGCCCCAGCGACTGAAGCTGCCGCTTCATGTACGCGATGTTGTCGTACGTCCAACGTGCAGGCGGCACCTTGTTCGCCATTGCAGCGTTCTCGGCCGGCAATCCAAACGCATCCCATCCCATCGGCTGCAGGACGTTGTAGCCCTGCATACGCATGAACCGCGAAATCACGTCCCCGATGGTGTAGTTGCGAACGTGCCCCATGTGCAGCCGCCCGCTCGGATAGGGAAACATCGACAGACAGTAGTACTTCGGTCGATTGGCATCTTCGACGGCCGAAAATGCTTGCTTCGCCGCCCAGAATTGCTGGGCCTGCGACTCCACGGCCGCGGGATCGTAACGGTCTTGCATGTACTAGAGGGAAGCCAGGCTAGAAAAGAGGCGCAAGGATAGCGGGAGCAGTGACGGGGGTCACCCATGCAACTACGACGGATCGCTTCGCGATCAGGTGGGACATTCGTCAGGAAGGATGTTTCACATCAGGAGGGCCTGTCGGCAGGTCAGATGCAAGTCGGCTCAAACCGCG
Organism: Steroidobacteraceae bacterium; assembly: GCA_035760885.1. GTDB lineage: Bacteria > Pseudomonadota > Gammaproteobacteria > Steroidobacterales > Steroidobacteraceae > Steroidobacter. The sequence goes on along the minus strand of DASTSB010000438.1, from coordinate 6,361 downwards.
GGGATTCGCGTCTGTCCTGACGCTAGTCCTTGCTGACGCGTGAGCGTCCCTCCTGCCGATAGGCCTTCCTGACGGCAAAATCGTCCGTCATTCCTCCGGTCTGTCCCGACGACGTCCTTCCTGATGCGGCAGCATCCGTCGTCTTTCACGTGCCCGGCAACATAAAGCGCATTGTGGTCCCCTTCCCTAGCTTGGATTCGGCCCAAATGCGACCGCCATGACGCTCGATGATGCGGCTGGTGGTCGCAAGGCCGACACCGGTTCCCTCGAATTCGTCTTGTCGATGCAGCCGCTGGAAGACGCCGAACAACTTGGTCGCAAATCGCATGTCGAAGCCGACGCCGTTGTCGCGCACATATATGTGTCGCTCGGGCTGATCGGAAACCCCCACCTCGATCACGGCGCGCGGCCGCGGGCGAGAATATTTGATGGCATTGCTGAGCAGATTAACGAACACTTGAAGCATCAACTCAGGATCGCAAGCCACGGTGGGCAACTTGCCGATTTGCCATTCGATTTCCCGGCCGCGAGCATCCTGCGCCAGTTGCTGAATGGCTTCATTCACCAAAATATTCAGCGATACTGGTTGGGCGCGCATCCCCACGTGACGCACACGAGACAACGCCAGTAGGCCATCGATCAGCGCACTCATGTTGCTGGCACCGCGCTGAATTTGATCCAAGTGGAGAATACTGGGCCGCTGCAGTCCCAGTTGCGGCTCACGCAACATCTGCACGCTCGCATCGATCAGTCGCAGCGGCGCACGCAAATCGTGAGCCACGGAGTATGTAAACGCTTCGAGTTCACGATTCGCCGCTTCCAGTTGTTCGGTTCTTTCCGCAACTCGGCGCTCCAACTCTTGATTGAACCCACGCACCGCCTCTTCCTGCGCCTTGCGTTGTTCGACTTCCTGTTCAAGTTCAATGCGACGCGAGGCGTTCTCGAACGCCGCTCCGATCTGCGCGGTGAGCGCCCTTGCTACCGCCAAGTCTTCTTCGGAAAACGCTGAGGAGCCGATGCGATTGATCACGCATAAGCAGCCGTAACGGCGGCTGGCGGTCGCGATCGGCAAGCCGATGAGCGAGACGAATTCTCCCGGCCTCGATGCAGGCAGTGACGCGCAATCTTCGGAGGGGAAAACGACCGACTGCCCCGCTCGAATCGAGTCCGCGAGTGCAAGGTACGTTTGCGTAGACAACAACTGCTGCAGCTGCGCGTCCGCCAATCCGGTCGCGAGACATTTGAAGGGATTCGCGCGCGCATCGCGAGCTTGCGGATCGGCGAGTTCCAGGTGGGCGCACTGGGCCAACAAGATTTCTCGGACTGCATGGCACGCAAAACTCACCATGTCATCCACGCTCGCTTGGGCGAATAGGCCGCGGCTGAACCGCACGATCGCGGTGAGGCGCTCCTGAGCCTGGCTGAGGTTCGAATCTTGCGCGGCGGGTTCTGCGACTTGATGCGAAGACAGGACGTGGTCGACGACTTCGGGAACCGCACTCACATCGTAGGGTTTGAGCAGCGTCGCGCTCACATCCAACGTGCGCGCCATCTCCCGGATCTCGCGTCCGTGATACGAGGCCGAGCAAAAGATCACTGGGAGTTTGGCGAGCGATTCATCCTGCCGCACGCGCCGGACCAGTTCGTAGCCGTCCATGCGAGGCATCACCACGTCGGTGATCAGCAGATCCGGTTTGCGCTCGTGGAGCAGCTCGAAAGCCTCGATACCGTCGCTGGCTTCGAGCAATTCGTAATCATGCGAGCGCAGCAGCAATACCAGGAGTTCGCGGACTTCCGGATCGTCTTCCGCGACAAGAATCGTGCTCGACATGCTTAAGGGTGCGCCTTCTGGGTGCGCCGCTCGCCAGTGCGGCCAGGCCCATACTACGTGCGCTGCCGCAAACCGGTTCCTCGTGCAATTACGTATCTGCGCTTGAGTTATTCCCTGAGCACAGTGTCGGCGAAGCGTTCGCGGCAGCGAGCATCAATCGCCGAGCGCAGATCTCAGTGCGTTGATCTCTTCGGTGCAGTCGCGCATGACGTGCACGCACTTTTCATTGTCGAGGCCGAGACGCCAGAAGGCTTTGACGCCTTGCATGTTCAATTCCAGATCCGCCTCGTGGCCGAAGAACGTAGACATCATCACCGCGACCGTGAGCACGTCGGTCACATCGGGGTGGCCGACAACACGATCGATGTTTTCGTGTTCGCCGATGGCTTCTGAAATATGCTCAGGGAAGCCCCAGTTCTCGACGATCGCTTTACCGATGTTGGCATGCCAATCGCGCATGACTTGCGCCAACGCGGGCGGATCCTTGAACAGACTGGCGTGCCGATTCGCGCGGGCGAGGATGTAGATCTTGCCAACATTGTGCAGTAGCCCGGCGAGCATCGACTCGTCGGCATTGACACGGGCCCGCGCAGCGATCGCATAGGCCAGCGCGGCAACCATCGTGGATTCCTGCCACAGGCCTTCCAATTCTTTCGAGATGTGCTTGAGCTCAGCCGCACGACGCAACTGCGCAATCGCGAACGACACTGCGGCGGTCCGCACGTTGTTGTGACCGATGCGATTCACCGCCATCTTCAAATCGGAAACATTACGGCCGCCGCGACTCAGCGCAGCCGAATTCGCCAGTGTGAATACTCGTGCGGCAAGTCCCGGATCGGATCCAACCACGCGCGCAATTTGATCGTTCGAGACTTGTTCGTCCGCAAGCACTTTGCGCACGCGCACCGCGATGTCGGGGAACGACGGCAGCTCGACCTTCCCTGAAGAGACCTCCTGCGCCAACTCGGTTATGAACGCAAATGCCCCAGAGATACCAGAGCGCAACGTTTCATCACCGGTGGATAGCATGTTGGGACTGTTCATAATGTGGCTATCGGCTCATCAGGGAAATGCTTAAGCAACGCAACCGCGGTACTTACCGTAGGGCAACGATACTTCACAGAACGCGATGCGACTCCCTACGAGTTATCAGTTCTGAAAGATTGAGTGTGGTGTGTGAGGGAGCGCAAAGCGAACGTGTGAGCTGCGCGTGTGGAGTGTGACGTGTAGAGCCCGCATCAGTATTCCTGCCCGTGAGCGGTAACGGTGAAACGAGTCGCGAAAGACGGATAACGAATCGGCGCGCTGCGACACCGGGCGCCATGCGAAGCCGGGGCATGAGGAGCCTCCCTCGATGCTGCACGGACGTTCACCTACACATGACACCTCACACGCGCAGCGCACACCATCCATCGACCTTCGTGTGAAATCTCATTTTCAACTCTCGCCCCATGCGCCCCGTGTTCCCCGTGGAGATCTTCTATCCCACCGCCTTCGCCGCACTCGCATCCGGCGCCGCCAACACTTCATCCGCAATTCGATGCAAGGGCAGCACGTGCTGTGCCGCGCCGATTTTCACTGCTGTTCCAGGCATGCCCCACACGACGCTGCTAGCTTCATCTTGAGCAATCGTCATCGCACCGGCTTCGAGCATTTCTTTGAGACCGCGAGCCCCGTCATCGCCCATCCCGGTGAGGATTACACCCGTGGCATTCGGGCCCACTTTCTGCGCAACCGATCGGAACATCACATCGACACTGGGACGATGTCGATTCACCGGCGGTCCATCATTCAGGCGGCATCGATAGCGAGCACCATCGCGCTCGACGAGTAAGTGTCGATCGCCCGGCGCGATGTAAACGTGGCCCGGCAAAATGTATTGACCATCTTGCGCTTCGCAGACTGACATCGCCGAGCATCGATTCATCCGCTCTGCGAATGGTTTGCTGAACGCAGCGGGAATGTGCTGCGAGATCACCACAGCAGGCGCATCGGCGGGTAGCGCACCCAACAGTTCGCGGATTGCTTCAGTGCCGCCCGTCGAGGCTCCGATCGCAATGATCCGCTCCGTCGTACGCAGCACACGCGCTGAATTCGCCGCGGGAATAACCGCATCCGCCGTGCGGCGCGCCTCCACTTGCATGGTCGCAGTTCGATTCGAACCCCGCGTACTCACGCGTGCGCCGGCCGCCACCTTGATTTTCTCGATCAACTCATCGGCGTACTCGACGAGACTTCCCGCAACGTCCACTCGAGGCTTTGCAACGAAATCGATCGCACCCAATTCGAGCGCACGCAACGTGACGTCAGCGCCCTGCTGAGTCAGCGACGAGACCATTACGACCGGCATCGGCCGCAGCCGCATTAGATTCTCCAAGAATGTCAGCCCATCCATGCGCGGCATTTCCACATCCAACGTGATGACATCCGGATTGAGCTGCTTGATCTTCTCGCGAGCTGCGTACGGATCGGATGCTGCGCCCACCACTTCCAAACCGCGATCCTTGCTCAACATCTCAGTGAGCAACTTCCGCACCAGCGCGGAGTCGTCGACGATGAGGACTTTGATCATGGGACGCTCCGTAGTGATGAGGTGATTGTGTGATGAGGTGAAATGCGCAGCGCCGAGATGCGCCCACACGCATACGCTCGCTCACCCAACTTTGGTACGCCGTTCACTTCAGCACTCCATCACTGCATCACTAGTTCATCAGAACAAATCGATCTCACCCGCCACCGGCTGCTTCTCGAGACCCTTCAAGTAGTTCTGCTCGGTGTTCGCCACATCCTCGACCACGCGAGAAGTCAGATGGCGTACGCGAACGCGGCCGGACATCGGGAAGTATTGAACGTGCCTCGGGAAGGTACTGCCGACATCTTCCGACGCGACACGCAATCCTTCTTGCCGCAGAAAGTCGCGAACGAAGGTGACGTTGTGCATGCCGACGTCGCTCAAACTCGATAGCACCTTGCCGCCACCGAAGATCTTCACTTCGAGGTCGGCACGCGTGCCGCCGGCACTCAAGATGCGATTGATCAACTGCTCCATCGAGGCGCTGCCGTAGCGAGTGGCGCGGCCGGCGAGACTCTCCCAGGTATCGTTCCCGGCACCGCTCGGCCGCGGCAGCATGAAGTGATTCATTCCGCCGATGCCTAATCGCGGATTGCGAATGCACGCTGAAACGCATGAACCCAGTACCGTGTCGAGCACTTCGTCTTGGCAGGTCACGTAGTAATCGCCTGGCAGGAGCTTCGCTATGTATTGCCCGGAAGGGTGCTGATAGCGCCGGATGCTTTCGAATCCGGGCAACGCTCGCGGCAGATGGGTTGCGGGTTTGTGCATTAGCTCGCGTTCCTGCGATAGATTGTTTTTCCGACTAAGTGCACCGGCGCCGTTCCATTGTGGATGGATTCGGAGTGGCCGATGCACAGATAGCCATTAGGCGCGAGCATCTGCGCAAAGCGGCGCAGCAGACGTTCGCGGGTCGGCTGATCGAAATAGATCATGACATTGCGGCAGAAGATCACATCGAACGGCCCGCGCATGGGCCACTCGTGCAGCAGGTTCAGTTTGCGAAACGAAATCAACTGCCCGATCTCTGGACGTACGCGCACGTTGCCTTCCTGTGCGCCGCTACCGCGACGAAACCAGCGTCGCCGACGCTCTTCGGAGACCGACTCGATGCGATCGACTGGATAAATGCCGGCCTGTGCCGCAGCGATGACGTCGCTATCGATATCGGTGGCGAGAATCTTCAGATCCCAACGCGCATTCCCGATCACTTCCGCAGCGACCATCGCGAGACAGTAAGGCTCTTCGCCCGTCGAGCAACCCGCCGACCACATCCGCAGCCGCCGCGTGTTCGCGTTGCGCGTCATCGCCTCAGGCAACATGTAGGAGGCCAGCGCTTCGAAGTGATGATTCTCGCGAAAGAACGCAGTGACGTTTGTGGTCAATGCGTTGATCAATCCAACCAACTCTTCAGGCCCCGCTTCGCGAACGTGGCTGCAATACGCCTCGTAGCTGGGCAACCCAAGCTCGCGAAGTCGACGCGCAAGACGCCCTTGCACGAGTTGACGCTTGTTCGGCCCCAACACGATGCCCGCGTTTTCGCCGATAACGTGACGAATGAAATCGAACTCCGCATCACCCAACGCGGGGCCTTGCGTCACCTCGTAGTGTGTGATCGATGGTTGGGTGGGGCTGGACATGAAGGAAGGTGACTGGTGACTAGTGACTAGCGGATTGCAAGAACTGAGCGCGGTGCATTCGGGATGCGTAAAACGCCCGATGCATGGCGGCTTTCGGAAGTAGATACGTTGACCGCCACCACTACGCCTCTTCTTCTATCCTCTAGTCACGAGTCACGAGTCCCCAGTCACTACTCCTCACCCATTGGCCGCGACGGGTAACGGCGCCACTCCCGTGACGTCGCCGCCGATGAGTTGATCGATATCCAGTAGCATCACCATGCGTCCGGAGACCGCGGCCAACCCTTCGATAAATTCAGTGCTGATGTGCGATCCCAA
>DASTSB010000437.1:0-19815 GCA_035760885.1 Steroidobacteraceae bacterium | reverse complement strand
GTCATCAAAGAGATCGAAGAGATCATCGGCATCGAAGCGGGCGATGCACTACGCGTCAGCGCCAAGACAGGCGAGCACGTCCCAGAGCTCTTGGAGGAACTCGTGCGCCGCATTCCGCCGCCGAAGGGCGATCCGGACGGGCCACTCCAAGCATTGATCATCGATTCGTGGTTCGACAACTACGTCGGCGTCGTCTCGTTGGTTCGAGTGATGAACGGTTCGCTGAAGACGGGCGCCAAGATTCGCGTGTGGTCGACGGGCCGCGCGCATACCGTCGACAAGCTCGGACGCTTCACGCCGAAGTCCCTCCCGAGCGAAACCCTGGCGACCGGTGAAGTCGGGTTTGTGATTGCGGGTATCAAGGACATCAACGGCGCTCCCGTCGGCGACACCATCACATTGGATGCTCGTCCTTGCGATGCACCGCTCGCCGGCTTCAAACAAGTTCAGCCGCGCGTGTTTGCCGGTTTGTTTCCCGTTAATTCGGAAGATTACGAGTCATTCCGCGACGCGCTCGCAAAGCTCAAGCTCAACGACTCGGCATTGCACTACGAGCCTGAAGTCTCTACTGCGCTAGGGTTCGGCTTTCGCTGCGGCTTTCTCGGGCTTCTGCATATGGACATCGTGCAAGAGCGATTGGAGCGCGAGTACAACTTGGCTCTGGTCACCAGCGCCCCGACCGTCGTTTATGAAGTCGCGAAGACCGACGGCTCGACGGAGTATGTCGACAATCCCTCGAAGTTGCCGCCGTCCAATGAGATCGAAGAGCTGCGCGAGCCGATCATCACGGCCAATATCCTGCTGCCGCCGGAACACGTGGGTTCCGTGATCAAGCTTTGTACCGAGAAGCGCGGTCGGCAGACCAAAATGCAGTACTTGGGCAATCAAGTTTCGCTGCAATATGAAATGCCGCTGGCCGAAGTCGTGCTCGACTTCTTCGATCGCTTGAAGTCGGTCAGCCGTGGCTATGCCTCGTTCGACTACGAATTCAATCGCTTCGAAGGTGCACCGCTGGTCAAGCTGGATGTGTTGATCAACGGCGATCGCGTGGATGCGCTTTCGATCATTGTTCACCGCGACAACGCGTACCAGCGGGGCCGAGAGCTGGTCGACAAGATGCAGGAATTGATCCCGCGGCAGATGTTCGAAGTCGCGGTACAGGCGGCGATTGGCAGTCACGTGGTGGCTCGCGCGACCGTGAAGGCGTTGCGCAAGAATGTGACCGCAAAGTGCTACGGCGGCGACATTAGCCGTAAGCGCAAGCTGCTCGAGAAGCAAAAAGAAGGCAAGAAGCGCATGAAGCAGGTCGGATCGGTGGAAATCCCGCAAGAGGCATTTCTCGCCGTGCTGCAGGTCGGTAAGGACAAGAACTCATAATCCGCTACGCGGGCACAGCAGGACACAAACTTGGACTCCTTCACCTCCGTGTTGTTTGTGGCGGCGCTGGTATTGGCGCTGGTGTTACTGATCGACGACCTGGTGTTCGCACCGCAACGACGAATGCGAGCACCTTCGGAACCGGTCGCTCATTGGATCCGTGGACTGCGTTGGGTGCTGCTGATCCTCGGCGTGCTTACGGTGCGGCGCTTATTCCGCTCTAACGCGTTCGATTTCAGTCTCGTGCTGGTTTTGGCGACCGCGGTCACGGGCGTCATTTGGGCTATCGAAAGCTGGGTGTTGCGGCACCGGCGCATGGCTCTGGCGGCTCAACTTGGACGGTCACAAGCCGATGCCTTGCCGATGTCGACGAGCGCCGAATACGCGAAGTCGTTCTTCCCGGTCATTCTCATCGTGCTGCTGATTCGCTCGTTCTTATTCGAGCCGTTTCGGATCCCATCGGACTCCATGATGCCGACGCTGCTCGATGGCGATTTCATCTTCGTCAACAAGTTCACGTATGGCCTGCGACTTCCGGTCATCAACGAAAAGGTCGTGTCGATTCACGATCCGAAACGCGGCGACGTCATCGTGTTCCGCCTGCCATCAGACCCCTCGACGAACTACATCAAGCGATTAGTGGGGCTGCCGGGCGATCACGTCGTAGTGCGCGGTCGCCAGGTCTTCATCAATGGCGAACTGATGCCCATGGTCGAAACCGGCCCGTACCACAGCCCGTTGCCCAATCCTCTTTACGATGATGCGATCGAGGGCAAGGAGTCGCTGACAGGTGCAGAACATCGCGTCATGTTTATCCCGGAGCGTACTTTCGTGACTCGCGATTTCGACGCGGTCGTACCCGCGGGTCACTACTTCTTCATGGGCGATAATCGCGACAACAGTCGGGACAGCCGGTATGAAGAAGTCGGTTTCGTGCCCGAGCGAAACTTGGTCGGCAAGGCAGTGCGCATATGGCTAAACCTGAAGGTTTGGTCGCTGACACACTGGACGGTGTTGTGGGACCGCATTGGGTCGGCGATCAAGTAAGACGCTGGCTCCCGTGCCCTGTAGGGGAATGTGCTCGACTGCTCGATCTGCGAGTCACCGAAATGATGCCTGTCGGCAAATCAGGTATCGTTCGCCTCGCTCAGCGACATAACCTGAATCCTCCGCACATACTACGGGAGCTCTGTATGCGTCAGCGCCAGCGCGGTGCCACGTTCATCGGCATGGTCGTCATCATCGCGATCCTCGGCTTCGGCCTGTACGGCGCGATTCGATTGACGCCGCTGTTCTTCGAGTACATGGCCGTAGTACGAGCACTCGACCAAACGGCAAAGGAGCACTCGGGCAGCCCAACGAATCCCAACGAGCTGCGCACTTCCCTGGACCGGCGCTGGACCATCGAGGACATCAAGAGCATCGATCCCAAGGATATCGAGATCAAGAAGACCGGCGGCGGCTGGACCATGCGCGCTTGGTATCGGGCTGAAGCGCCTTTCGTCGCGAATGTCTCGCTCGTCGTCGATTTCGACAAAACTGTCACGGTTTCCCAGTGAGGACTCGGCTGGAAGCCGAATAACGTATTGAAAACTGCAGCGGAATGGTTGCGCGACGCACTGGGATATCAGTGCCAGAACCCTGCTTTGCTGGAAGCTGCGCTTACGCATCGCAGCGCAGGCGGTCCTAACAACGAGCGGCTCGAGTTCCTCGGCGACGCGGTCTTGAACTGCGTTGTGGCCATGCTCGTGTTTCGCGAGTTCGGCGATGCGGACGAGGGCGATCTTTCGCGATTTCGTGCGAGCCTCGTGAGCGGAGAGGCGCTTGCCGTCGTCGCGTCTGAAATCGGATTGGGCGATCAACTTCGCCTGGGATCGGGCGAGCTCAAGTCGGGAGGATTCCGTCGTAAGTCGATCCTTGCTGACACCTTGGAAGCCGTATTCGGTTCGATTTATCTCGATGGCGGATTCGATGCTGCAGCTCAAGTCATCGAACGATTGTTGGCGCCGCGTATGGACAAGCTCCCGAGCGCAGCGGAACTGAAAGATCCAAAGACCCGTTTGCAAGAAGCACTGCAGGCACGTGGCCTTCCGCTGCCCAGCTATGTAGTGGAGTCGGTATCGGGCGAAGCCCATAACCAGATGTTCCAGGTGAGCTGTTCCGTGGCGAGTCTTGGAATTCGCACTCAGGCGCAAGGCGCCAGCCGGCGACGTGCCGAACAAGCGGCAGCCCAGCTCGCGCTGGACTCCATTTCCGAACTGTTATCCCCGCGACCGTGAACGACTCCGCATCCCAGAACGACACGCCTGACACCTACCGCTGCGGTTTCGCAGCGATCGTTGGCCGCCCAAACGTCGGCAAATCCACGCTGCTCAATACCTTACTGGGCCGCAAGATCAGCATCGTCAGTCCAAAGCCGCAGACCACGCGGCACCGCATCCTCGGCATCCTCACGCGCGATGATGCGCAGATCATCTTTGTCGACACGCCTGGCATTCATTCGGGCGCCAAACGAGCGATGAATCGACACATGAATCGCGCTGCGCTTGCGTCGCTGCAAGATGCCGACGTGAATATCTTTGTCGTGGAGGCGCTCGTGTGGACTGACGAGGATAGGCGCGTGCTCGGCGAACTTGCGAAGCTCAATCGCCCCATCATTTTGGTGATCAACAAAACCGATAAGGTCTTCCCGAAAGAGCGCTTGCTGCCGTTTATCGAAGAGTTGAATCGACAAGCAGCGTTCGTCGAAATCATTCCGCTCTCCGCGATGAAGGGCAGCAACTTGGATTCGCTGCCCGCGACCATCGCAAAACACTTGCCGCTTTCCCCACCGCACTTCCCGCCGGAGCAAGTCACGGACCGCAGCGAGCAGTTCCAAGCCGCGGAGATCGTGCGCGAGAAACTCACTTGGCGGTTGCGACAAGAACTGCCATACGGGTTGACGGTCGCCATCGAGCAGTTCAAGGAAGAGGACGGTCGATTGCTTGTCAACGCCGTCATCTGGGTTGAACGCAGCGGTCAAAAAGCGATCGTAATCGGGCAGGGTGGAGAGCAACTCAAAGAAGTCGGTCGCGCCGCGCGGCTGGAGATGTCGCACCTGTTCGGCAAGTCCGTGCACCTCGAGCTGTGGGTGAAAGTGAAGGAAAACTGGTCGGATAACGAGACGGCGTTGCGGCAGCTGGGATACGAGACCTAGGACGGTCAGGAGTAGTGTGGCGTGTGGGGTGTGAGGAACAGTTGGCAGTTGCGCGTTGAGGGTTGACGGGTAGATCGGGAAGCGGGAAGCGGGAAGCGGGATGAAAGAGCATCATCTTGGTAGCCGTGCCGGACAGGGACAGTGCTAATGCCGCGGAAGGCAGGAAGCCGTCGGCGGTCTAACCGCTAACAGCTAAAACGAAGCACGGCGGATTCTAAGTCTCGGATCACGCCACACGTTCCGCCCCACACCCGACACCGTACACTTGCTTCTCATGCGTACGCAGCTGCAACCCGCCTTCGTTCTTCATCAGCGACCCTATCGAGACACGAGTCGGATCCTCGAATTGTTCACGCGCGATTTCGGTCGGGTCACCGTTTTCGCCCGCGGTTCTCGCGCGACGAACAAATCCGGAAACACGCTGAACTCTGTATTGCAGCCATTCAGTCGGCTTTTGATCTCGTGGAGCGGCAAGGGCGAGGCGGGGCAGCTTACGGCCGCAGAGTTCGATGGACCCATGGATCCGCTGCCGCCCGATCGGTTGGTCAGCGCGTTTTATCTCAACGAACTCTTGCTGAAGCTGTTTGCGCGTCACGATGCCCATCCGGATGTGTTCGATCTGTATGCCTGGGCCCTCGATGGGCTGAGATCCAGGCCTGACCCGCTTCCCGTCTTGCGCGTATTCGAGAAACGTTTGTTGGAGTCGCTTGGGTATGGGCTCGCTCTGGATCGCGATGTCCGCAGCGGAGCACCGGTCGAGCTGAATGCGACTTACCACTGGTTCGAAAGCGGGCCGGCGAGGGCGGGCGACATTGCGGAAGGCGCGATGGTGTTTTCCGGACAGACGCTGCTCGCGCTCGCACGCGAAGAGTTGAACGACGCTCGAACCTGTTCTGAAGCTCGACGACTGCTGCGCCATGCGCTGGATCGTGTGCTCGATGGGCGAGAACTCAAAAGTCGCGAAGTGATGCTGGCGCTGCGACGTCGGGAGCCCTGAGACATCGATGGGCCGGGCCAGCGCGGTATCGCGGACATTCCCTGATAACATCGCAGCCTCTTTGGTTTGCGGCACGGCACACGTATGTCTGCTCTACATCCCGCCATCTACCTCGGCGTCAACGTTGACCATGTGGCGACGCTTCGCCAGGCGCGCGGCACGAAATACCCGGACCCGCTTTTCGCTGCCATGTTGGCCGAGCAGGCGGGTGCCGACAGCATCACGGTCCACCTACGCGAAGATCGGCGTCACATTCAGGATCGCGACGTGCGGGCGTGCAAAGAAGCACTGCAGACGCGCTTGAACTTGGAAATGGCGGCGAGCGAGGAAATGGTTCGTATCGCCTTGGATGTTCGGCCATCCGACTCGTGCCTCGTACCGGAGCGCCGCGCTGAGGTTACGACGGAAGGTGGTTTGAACGTCACGGCCCGGGAGTCCGAGTTGAAGGACTGGTGCGGGCGGCTGCGTGATGCCGGCATTCGAGTGTCGTTGTTCATCGACCCGGATCGCGCCCAACTCGATGCGGCCTTGCGTGTGGGAGCGCCCGTCGTCGAGTTACATACCGGCGCTTACGCCGATGCGAGCGGTTCGGCACAGGTACGCGAATTGGAGCGAGTGCGCGATGCCGCTCAGTACGGCGCTTCGCTTGGGCTCACCGTGCATGCAGGCCACGGTCTCAATTATCACAACGTCGTACCGGTCGCCGCGATTCCGCAGATTGTGGAGCTCAACATTGGCCATGCAATCGTGGCGCGTGCAGTGATGAACGGAATGCATCTGGCGGTTGCAGACATGAAGCGGCTCATGCTCGAAGCCCGCTCGATCTCATGATTGCCGTTGTCATGCTCATCGCCGGCGGGGTGCGCCCGTGATTTTCGGCATCGGCACCGATGTCGTTAAGCAAGATCGTGTGCAGCGCATCTACGAGAAATACGGCGAGCATTTCGTTTCCCGCTTGTTGCTGCCTGAAGAAGAGCAAGCATTTCGTCGTTATCAGCGACCGGTGCGGTTTCTGACCATGCGATTCGCTGCGAAGGAAGCCATCGTGAAAGCCATGGGAACGGGCTTCGCGCATGGCATGTGGATTCGCGATTCCGGTGTCGTTTCGAATGCATGGGGCAAGCCCGAAATCGTCTGGTCGCCTCGGGGGCGCGCCATGTGCGAGAAGCTCGGCATCGGCGATGGTCACATCACTTTGACCGATGAAGCTGGGCTCATCGTCGCGGTGGCTGTTTTGATGAGGAAAGCGTAATGGCGGTGTTCGTGTTCGACATCGAGACCATTCCCGATGTGGAATTGGGGCGCAAGATCTACGGGCTCGGCGATCTCACTGACAAGCAAGTCGGTTACGTGATGCAGGCGAAGCGCCGCGAGGAAACGGGCGGCGAATTTCTGTCTTACGAACAGCATCGCGTGATCGCGATTTCGGTTGCGCTGCGCACGCGCGAACAATTCAAAGTGTGGTCACTGGGTGAGTCCAATGCTTCGGAAGCCGAGATCATCCAGCGCTTTTTCGACGGCATCGAAAAATACACGCCCGATCTCGTTTCGTGGAACGGCGGCGGGTTCGATCTTCCAGTGCTGCACTATCGCGCGATGCGCCACGGCATCGCCGCGCCGCGTTACTGGGAGACGGGCGACGAGGATCAAGCCTTCCGCTGGAATAATTATCTAAATCGCTATCACACCCGGCACTTGGATCTCATGGACGTCTTGTCGAGTTTCCAAGCACGAGCGCGTGTCAGCCTGCAGTCCGCGGCGTTGCTGCTGGGATTTCCGGGGAAGTTGGGAATGAGCGGCGACAAGGTCTGGGAGGCCTATCTGGAAGGGCAAATCGACGAGATCCGCAACTACTGCGAGACCGATGTGCTCAACACGTTTCTAATTTATTTGCGCTTCGAGCTGATGCGCGGCCGCCTAACCCGAGATGAGTACCTGGATGAGGTGGCGCGTGTGCGGCAATCCTTGATTGCGCAATCCAAACCGCATTTCGATGAGTTCGTCGCGGCCTGGAAGGAGTCGGCGGCGTGAGCGCACGACGCAAAGCTCGTTTCGTACCCGTCCTTGCGGTAGCCCAGGTGACTGATCTTTCGCACGAAGGCCGTGGTATAGCGCACATCGATGGTAAAGCGGTTTTCATCGATGACGCCTTGCCGGGTGAGCAAGTCGAATTGCGTATCGTCAACCGCACGCGAACGTTCGATGAAGCACAACTTGTTCGCGTGATCGAGCCTGCCCATGGTCGCGCCGAACCTCGCTGCGCTCATTTCGGTGTTTGCGGCGGATGTGCGTTACAACACTTCGTGCCCGAAGGACAAATTGCATTCAAGCAGAATCAGCTGCTGGAGGCATTGAGCCGGATCGGCAAAGTGGAGCCGCTGCGTGTGCTGCCGCCCTTGACTGCCGATGTTTGGAACTACCGCCGCAAGGCACGCTTGGCCGCCAGATACGTGCCGAAAAAACAGCGCACTGTCGTCGGCTTTCGCGAACGCAGCACCACCTTCATCACGGACGTGAAGCGCTGCGAAGTGCTGGTGCCCCCGATGGATCGATTGGTTGAGCCCCTGTCGTTACTCGTAACTCAATTGTCTATTCGCGATCGAGTACCGCAGATCGAAGTTGCCGTTGCCGACAACGTAGTCGCTTTGGTGGTGCGAATCCTTGAGCCGCTTACGGATGCCGATCGCGAGTTGCTCTTGAAGTTCGCGCAGGAGCATTCCCTGGATCTTTACTTGCAGCCCGGCGGTTACGAAACGATTGCGCCCTTGAGCCCCTCGCCCAGAGCGCTGGAATATCGTCTGCCGGAATACGGTGTGACGCTCAACTTCTTGCCGACGGACTTCGTGCAGGTGAATGCTCGTTTGAACGAGTTGATGATTGCGCGTGCCATCGAACTACTGCAGCCGCAGGCGACCGATCGAGTGCTCGATCTGTTCTGCGGATTGGGCAACTTCTCTTTGCCGCTCGCTCGCTCGAGTGCTCACGTCACCGGCATCGAAGGCGATGAGGCGCTGGTCGCGCGTGCGCGCGAGAATGCTCGTCGGAACGAGATAGCGAATGCGGAGTTCTTGGCGGCGAACCTGATGGGTGAGGATTTCCTGTCTGCACCGTGGGCGCATCGCAAGTACGATCGTGTTCTGTTGGATCCTCCGCGCGCGGGCGCTCGAGAAGTATTGCCGGTCATTGCAAAATCGAATGCGCACACGGTCGTGTACGTCTCGTGTCACCCGGGCAGTCTCGCGAGAGATGCTGGAGTCTTGGTGCACGAGCACGGTTTCAAGATAGAGGCGACGGGCGTCATGGACATGTTCCCGCATACCGCGCATGTCGAATCGATTGCACTGTTCACGCGAGATGATTAGCGCAGGCAAGTGGGTGTCGCGAAGCGAGGACTCGATTTTTCTATCCGTTGCGAATCACGATCCGCCAGTCACTATCCCCTCAGATAGTCCATTCACTATCCGCTAGTCAGTAGTCACTACGTATGACACTTGGTCCTCTCATGATCGATATCCAGGGAAAGGAGCTCACGCAAGAGGACCGCGAACTCTTGGCGCATCCTCTCGTTGGTGCGGTGATTTTGTTCACGCGCAACTTCGAGTCGGTCGAGCAGATCGAGCGGCTCGTGAGCGAGATTCGTGGCATTCGTACGCCGGCACCGTTGGTGACAGTGGACCACGAAGGCGGCCGTGTGCAGCGCTTCCGCAAGGGGTTCACGGTGTTACCGCCCATGCGCACGATCGGCCGCGAATACGACTTTGATCCCGTCGCCGGGCGTCATTTGGCGCGTCAATGCGGCTGGCTAATGGCGGCGGAGCTGCGCAGCGTCGGGATCGACATGAGCTTTGCGCCGTGTGTGGATCTCGACTATGGCGTGAGTTCGGTGATCGGGGATCGGGCGTTCCATCGCGATTGTCGCGTGGTCGCGGATTTGGCGATCGCTTTCATGGGCGGCATGCGCGAGGCAGGGATGGTGGCGACTGCCAAGCATTTTCCGGGGCACGGGGCTGTCGTACCGGATTCTCACGTTGCCATGCCCGTCGATCGTCGGCCGTTGTCTGATATGGACGATGACATTTACCCCTACCGCAGGCTAATCGATAACGGGTTGGCTTCCGTGATGGCTGCCCACGTCGTGTTTTCTGAAGTGGACCCGCGCCCAGCCGGGTTTTCGCGGCGCTGGGTGGTCGATGAACTGCGAGGCCGACTCGGATTTGACGGGGCGGTATTCACTGATGATTTGTCGATGGCTGGGGCGGCCATCGTCGGAGACATGGTTGATCGAGCAAAAGCGGCCTTGGAGGCAGGCTGCGACGTACTTTCTCTTTGCAACAATCGCCAAGGTGTGCTCCAAGTCATCGATTCTTTTCGCGGGAGTGGCGATCCTTTAAGTCAAGTGCGCATGGCACGGTTGCACGGCAAGCCGGGTTTTAGCCGGCAGGCCCTGCAGGCATCGCTCGAATGGCGCACCTGTGAAGCGGCTATCAAGAGCTCAATGGAGCGCCCCAATTTAAGTCTGGATGCATGAGATGAGTGTGGAACCCAAGGTGCTGCAGGCGCTGGTCGAGGCCAGCCCGGAGCCCGTCGCCCTTTGCGAGGCGCAGTCCGGCGACTGGCAGGTCGTGTACGTCAATCCGGCGCTCGAGCAACTCACCGGCTACGAAGCGTCTTCGATCTTGGGCCGCAACTTGCGATTTCTGCATGCCGACGATTCGGATCAAGAGGGTCTCGCGAAAATCCGCACGGCGCTGCAAGAAGGCGTCGGTTGCCGCACCACCGTTCGCAATTATCGCCGCGACGGGACCATGTTCTGGAACGACATCACGCTCGCTCCGCTGCGCGATGGAGGCGGGCAGGTCACGCATTTCGCCAGCTTCCACCGTGAAGCCGGTGAGCGAGTGCGTACGGAGGCTCGCAACGGGGAACAAAAAGACCCGACCATGTCCACGCAAACCATGCTGGCCTATTTGCGTGATGACAAACTCACCGGATTGCTTCGGCGCCCGTATTTCGAGGACCTGGTCAAGCGCGATTGGGGCCTGGCGCAGCGAGAATCGAGGCGGTTGAGCTTCTTGGTTTTCGATCTCGATTGTTATGCGCAATACAAAGAAGTCTTCGGCAAATCGGGTGCGGATCAGTCTTTCAAGCGCATCGCTCGTGTCGTGGGCGCGTGCTTTAGACGTGCAAGCGATCTGTGCGGGCGCTTCGATGAGGATCAAGTGGCCGCACTCACGACGGGACTCGATCTGGTTCAAGCCTCAAAGCTTGCCGAAGCAGTGCTCGGTCGCATTCGCGATCTCGCTATCCATCACCCGCGCTCCATCGTCTCGCGCTACGTCACCGCAAGTGCGGGCGTCGTGTCACTGGTTCCGGCTCACGATTTCCCGCCTGCCCGCGCCTACGAAGGTGCATTGAAGGCCCTCAAGGATGCGAAGGAGCTAGGGAGGAATCGGGTGGTGAGCAGGGAGCTGGAATAGAAGGGATGGGGTGATGGGGTGATCAGGTGAATAGAGTTACCGCATCTCAATCTTTGCCCCATCGCACCACGTTACGTCACGCTCGCACGTAGGCCTTCAGCAGAAGCCACGCCGTTCACTTCATCACCTCATCACGCATCACCTGTCCATCTCAGGTGGACGGCGTGATCACCGCCACCACCCCGAACTTCGGATGATCGATGTAGTGGCGCTCGTTGCTGCGCATGCGGCGCGATTGTTGCAAAACGTAGCGTTCTGAAGGTTGGCCGGCGGCGCTCGGCGGCGAGTACACCAAATCCAACGTGAGATGCAGATAACGCCCGCGGGACAAGGCAACCTGGCCCGTCAGTCCAGTCGTGGGCGGGACAAACGAGTTGATGTTGAGGAAACGTGCTGAGTCGCGGGGAAAGCCCGGCTGAGTCCAGCCGATATGTGCGATCACCTGATAACCGCGGGCACGGCGCAATGTGTCCTCGATTCCGCCCAGCTTGAATTTCGAGGAGGGCAATGCTGGAAAGTCATTCGCGGGTGCGGGGCTCGTCGGTGCGGCTGCTGCGTCTGCGGGGGCCTCGTCATCCGGGATGCTCATGCGCTCGTTAGCGTCGGCGGATTCCAATCCCCACTGTTCGGGCGTTTCGTTGGAGCTCAGGTTCTTGAAGATGACGAGTTCGACGTCGTAGGACTGCAACTCGGGTTGCTGCGCACCTGCAGGCGCGAGCATCAGCGTAAATGCTGCGAGCAGCAGAAGTTTCAAACTCGATCGGTGCATGATCCGTCCTCGCGAAGGGGCGTCAGTTTAGCGGAAAGCCGGTCCGACTAAGGGGCAAGAAGATTTCACACGGAGAACACGGAGAACACGGAGTTCCGAAGCCAGGGTTCGGGATGGGGTTCTAATTGATCTGGCCTGCCGTTTAGGCCTGCCTGACGCGCACGCGTCTTGCCTGCCGAAGGCTCGCTTGCCGAGGAGTCGTGTACGACGGTCGGCTGCCCTTATTTCCGCGCCTTCAGCGGCTTGTGCGGCTCCGGCTTCTTCGCCAACGCTTCAAGCAACTGCTCAACCGCTTTGAAGCGCGCCTCGTCGGACGCCAGCGAGAGTGTGAAACGCAACTTCGTTCCTCCGTCGAGACGATGAGTGCGTGAATTCTGTTGCACGTAGCGAATCAACGTGGCGGGCTCGACGCGAGTTTCGGTATCGAACGTCACTGAACCCCCGCCTGGGCCCACGTCGATTTTGCGCAAGCCCAAAGTTCGCGCGGCCTGTTTGATCTCGGCGATACGGAACAGATTCTTGGCAGGCGGCGGTAGCAAGCCGAAGCGATCGATCATCTCCACTTGTAGTTCACGCAGTTCATCCGCACTCGCAGCTGCGGCAATGCGTTTGTACTGGACCAATCGCAAGTGCACGTCCGGGAGGTAATCGTCTGGGAGCAGTGACGGCACATGCAGGTCCACTTCCGGACCTTGGTGCAGAGGTTGATCGAGCTGCGGCACTTTGCCGGACTTCAATGCGTTGACGGCGCGTTCGAGCATTTCCATATACAACGCGTAGCCGATCTCTTGGATCTGGCCGCTTTGTTCTTCGCCAAGCAATTCGCCGGCGCCGCGAATTTCCAAGTCGTGCGTGGCTAGCGTGAAGCCTGCCCCCAAGTCTTCTAGGGATTCGATTGCCTCCAACCGTTTGATCGCATCGGCCGTCATCACGTTTCGCGGCGGCGTGAGCAGATACGCATATGCTTGGTGGTGGGAACGACCCACGCGGCCTCGCAACTGGTGCAATTGCGCAAGCCCGAGCTTATCTGCGCGGTCAATGATGATGGTGTTCGCCGATGGCACGTCGATGCCGCTTTCGACGATGGTGGTGCAAACGAGCACGTTGCAGCGCTGGTGATAGAAGTCGAGCATGATTTGCTCGAGTTCGCGCTCCCGCATTTGGCCGTGGCCGACTGCGATGCGCGCCTCAGGCACGAGTTCGGCAAGCGTGCGCGCTGTCTTCTCGATGGTCTCAACGCTGTTGTGCACGTAGTAGATCTGCCCGCCACGGCGAATCTCACGCAAGCATGCCTCGCGAATCGTGTTGGAATCCCAAGGCGAAACGAACGTTTTAATCGCCAAGCGAGAAGCCGGTGGTGTCGTGATCAACGAGAGCTCGCGCAATCCGCCCATGGCCATATTCAGCGTTCGCGGGATGGGCGTTGCCGTCAGCGTTAGGACGTCCACTTCCGCTCGCAATTGCTTCAGCTTTTCCTTGTCCTTCACGCCGAAGCGATGCTCTTCATCGATGATCAAGAGCCCGAGTCGATTGAATTTCACCGCGCTCTGCAGCAAGCGATGAGTACCGACCACGATGTCGACGCGGCCGTTTTCCAAGCCTTCGATGACCTGATTCATTTCTTTGGTGCTGCGGAATCTCGACAATGATTCGACGCGCACCGGCCAGTCCGCAAAACGATCCGCGAAGCTCTGGTAGTGCTGCTGAGCAAGTAGCGTGGTCGGGACCAAAACCGCAACTTGCTTTCCCGCTTGAACTGCGACGAATGCCGCGCGCAATGCAACTTCGGTCTTGCCAAAGCCCACATCGCCGCAGACCACGCGATCCATTGGTTTGCCGCTACCCATATCGGCTACGACTTGGCGAATCGCTTCAGCCTGATCGGGCGTCTCCTCGAACGGGAACTGCGCCTCGAATGCGAGCAGATCGCCTTCGCTCGCTTTGAGTACCTCGCCCTGTCGCGCGGCGCGTCGCGAGTACAAGTCCAACAGCTCAGCTGCGGTGTCGCGAATCTTTTGCGCGGCGCGACGCTTTGCCTTGGCCCATGCATCGGTGCCGAGTTTGTGAAGCGGCGCGCTCTCTGCGGGCGCACCGGTAAAGCGGCTGACCAAGTCGAGTGCCTGGACGGGCACATAGAGCTTGTCGCCGTCCGCATATTCGAGCAGCAAGAATTCGCTTTGCATGCCGCCGACGTCGAGTGTCACCAGACTCACGAATCGCCCGACGCCATAGTCTTCATGCACAACGGGTGCGCCGGGAACCAGATCAGCGAGATCGCGGATGATTTTTTCGGGATCCCGCTCCGGCCGCCTGCGCCGCCGTTCCTGACGGGCGCGCTCGCCGAAGAGTTGATCTTCTGCAATCAAAGCCAGTGAAGGATCGTCGAGCACCAATCCAGTGGAGATCGGCGACACGGTGATCGCTAATTTGGCCGTGGACTGGGCAAAGCTCGACCAATGCTCGACTTGAGCCGGTTCAAGGTGCTGCTTGCGAAGCAGGTCCAACAGCATTTCGCGTCGGCCCGCGGATTCGGCAGCAATCAGCGTGCGCCCCGGGAATTCGCGCAGGAACCCAGCGAGCTCGCGAGCAGGCGATTCGCCGCGCGGATCAATGCGCATCGTTGGCGGGCGTTTCGTCGCAAAATTTTGCAGCGGCGATTTTTCAGTGAGCGGATCCAACTCGACGCGTGAAATCTCGAGCCGACGGAATGCTTCGAGCCGAGTCGCAAACTCATGCGCGGACATGAAGACTTCCGTGGGCTTTAGGATCGGCCGCTCCGCGTCGTGACTGCGCTGTTCATAGCGAGCTTCGATATCGCGAAACACATTGCTCGCCGCATCCATCAAACCCACATCACCTGCGACGATCGTGTTGCCCGGCATGTAGTCGAGCAGCGTGGAGGTCGCATCGAAGAACAAGGGCAGGTAGTACTCGACACCTGGAGGAGGTGCGCCCTCCGCGATGTCGCGGTACATGCTCATGCGCGTGAGATCTCCAGTGAACCGCACGCGGAAGCGTCGCTTGAAGTTCTGAATTCCGTCTGCCGTGAGCGGGAATTCGCGCGCGGGCAAGAGTCGCAATGCTTGGACTTGTTCGCCGGAACGTTGCGTCTCGGGATCGAAGATGCGGATGGTTTCGATTTCATCGTCGAACAGATCGATGCGGTAAGGCGAGTCGCCGCCCATCGGAAACAAGTCGATCAGCGACCCGCGAACTGCAAATTCACCGGGGGCCATCACTTGCGAACTGGCGACATAGCCCGCGCCAGCTAGACGCTCCCTAAACGACGCCAAGTCGATGCGCTCACCTTTGCTCAAATCGAACGCGTAACCATCGACATAGGCCTGTGGAGGAAGACGCTGCAAGAGCGTCTCCAAGTCGACAATCACCACCCCTTTGGCGAGTCGCGGCATCGTGGCCAGCATGCGCAGACGCTGCGAGACAATGTCGGGATGCGGCGAGAACAAGTCGTACGGCAGCGTTTCCCAGTTGGGAAATGTCTCGATGACGGTCCCGGCGACGCAGAAGAATTTCAGCTCGTCCTCAAGCTGCGAAGCTCGGCGTGCGTCGGGCGTGATCGCGAGAATGGGACCGGACGCTTTGCGCGCGGCTTCGGCCAACCAGAGCGAATCCGCGGAGCCATAGAGCTGGCCCCACTTAACGAGCGGCTGGGCTTTACTGGGAAGTAAGGGACGATCTGGATCGAACATCGAAAACGACCTGCGCGCCTGGCCGAGCCGAAGCGCAATAGAAAAAACTCGGAACGACGCGCTTAGGCGTCCCCGAAGGGCGCGCAGGGTATCAGGTGTGGGTCAGCCGCCGAAAGTCGGTGAAGGCGGACGCTTGGCGATGATGATGCGGTGATGGAGTGATGGAGTGATGAAGTGATGAAGTGATGAAGTGATGAAGTGATGTGGTGAAGTGTACGGCTCGTCGGCACTGTTCACCCGCTCGTTGCCACACGAGAACAAACGGGAACGGAGCCGGACGCAACACAAAGAGCGCAAGGATGAGCAGGATTCAAATCGAGTTGCCGGTGATCAACAGGCCAATGGCTCAACTGGCGGATGGCGGGCCCGTAAGGCACAGGGGTCCCGCGTCTCGTGCTCCCTGTGAGCTCGGTGTGAAATTCTTAATCTTCGTTCGTCTTAACCGGTCGCCACGGCGTGAATGACGCGATCGCGCTCGAAGTACACGACGAAGCCCGGGTATTCCCAGCGAGTGATCGGCGGCTCACCGACGGCCGGGACGCGGCGGGTAGGAGCACCGAACTTCGCTTCTACCTTATCCATTGTGAGTCCGCGAGCAGGACGCTCGACCGCGGCGGAATCCGAACTCGGCATTTGCAGGTCGTCGGCCATTGCCGAAGTCATGGTCAAAGCGAGCAGGGCAGCGATGGTCCAGCGATGAGCGCGCATGATCGGTCTCCGTGAGCACAGAATTACCAGGCACAGGCGACTGTATAGTAGGGATTACATAAGGACCAAGCTGCGCACTGCCGCGGCGCTGAACAATTGTGCTGCAGTTCACATTACGCCGTGCCGCGCGTACCCTCGCGCGGCGCGCGGGCAGCGGATCACGGATAGCGGATAGGAAGAAGAGTGACGCAACAGAAGATCGTTAAACCAAGTTCGATACGGGCCTGCGTGCTTTCCTATTCCTTTTTCCCGTTTCCCATTTCTCGACCTCGCTTCGATTCTTTCCGAACCTATCCTCTATCCGCTAGTCACTAGTCACTCCCCTCATGTTCCATCCCTTGCCTCTGTACATCGGCCTTCGTTATCTACGCAGTCGCAAGCAGGGCTTCTTCGTTTCGTTCATCAGTTGGATCTCGATGGCGGGCATCTGCCTCGGGGTGGCGGCGCTCATCACGATCATCTCGGTGATGAATGGGTTCGAGCGCGAGCTGCGCACGCGCCTGCTGAGCCTCGCATCGCATGCGACGATCTCAGGAACCGAGGCGCAGATGGGCGACTGGCGTAGGCTGGCCGATCGGATTCGTCATGAGCCGGATGTGCTGGGGGTTGCGCCGTATTTCGACCTTCAAGGTCTCATCGGACGCGGCCAGGATTTGCATCCTGCTGTGATTCGCGGCGTCGACCCGCACATCGAACCGCAAGTTTCCGAGTTCGACGCTCACATGACTCATGGCCAGCTCGCTGACCTCAAAGCAGGAGAGCAGGGCATCGTGCTTGGTGCCGGTCTCGCGTGGGCACTCGATGCGCGCGAAGGCGATGAGATCACAGTGCTCGTGCCGACGGGCGCCGCGGATACGGGTGCTGGCTTGCAACTCCAACCGCGCGTGCAAACCTTCATCGCCAAGGGCGTATTCGAAGTGGGTGTGCAAGAGCACGACAATGGTCTGGCGCTCATCGATCTTCAGGATGCAGAGGCGCTCGGTTCGGCTCGCACGCCTGCGGGTTTGCGAGTGAAGTTCAAAGATATCTTCGCGGCGCCGACGCGAATCCAAGAAATTGCGCAGAAACTCGGAGGCAACTTCACCACGAGCGATTGGGCAAAAGAGAACGCCAGCTATTTCCGGGCGGTGCGGATCGAGAAGACGATGATGATGTTGATTCTGATGCTCGTGGTCGCAGTAGCCGCCTTCAACATCGTCTGTGCCTTGGTGATGGTGGTGAACGAGAAGCGCACCGACATTGCGATCCTACGCACGATCGGTATCACGCCCCGTGCCGTGATCGCCGTATTCATCACTCAGGGCGTGCTGATCGGATGGATTGGCGCGCTGGTGGGGCTCGCATTGGGACTGTCGATCGCATTCAACGTGGAGACCATCGTGCCGTTTCTCGAGCGCGTGTTCGGCATGCAGATTTTCGATCCGACTGTTTATGTGATTACTCAAGTGCCTTCTGAGGTGCAATGGCCGCAGGTGATCACCATCGCAGTGACTGCTCTAGTGCTAACTATCTTAGCGACGATCTATCCAGCGCTGCGTGGCGCCGCAACCCAGCCAGCAGACGCGCTCAGGTACGAATAGCCATGAGTCGTTACGAGTGGATGATTGGCCGACGCTATCTGCGATCGGCACGAGGCAATCGATTCGTCAGCTTCATCTCGACCATCTCCATGGTCGGTGTGGCGATCGGCGTGGCGGTGCTGATCGTCGTCCTGTCGGTGATGAACGGTTTCGAGCGAGAGCTCCGCGACCGGATCTTGAGTTTGACCGCGCACGCGACGATTACTGCACCGCAGGCCGGTGTGCACGATTGGCACGCCGTGGTCGCGCACGCGAAGCAAGATCCGGAGGTCGTCGCTGCGGCGCCTTTTATCGAGGACCAAGCGCTGCTGATTGCAGGCAATAAGACCAGCGGCGCGGGGATCAGCGGCATTCTTCCTGAAACAGAGGAGAGTGTTGCCAACGTTGCCGAGAAGATGACGAGCGGCAGCTTCGATGGTCTGATCTCCGGTAAGTACAACATCGTGTTGGGTGCGGAGCTCGCGAAGGCGTTAGGTGTGAGGCTCGGGGATCGCGTGATCGTCGTGACCTCGCTGCACAACACGACGCCCGCGGGCGTGGTGCCACGCATGCGTGCGTTTACGGTGGTGGGTACGTTCTCAGCAGGCATGTACGAATTCGATCGCAATCTCGCATACATGCATATGGAAGATGCCGCGCGGCTCTTCCGTATGGGCGACACCGTCAGCGGTGTGCGATTACGTTTGGAGGATATGTTTGCGGCTCCGCGCGTTGTCCATCGCATTGCTGCGTCGCTCAGCGGCAATGCCGTCTACTACGTGGATGACTGGACGCGCAAACACGCGAATTTCTTTCGTTCGATTCAACTCACGAAGTCGGTGATGTTCATCATTCTGCTGCTCGTGGTTGCGGTCGCGGCATTCAACATTATCTCGACGCTGGTGATGGTGGTGAAAGAAAAGCAAGCGGACATCGCGATCTTGCGAACGATCGGTGCCAGGCCCAAGAGCATCCTTGCCATCTTCGTTACGCAAGGAACCGCTATCGGTGCTATCGGAACACTCGCTGGCGTTGCTCTGGGCGTGTTGATTTCCACCAATCTAGAGACTCTAGTACACGGACTCGAGGCGGTGTTAGGTACGCATTTCCTCGATGCGAAGGTGTACTTCATGAGCGATTTGCCCGCTGCGGTTGAGTGGAGCGATGTGCTGAAGATCTCGCTCACGGCTTTTGGACTGTGTTGCTTATCCACTCTTTATCCATCTTGGCGCGCGGCGCGCACCCAACCTGCGCACTCTTTGCGTCACGAGTAATTGCATGAACCAAGTTGTCGAAAGCGCGCCTGCTGTTGCGAGCGAAGAAGTTCTGGGCTGTCAGTCGCTCGCCAAACACTTCTTTCAGGGCGATACGCGCATTGACGTGTTGCGCGATGTGAATCTGAGCGTGCGTGCGGGCGAGCGCCTTGCAATCGTCGGTGCATCAGGCTCAGGAAAGACGACGCTGTTGCAGTTGCTGGGAGGATTGGACTTGCCCTCCTCAGGTTCGGTAACGATTACCGGTCAGCAAATCAGCTCACTATCGGATGCGGCGCGAGGAGAGTTGCGCAATCGAGCGCTGGGCTTCGTTTATCAGTTCCACCATCTGCTGCCGGAATTCAGTGCGCTGGAAAATGTGGCGATGCCGCTGCTGATTCGTCGCGCGCCGGTGGAAGAAGCACGTTCGCGGGCGAGAGCGTTACTTGAGCGTGTCGGATTAGGTGCCCGTCTTGAACATCGACCCGGTCAGCTCTCGGGCGGGGAGCGCCAGCGTGCTGCGGTCGCTCGAGCGCTCGTGACTCAGCCCAAGGTCGTACTTGCCGATGAGCCTACCGGCAATCTAGATGGCGCGAATGCACGTCAAGTGTTCGATCTCATGCTCGAACTCAATCGCGAACTCGGCACCGCGCTGGTGATCGTGACTCACGCACCGGAGCTTGCGTCGAAGATGCAAAGGACGTTGGTGCTTGAAGACGGTGGTCTAACCGAGGAGTAACGACGGATCGCTTCGCGATCAAGAAGGACT
>DASTSB010000436.1:0-9486 GCA_035760885.1 Steroidobacteraceae bacterium | reverse complement strand
CTCGCCGAGCACGTCCGTGGCGGGCAGCTTAATCGCCGGCTTTCCGAGCTGTGCAGGTTTCAAGTGAGTGATCCATACAGCGCCATCGACAGTTGCACGGCAGATCGCTCCGTGCGAACGGGCGACGAGCGCACCGGCTTGGCCGTCGATGCCGACTGCGCGACGTGCGCCATAGAGGTAGTAGGGTTTGCCGCTGATGCTGCCCAACACGCCGGGCGCGCTGTCAGCGGCATCGATGCGGCGAACGATTTGGTCGGTAGAGTCGACCGCCCAATCGATCGCCCGATCTTCTTGGCGCATCGGTCGATTCCAGCGGCCCGTTACTAAAGGATTCTCGTAATCGAGCGCGCGCGGTTGAAAGCGGCGGTCCTTGCATTTGAGAACGGCATCGAGCACCAACTCGACCGCGCTTCGCGTTACTTCGCGGCGATACACACTGCCTTTGCTGCCATCTCGCATCGCAAAGGTTGCGGTGCCCCAGATATCACCCGCATCCATTTCCTCTGCAGCGTGGAGCAGCGTGACTCCCCAGACAGGTTCGTTGCGCTTGATCGCCCAGTCCAACGATGACGGTCCGCGGTCGCCTTCGATTCCAGGATGAACGATGAGGCAGGTATGTTTTTTCCAGATCGATTCGGGAACGCGCTGCTTCAAGAATGGGCAGACGATCAGGTCGGGCCGAAATAACGCGACTGCTTCCTCCATGAGTTCGGGACTCAATGCCAGTTCCACCGAAACCGTGTGATCGAGGAGCGATAACTCTCGATGCAGCCGCTGCGTCAACCCATTGAACGCCGATGAAAGCAAAAGCACGCGCACGTTGAGATCCTTTCAAAAGCCCTGTGACGAGCGTCACGATAGCAACGCGTGCTTTCAGCTTTTTCGGTGACGTGCGTTGGGCGAGCGCCTTTGCAGACGCTCAGGACTTTTCGGCGATTTGCTCGAGCAGTGAGGGTGGCGAAGAAGAGCACATAACTGGATGCGCAGATGCCCGTGCGCCGATCAATACGTTCGTGAATGAGACAGGCGCGAGGTCAATAGACAATCTCAGACAAATATGCGCGATGAGTGAAGCGATAGGCAACACCCGCAATTGCGCCGAATACGGCGCCGCTGATATGCGCTATGTAGTTCACGTGGTCGTCCACGGTTGCATGGCTGTAGTCGTAAATATTTTCGGCTACATAGAATGCGACGAGGAGCATGGCTGGGACGCGGATGCGTCTCACGATAATCAATAACCAAAGGAAACAACGGATGCGTAAGGTGGGCGCGATCACGGCCAAAAAGGCCATCATGGCCATTACCACGCCTGATAACCCGATTGTCGGAATGGCGTCCTGCGCATTTCGAACGCTATACGCGTACGCCAGGTGAGTGCCTATCGCAGTCGCAATTGCGAACCCAGCGAACAATAGGTGTCCGGCGATGACCTCCAAGGACGCCGCGAAGGCGAAGAAGAACAGCAGATTGAAAAGTAGATGGAATACGTCCGCATGCGTGAACGCTGCTGTGACCATGCGTTTCACATTGAGCGTGCTCGGGTCGTAACTTAAGTCGTTGGTGAGATTGCGCGGGACTTCGCGATCCAATCGGCGCGTCGCGTCCCGTAGAGATGTGTAGATGTAGTCCTCGCTATCTGAGCGCTTCCGATAGAAAGGTACGGATTTCGACTGCTCCGCAAGCTCGCGCATATCGCCGTCTCTATCCTTCGACTCCCGCAGACGCAACAATGTCGCGCAAAGGCTCTTATCGTCTGTTGGTAAGTAGTTGACCAACATCTTTTCATTTCGCGAGAGTCCGTAATTGCAAAAGTGCATCAACGAACTTCGGTACTCGTGCTCCGACCACACCTGTTGGACAAAGACGCCGATACAGATGACGCACACGAGGAAGGTGAAGAGGGGCCAGCGGTTGAAGCCCACATCCGCTCGATAGGGGAAGAAGATCATCGTTGCTTCTTAGAATTATCCCGCCGTGCGTCCCGCACACGACATATTCGGCCTTCGTTCGGATGGACCTGTCAACGGAAATTTCCGATCACTCAGGTTCAGCAATCTCCCAGAGCGCGGGTTGGGACACCAAACGATCAAAGAAGCTCATCGGTCGGCACGAGAGCTGCAACCGTCAGGTCGGGCTTCCGAATGCCGCTTAGCTCCTCGGAGCAATCGACTCCGCGAATGTCGCGGAGGATTCGAATCGACATCGTCGGCATGAGCTGATTGCGCAGCTGCTGGACGAGCGCGCAATCGCCCGCATCGAGATCCAGTCGCTTCGCATGACGAAATGAAACGGTTTTCCAAGTGGCGGGAAATCGCTGCAGGTTTTCGGCGGTCGGAAGGGCTGTTCCTTGTACTCGGGCGACCAACTCCGACTTGGCATCATAAGTAGTCACTGCTCGCACATTCTCCGCAGTCGCCTCAATGGGCGATTTGAGCATCACTTCGAATTGCGCCAGTGTTGCTAGATCATGGCAAGCGATACGCCGTACGTCGACATGCCCATTGGTGCCGAGTCGGCTGAGCGTCAGGCGGATCTTGTACGCTAACACCTCGCATGAGTACCTCCTTCCTTCGCTGCGATATGTGAACGCCGCGATCTGCGGTTTCCATACGGCTTCTATCGGAACGGGACGCGGGAGGTCTTCGGCTCCGCACGACATGGCAGCAATGCTCGCGAAGCAAAGATTGAAGATGCGATGCATGAATCGGCTCATCGCTACTCCTTGTGTTGAATGAAGCCGAACGGACTCGCGGCCTACGCAGCATGATTGCTGTGTCGATGCGTGTTGCCGATGTAGATGCGTGTAACCGGAGAAGTGTTGCGCGTGGTGAGATGGCGCGATGCGATTAGCGATGCATGACACGCTCCGAGCGAATTGCATGCGCGAGGGTGCTTGCGGATTGCCTGAACTATCGCAGCGCGGGAGAGTTACTGTTTTGAAGTCGATGCGGAGTGATTCATGGTTCCTCTATCGGTTCTGGATCTGGCGCCAATAACGGCCACGAGCGATGCGGCGCAGTCGTTTCGCAACTCTGTCGACCTAGCGCGTCACGCTGAACGGCTTGGCTATCATCGCTTCTGGCTAGCGGAGCACCATGGGATGCCGGGCATCGCGAGTGCAGCAACCTCCGTGCTCATCGGGCACGTCGCGAGTGGCACTTCGACAATGCGGGTAGGCGCCGGCGGGATCATGTTGCCGAACCATTCGCCGCTCGTGATTGCAGAACAGTTCGGGACGCTCGATGCGCTCTATCCTGGCCGAATCGACTTGGGTCTGGGTCGTGCACCGGGGTCCGATCACGTAACAGCTCGCGCACTGAGGCGCGATCTCAATACCGACCCGGACGCATTCCCGCAGGACGTACTCGAACTGATGGGTTACTTCGAAGGTACCAATCCGGTCCGCGCCGTGCCTGGGACTGGCGCGAAGGTGGATCTTTGGATCTTGGGTTCCAGTTTGTTCGGCGCGCAGCTTGCTGCCGCGCTCGGTCTTCCTTACGCATTCGCATCGCACTTTGCGCCGGGCGCGCTGCTACAAGCGATCGATCTCTATCGTTCGCGATTCAAGCCATCCGCGCATTGCGAAAAGCCCTACGTGATGCTCGGTTTCAATGTGATTGCCGCTGATACTGATGAGGAGGCGAGGGTGCTGGTCACTTCTATGCAGCAAGCATTCATAAACCTACGTCGTGGCCGTCCGACTACCCTGCAGCCGCCAATCCCTGACTACTTCAATCAACTCGCACCCCACGAAAGATTGATGCTCGATGAGATTCTTTCCGCATCAGCGATCGGTTCGCCTGCAACGGCGCGAGAACAACTCACCGACTTCATCGCGCGCACCGATGCAGATGAAATCATGGTCGCATCGATGATTTACGATCACGCAGCTCGCGTGCGCTCGTATGAGATCGCTGCGACACTCCTACACGAGGCATCTCATTGTTGAGATGCGATTGTCCTTACCGGATCTTCTACTTGATTGAGATCCAATCAAGGACTCCTCAGGCGGGCCATCAGCAGCATTGCCACAGAGGGTGGTGCGATCACAACTTGAGTATGCCGTCGATGCGCTGTGCGTATCGATGCAGCCGATAAGTCAAATCCCCGGCGTAAGTTGCAAACATTGTGTTGCGAGCCGCGATTCGCAGTAGGCAGAATGCGTTCGCCGAGATCAGCGGCTAAAAAAAGAACTCGCAATCGATCGGGAGGAACGGATGGTCCGTGCGAAGGCTGGATTTGGATTTGTGCGTGCGCTATTCACCGCGGCAGCAATGCTTGCTCTAGTCGCATGTGGGGGCGGTGGAGGCGGCGGGGGCTCTCCGGGAGGCACCAATCCAGGAGGCGGTTCGAATGCGAGCGATACAGCGCCGCCCGATACGACGATTGTCACCAAGCCCGAAGCGGTGACCAACTCGACCACGGCCGGATTTACGTTTTCGTCAACGGAAGCGGGATCTACCTTCGAAGTGAGTGTGGACGGCGCTGCGTTCGCCTCGAGCGGCGCGAGCTTCGATATTCCCGGCGTCGCTGAAGGTGAGCACACGTTGAGCGTTCGGGCCATAGATGCTGCAAAAAATGTCGACGCATCGCCTGCCACAGCAACTTGGCGCGTGGATATTACCGCCCCGACTGCGCAGGTCTTATTCCCGCCCGCTCATTCGTATACCGATGCGAATCAAGTCACCCTTCGGGGTACTGTTTCGGATCCGTATGAGCCGACGGTTAAGGTCAATGGAATCGATGCAACCATCGCACCTGACGGCACGTGGACATCTGTGCAAACGGTTGCTACAGGCGAGAACACGTTTGTTGTAAGCACCACAGATGAGGTCGGAAATACCAACGCGACCGCTGCCACCGTTCTTGTTAGAAACAACGGTCCGGCGATGTCATACGTGCCTGGGATGGATTTCGATCCCACCCACCACCGTCTTCTGTTGGCGGACTTTGAACGCCGGCAGATCCTGGCGATCGATTCGACGACTGGGATTTCATCCGTGTTTGCAGGTTACGACTCGGCTTCAGCCGCGCCCCTGACTGCTGTTTCGAATGTGGCTCTAGATGCGGCGCACAGCCGACTCATAGCCGTGGACTACCTGGGTGATCAGCTGGTGGGAATCGATCTGACGAACGGCACTCGCGATCTGCTCTCGGACTCGAACGATTCCACATACGGGCTCACCAATTTCCCTACCGGTGGCCGATTTGTGGGCATCGCTATCGATTCGCAAGGTGACTTCGCCTATATGACGCGAGGGCGCGACGCAGCGTTGTCGACCGAGCCTGGCGTAATGAAGGTCGATCTGCGATCTGGCGCTCGAACCGTGGTTTCGGGGATGGGCGGCGGGAATCCCGCTGCTGGTGGTCCTACCTTTCCGTCACTGGGTACGGGTCCAAGCTTCAACTCGCCCACTGATGTTGTCGTCGACCAGGAAACAACTCCCACCAGATTGCTGGTGTCGGATGGTCAAACGGTGTTTGCAGTGGATCCCTCGAACGGTGACCGGACCGTTTTTTTCGACGGGACTGCGACCTTGGGGCAGATCACGCGAATGAAGCTCGACGGGCACGGCAAGTTGCTGGTTTCCACCGCGGGTTCAAATCTTCCCCACGGTGTGTTTGCGATCGATCTCGCAAGCCCTGCCGCTAACCAGGTCGCGAGTACATCCGCGCTCCAGAGCCAAGCTGACGGTGTGTATGCGCTTGCCTGCGACAGCGCTCACAGCCGCGTGTACATGAGCGCCATTCCGACGCTGGACATTTATGGGGCCGACTTGAGCGGCGGTGAGCCCACTCTGCTCGCCCACGCCAACATCGGAACCGGTCCGCAACCGATGATTCCGACCAGTGTCGTCAAAGTCGGTAACGTTCTCTATTTCGCCGAACTTCGGCGACGCGCGCTTCTCAAGCTGGACTTGACCACCGGCGTTCGTAGCGTTGTGTCGTCCGATGCAGTCGGGTCCGGGCCATCATTCGCTCCGTTTGGAAATTTCGCGATCGATGAGGTAAATCATCGAGCCCTCGCACCAGGCTTCGAAGCACCCAATTCAGAGGCATTGCTTGCAGTGGACCTATCAACTGGAGACAGAACGGTCCTATCGGACAACAGTCTGGGTGCGGGGCCGAACTTCCGGCGACCGACATTGATCGCATGGGATGCTGCTGCAAATCGAACCCTCGTGGTAGACACGGATGGATTCGATCCGACGTTGTTGTCCGTTGATGAGCAGGGGAATCGCGCTGTCTTATCGAACCTTGATATTGGCTCTTCGATCACAGCTTTGAGCGGAATCGTGCTCGATCGGTCCGCAGGATCGACAAACGCGATCGTGACACTGGGTGCACAATTTAGCCCCGGCACGCCGTACAGCGTTGATCTGAACACAGGCGATGTATCCGCGATTCCAACTGCACAAGCGTTTGGTCTGTGGATGCATCCGACCGAGCACGCATTGCTCATGGCCGACGGACTGGGTATTTCTCTCTACGATTTCACCAATGATCCACGGTTGGTTTCCGGCAGGGGCAGTGGTGGTGCCGTGGCCGGAAGTGGAATCGATATGCTGTACCCAGATTCGGTATTCGCCGACCCCGAAGCAAACGTCGCATACGTAACCGATACGTTCATGTATGGGTTGTTTGCGATCGATCTAACGAGCGGCGAGCGGGTTCTCATTTCCCGCTGATGCGTTTCCCTGAGGGCGATCGGGCACTCGCACGATCGCCCATCTTCCATCGAATCTCTTTCGAGCGCCGAGTTCTCCCTGCTGAGCGGTTAATCCCGGACCGTCGGATCGAGCATCAACTCGTGCATGAACCGACTTAAGCCCTGACGTTGACGGCACGGCTCAGCCGAAGTCGCGCTGACGGGGTGGGTAGTTGCTCGCAACAGGTGGTGCAGTCTTTGCTTCGCTTGAGCTCCGCAAGCGCTCTCTCCGCTTCGCGAATTGCGTTCACTATCGCAGTCCGCGGTGACGGCGCATCCATTCGCTCATCGAGCCCTTCAACAAAAACGTCGCGCTCTGAGGAGCTCAAGAGCATCGTGACGCGCCAGCGCTTCCCGCCAGCCCGGCTGCTTCGCTCGATGTTCACCCGACATCGGAGCAGGCTGTCGCAGTGACGTTCTAGGTGTTGTAAGCCGGCGAAGAGCAGTGTCTCGGTCGAGCTATCGAGCTCTGTATCGCCCAGAGACACGGTGACAGTGCGCATGAGGTCCTCCTGGAATGGTCGAGCAGCTCCATGTGGATCTGTGCCGTGTGCGCACTTTGGGCAAATTCTGTGGGGCCATCTGTGACGCGGGTTCGGTTGAGCTGCAGCCGTGTCTAAGGTCTATCCCGTAGCGTCTACGCTACTTCCGTAGGAAATCCTCGTTGCGGTGCTTTATCTCTCGTCAACGCTCGAATTGAGCACGGGCTTGAGATCGAGGATGGGCGTTCCATCGAGTGCTTCCAATCCGTTTACTTGGAGGCGGCCCCCTCGATTGCGGTGACCGTGACTCGGTGCAGGCCAATCGGATTCGGACGGTGCGGCGAGCGGGTGCTGAATACGCCTTCCTGCGTTCGTGAGGCATCACCGCGCGGATGCACGCTCAGCAGATCGCGACGCGCACGATCCAGCCAAGTGAGAAGCACGAGTTCATCGCCCACCTTAACCGTGCGGAGCCCCTCGGCCACCTCGGCATTGAAGACCAACCACGCAGCCGGGGCGCCTTCATCGGACTGCCGAGGTGCGGAAGCGATGTCCGTGAGAGACGATGATACGGCGCCGATCGACCTGACGAGGAAATCCGTCACGAGTGTTGACCGATGGCCGCACTAGCTTCTTTGCCCTCACGTGACTTGGTGATGTACGGAAGTGCAAACAAATACAAGCCGCTCAAAAGCAACGGAATGAGCGGCACGAGTGCGAGCAGCCCGAGCCACACCACTTGTGCCTTCATGACTAATGCGACGATGTTAGCGATGGCGATCACGGCGAACGTCATCGAAAGTACGCGATGTGTTTTGCGAATCCATTTTTCCATTGGCATCTCCTCGATGATTTAACGATTCATTACTACGGGCAGCCGTCCGATTACTCAGTGCGTCCCAGCAAGCCGTCCAGCTTGGTGAAGAATTGCTCCCATCCGTAGCGTGCCCCGCCCGATGCTTGCTTCTGTTCTGGCCGGAAGCCGACTTGCTCCATGCGCAAGTGCGTGCCTTTGCCCGCCGCACTCAGTGTGAATGTCACGACACTCTTCAGGTTGTACGCAGGATCGTCGTGCGCATAGTTCCATGTGTAAGAGAGCTTCTTGTTCGGTTCGACGGTTAGCACCTCGCAATCCAAGACGCCGCCCCACTCGCCACTCAGATTGAATCGATGGCCGACGACCGGCACGAAGTCGTTCTTCATTAGCCACTCTTGGATGAGATGAGGCTGCGTCAGCGCACGCCAGAGTTTTTCCGGTGAATGCGAGAATTCACGCTCGATTACTACAGAGCGCACGTCGTCGGATACTGCATTCATTGATCCATCCTCTTGAGCAAGTCTTCAAGTGTGTCGAACCGGCTTTGCCAGAAGCCTGTCATCTGTTTGGTCCAGTCGAGTAGCGGCGCGAGTGCGCTGACCTGCGCGGTGTAGCGAATCTCTCGGCCTTCCTGACGATCGCGAACCAGCCCAGCCTGTTTTAGAACACCGAGATGTTTCGAGACTGCAGGCTGCGATACTCCGGCGCGAGCGGTGAGCCCACCTACTGTTTGTTCGCCTTCGCGGCAGAGCCGCTCGAAGAGCGCGCGGCGCGTCGGATCGGCCAGAGTCTTGAACAGAACATCGTGAACTTTCGGCATGTGAAGAATAACTGGCGGGTTATGGGTTGATATATAACCACCGAGTTATTGGTCGGTCAAGCGAAGAATTTGGCTTGATGCATCCCGAACGTGCGCCGGCCGCAGTGCCATCGACTCTCAGCACCGGCTTCATCGTGCCTTGATGCCTTCCGAGAGGGATCGATACAGGTCTAGGTATGCATCGGCCGCATCCTTCATAAGGCGGTCGACAACTGGGCCTGCGTACCAGTTGAAGCGTGTACTCAGGCGATATCTCACCGCCACTTCCAAACGCGTTGTGTCGCCCTGGACGCGTAAGGTCTCACGAGTAAGCGAGGCGAGATACTCACCTCGGTGAAGAGCAAGCGGCGGGAGGCATGTTGAGCGCGAAGATCCGCTCTGGCTTCCGAAAAGATCTTTCCGGAAGTTCGCAAGTATTTGATTGTTCTATGACGGCAAACTTTTTTGATCCGGACAGATCAATTCGGAGAGGTCCCGGAACCAGAACCCGCACTTGGCAGTGCCTTATCGCACTCGCCGATCAGATGAGTGCGGACGCCACTGGCTGCCAGACGTTTTGAATCTTTAGCGTGCCCAACCGGCGGAAGGAGCGAACCAGCGCTCTGGGCTATCCTGTGCACCTCCGCCATAAGACGAAGTCTTGCATGGACCTACC
>DASTSB010000435.1:0-6611 GCA_035760885.1 Steroidobacteraceae bacterium | reverse complement strand
GCCGCAATGTTGGAAGGCAAACTCGATTCGCTGTGGGCACGATGGGTACGGCCTTGGACGACTGTCGCTTGGATGTTCCTGACGCTCGGAATCGCGCTTGGCAGTTGGTGGGCGTACTACGAACTTGGCTGGGGCGGTTGGTGGTTCTGGGATCCAGTCGAGAACGCGTCCTTCATGCCTTGGCTGATGGGCACGGCTCTGATTCACTCATTGGCGGTGACTGAAAAGCGTGGCTTATTCAAGAGCTGGACGTTGCTCCTCGCCATTGGTGCGTTCTCGCTCTCTCTGCTCGGAACGTTCTTGGTGCGTTCCGGCGTGATCGAATCGGTTCACGCCTTTGCGAGCGATCCCAGTCGCGGACTTTTCATTCTCATTTTCTTAGCTGCATGCGTCGGCGGTGCGCTCGGCTTGTACGCTTGGCGTGCACCGCTGTTCAAATCGACGGCGGGTTTCTCGCCCATCTCGCGCGAAACCTTTCTGATGCTCAACAACGTGCTGCTCGTGACGGCCACGGCCGCCGTCTTGCTCGGAACGCTGTATCCGATGTTTCTCGATGCGTTGAAGCTCGGCAAGATTTCCGTCGGTGCGCCGTGGTTCACCGCGTTCTTCTTGATGCCGATGTTGCCGCTGATGTTCTTGCTCGCGCCTGGGATGCATGCGGAGTGGAAGCGCGCGTCGTTCGGTCGCACGAAGTCGATTCTTGGGGTGCTGTTCGCGGTTTCGCTGCTGCTGGCCATTGCGGTGCCGAGCATCGCGTATGGCTGGCACTCAGTGTTGACGATCGTGGGATATCTCGTCGCGTTCTGGGTCGCCGGATCTGCGCTGATCGAACCCGTTGAACGCATCCGCAAAGGGAACTCGCTTTCGGCGAGCGTGCTGGGCATGTGTGTAGCGCATTTCGGTCTCGCGATTTTCGTGATCGGTGCGACGACGGTGCAGTCGTACAAACACGAAACGGATCTGAGCTTGGGAGTGGGGCAGAGCACGGAAGTGGCTGGCTACACGTTCACGATGAACAAACTCAGCAATGTCGCGGGCCCGAATTACGATGCCATCGAGAGCGAAATTCTGATCACGAAGGAGGGCAAGCAAGTCGCCGTCCTGCATCCGCAGAAGCGCACGTATCGCGTGCAAACCAACCCGATGACTGAAGCGGGCATCGATGCCGGCTGGGGTCGGGATTTGTTCGTTGCCATGGGTGAGCAGATTGGTCCGAACATGTGGAGCTTGCGGCTCCAGTACAAGCCCATGGTCCGGTTCATTTGGTTCGGCGCGATCGTCGTGGCGCTGGGCGGATTCATTGCAGTGTGCGATCGCCGCTATCGCCAACGCGTGCCCGCTCGTGAAGCGGCTGCAAGCGATGCGCAAGCGAAGGTAGTTTGATCGTGTGGCGTTATCTGTTGCCGGCCGCGATCTTTGCTGCGCTCATCGCTTTCTTCTATATCGGATTGGGCAAGGACAAGTCCGAGCTTCCGTCTCCATTGATTGGAAAGCCCGCTCCAACGTTCGAATTGCCCCAAGTGGACGATGCGAGCAAGACGATCGGCACTGCCGAGCTCAAAGGTAAACCGTACGTTTTGAACGTGTGGGGCACTTGGTGCATCGCGTGTCGTCAGGAGCATCCTGTTCTACTGCAGATCGCGCAGCGCAGAGAGATTCCGTTGATCGGGCTGGATTGGAAGGACGAGCGAGCGAAGGCGCAGCGATGGCTGAAGCAACTGGGCAATCCATACAGCGCAGTCGCATTCGATGACGTCGGCAAAGTCGCGATCGACTGGGGCGTGTATGGCGCGCCAGAAACCTTTCTCGTGGATGCTAGCGGCACCATCTTGTACAAGCATGTCGGCCCAATGACGCTCGATGTGTGGCAGGACGAGTTCCTGAAACGCGTACCGGCCGTCGGAGCGTCGCGATGAAACGCATCTCCATCGTTGTGCTGTGTCTGTGGAGCGTGATGGCGTTCGCCATCGATACCGCTCCAGCGTTTCAGGACCCAGCGCTTCAGGAGCGCTATGAGCACCTGACGCATGAACTCCGTTGTTTGGTCTGTCGAAGCGAGACGATCGCCGATTCGAATGCGCCGCTGGCCGCAGACTTGCGTCGCGGTGTGGCCGAACAGATGCGAGCCGGTAAATCGGACGAGGAAATTCTCAAATTCATGACGGATCGCTACGGCGATTACGTTTTATATCGGCCGCCGGTCGTCCCGCGCACGTTACTACTGTGGGGCGCGCCGATGTTGTTCTTGCTGGCCGGGGGCGCGATAGCGGCGATCACCATCGCGCGGAAATCCAAGCTTCCGGAAACCGATCCGAACGATCCGGGCCTGGACGAATCGATTCAGAATGAACCGAGCCAGAATTGATTACGCTGCTCATCGCGATGAGCACATCACACTAACAACCAACGAAAGATCGTGACGCTCTTTATCGTACTTTGCGCCTTGATGGTCGCAGTCGCGCTCGGCTGGCTGCTCCTGCCGCTGCTGCGTCCTCGCGAGGGTAGCGTCGACGACCGCGCAAAAACGCGACTCGAGCGGCGGCTGTCCAGCATCGCGCTCGTCATCGCAATTCCCGCGCTGGCGATCGCGCTCTATGCGCACCTGAGCAACTGGGATTGGAAGTCCACGCAGGCTCAGCAAGCTCAAGCGCAAGAGATGGAACGCAGCGTGCGCGATCTGGAAGCGAAGCTCAAAGACAATCCGCAAGACGCCGATGGCTGGATGTTGCTCGGACGTTCTTACATCGCCATGGGGCAGGCTCCGAAGGCCGTCGATGCATTTCAGCGCGCATTCGATCTGACCAACGGTCAGGACGTGAACGCGATGATCGCTCTGGGTGAAGCATTGGCGCTGAGCGATGAGACTTCGTTGCAAGGCCGAGCAGGTGATTTGTTCGCTGCAGCCCTTGAGAAGGCGCCAAATCATCCGAAAGCGCTGTGGTACGGCAGCATCTCTGCGCTGATGCGCGGGGATTTGCGAGTGGGCCGCGATCGCTTGCAACGTCTGATTGCGCAGAATCCGCCGCCACAATTGCGCGCCGTGCTGGAGCGGCAAATCCAAGATATCAACGAACAGTTGGGTGAGAGTGCGCCGGCTGCAGCTGCGAATGCAGCACCCGCCAGCGAGCAGCGTTCAATACATGTCTCGGTCACGATCGCACCGTCGATTCAAAAGCAGCTCGCATCGCCGCTGCCGTTGTTCGTACTGGCGCGCGACCCCAATGGTGGCGGTCCGCCGCTCGCGGTTCAGAGGCATAGCACGAGCGAGGCTCCTTTGACCGTCGAGTTGTCGGAGCGCGACGCCATGCTTCCAACCCGTACCATCGCTTCCGTTCCCAAGGTTCAAGTGGTCGCGCGGATTTCGCGCAGCGGCGCTCCAGTGGCCCAGAGTGGGGATTTTTACGGCGACGCGACCTATGAATTTGCCAACGGAGCGGGCACATTGAATATCATCGTGGACCAAGTCGTTCCGTAGTGCCCTGAATCGACCCGTACCTGGGACTGATCCGGCGCCCAGGATCGGCCACGGAAGACCTGCCGGAATCGTCCGTGCAGACCTTGCAAAGCATTGACATCCATTTTCGATGACAGCTCCGACCACGCAAACTTTTGCTTCGTTGCCTTCGATGGTGCCGGCGTACGCTCGAGTGATGTTGGGCAAGAAGCCCTACATCGCGCCGCCCGATACGCCGATTCGACCGATCGAACTGAACGTTCGTAAGATCATGATCTCGGCCAAACACCTGCAGCAGTATCGGGAAATTTGCGGGGTCCGCGATGCTAACGGCATTCCGCCGGCTTATTTGCATGTGCTCGCGATGCCGTTGCACATGCAGTTGTTCATCGCGCGCGATTTCCCCGTCAAAGTGCTGGGGCTGATTCACCTGCGCAATACGATCCGTGTGTTAGGCAACGTTGAGCCTCGGGCACCACTCGCGTTGCGGGTGTTCTTCGATACTGCGCGCTTCACCGACATCGGACAGGAATACGATTTCACGACGACGTACACTCAAAACGGCGTGAGAGTGTGGGAGGAGGTGAGCACGATGTTTGCGCGCGGCAATGCGCCGCCGAAGGAAGGAGCGAAGCGTGGAGGCATCGAGCGCTCCTCGCACCCCGAATCGGGCACGAGCACCGAGGCGCTCGAGATCGCGGAGAACACGGGTTGGCGCTACGCCAAGGTGTCAGGCGACTTCAATCCGATTCATCTCACCGCGCGGACGGCGAAGATGTTCGGATTCAAGCAAGCCGTGGCGCATGGGATGTGGTCGATGGGCCGTTGTTTGGGGTCGGCTCAACCGCATTTGCCATCGGGCAAGATCCAAGTCGATACGCAATTCAAACTCCCGGTGTACTTGCCCTCGCAAGCGCTTGCCCGCACGTGGCCGATGGGTTCGGGCGTAGATATCGCAATGTGCACACCGCGCGGGGACCGTCTGCATCTGGCCATGCAAGTGCGAAGGATCGATTAGTTATGAACGTTCTCGAGGCGATCGAATCACGCGCTTCGGCAGCCAAGTTGTCGGCGCCCGGACCTACGCGCGCGCATCTTGAACAAATTCTTCGCGCCGGCACTCGCGCGCCGGACCACGGGCGATTGCGTCCGTGGCGCTTTGCGGTGATGGAGGGCGATGCTCGCAAGCGCCTAGGCGATGCACTCGCCGACATGCTCAAGGCAAAGCAGCCGCAAGCGACCGATGCACAGCTCGACGGCGAACGCGCGAAAGTGCTGCGAGCGCCGACCATCATTGCAGTTGCGGCTCACGTCACTGCGGGAAAGATTCCCGAATTCGAACAAATCTGTGCGGTGGCGGCTGCGGTCGAGAACATGTTTTTAGCTGCCAGTGCCCTTGGATATGGAGCGATGTGGAAAACCGGCGCCGGTGCATTCGATGCGAACGTCAAGCGCACTCTGGGGTTTGCGGCTGAAGATCACATCGTCGCGTTTCTATATCTCGGAACTGTGCTCTCTGCAGGCACTCCATCTCCTGCATCCATCGATGGCTTGGTGAACTGGTTGACATGACTATGCGCGCAGCACTCTTCACGTTCGCTGTTTCCATTGTTCTGAGTGCGAGCGCAGGTGCCGCGACAGATCAATGGGCTGATGCGCGCACGACATGGAACGTCGATCAAGAACCGTTCAAGCTCTACGGGAATTCTTATTACGTCGGCACCCACGGGCTTTCATCGGTGCTCATCACGAGCGATGCCGGGCACATTCTTATCGATGGCGACTTGCCCGAGTCGGTGCCGCTGATTCGGCGTCACATCGAGCAGCTCGGTTTCAAGCTCAAAGACATCAAATGGATCGTCAATTCGCATGCACACTTCGATCATGCAGGCGGTATCGCTGAACTGCAGAAGCTGACGGGCGCGAAGGTTGCTGCAAGCCCCTGGGCGAAGGCGACGCTCGATTCGGGCCACAGCGATAAGCAAGATCCACAGTTCGCGACGATCCTTCCCATGAAGCCGTTGGTCCGCAAAGCACAGATGCTGCACGATGGCGAACGAGTGAGCGTCGGCTCGTTGCACGTTACGGCGCACTTCACGCCCGGACACACGCCAGGCGGAACGAGTTGGACATGGCAGAGCTGCGAGGGCGCGCGCTGTTTGAATCTCGTCTACGCAGATAGCTTGAATGCAGTCTCTTCGGAGGGTTTTCGTTTCACCGGCGATCCCGACTACCCAGCAGCAGCGCAGGACTTGCGATCAAGCATTCAAACGGTCGCAAACTTGCCGTGCGACATCCTCATTTCAGCACACCCTGAAGGGTCTGATCTCTGGGCCCGCTTAGACAAGCGCAACGCGGGCGATGCCGAGGGATTGATCGACACGAAGGCCTGCACCAACTACGCAGCTTCGGCCCAACAACGACTCGATGCCCGGCTAGAGCAGGAAAAAGTGTCGGCGCAATAGATCAGGAACGCACCGCCGACCACGCGAGCCGCGCTGCGAGAGCGATCATCGCAACTCCAAAGAACCGCTCGATCCAGGTACGTGCACGAGTCGAGTAGTCGCGTATTCGCGCATGCGAAAACACGGTTGCGATGAAGGTAAACCAAAGCCACTGCAGAATGACGAGCCAAGTGCCGTATGCGACTAGGGTCGACGTCGGCGTGGTCGACGGGATCACCGCGGTGAACAGCGCAACGAAGTACAGCGGCGCCTTCGGGTTGAGTAAGTTGCAGAAGAAGCCCTTGGCGACAAAACTCGAGCCGTGTGTGTCGGGTGCATCAGGGACTTCCATACCTTGAGAAGTTGGGTGCGCGTCTGCCACGCGCAGCGCGCTCACTCCCAAATGAAACAAGAAGCCCGCTCCGAGTGTTTTCACTGCGAGCAGTAAGCGATCTGAATGCGCGATGAGCGCTGCGAGACCCCCCGCGGAATAGGAAATGTGAACCGCGAGCCCAAGCGCTATGCCGACGCTCGTCAACAAGCCCGCGCGTCGTCCCGCGATCATCGACTCCCGAGTCACCAGCGCGAAATCCGGACCTGGTGAGGCCGCAGCCAAGAGATGAACAAAAGTTAGGACCATAAATCCGTGCCAGAAGCTCATGCAGCAAAGCTACTGCATTTCGTGGAACGGGAAACGGGAAACGGGAAACGGG
>DASTSB010000434.1:0-5367 GCA_035760885.1 Steroidobacteraceae bacterium | reverse complement strand
GCGCGGGCGAACCGTCCGCGAGCGCTATTGTTTCGGTGTTGTGGCAGAAGTCCAGTTAATCACGCGATAGGTAACTGGCCCATGGCCCACGTTGCGAGTCGAATGCTGTTGATTCGGTGCATTGAAGATCACGGAGGCCGGAGGAGCGCTTGTATTCCTGATTCACTAGGACTTCCAGTGTGAGCCCATGTCGTGGCGACTGATACCGCAGTCACGATGACATCTCGACGGCGGATGATGGCGCATCTCCCGAGCAAGCCGATCTATAAGGGAACCGCACTTCACCGTTCGCCGTTTGGACCGGGATAGTGACCCCAGTGCAAGGATCGAAAACTGCTGGCAATGAATGTCTCGCGCTGATGGGTCGCAATCGCAGGCTTGGGCTCGAAGTAGTGACGCTCGAAAGCGATTCGGGCTCGCCAGGACCTGCCGTGGATACTATGATTCGCTGCCTCAGCCATTCATTTGAAACATCAGCGTTGCCCATGCAAAAGGTACGGTGAGCGGTGGTCGATCGGCCCCGCGTTGAAGTCACACAGGAAGTGCTGCAGTTTTTGACGGACTACATCGATACGGTTCCGCAGCTGGAAGCGCTTCTGCTGCTTTGGGAGAATCCCCACACGACCTGGACCGAATCGGAAATCGCTGCGCGAATCTATGTCCGCCCGGAAACTGCAGCCGAGATCTTACGAACCTTGGTTCGTCGTGGCTTCGTGAAAGCGCAGGAAGGCGGCGGATATCGATACGAGAGTCAGTGGGACAAGCGCGACACGATGGCCACCGTCGCGAACGCATATCGGCAAAATCTGATCCCTGTCTCCACCTTCATCCACTCCAAAGCATCCAGTTCGGTGCGCGAGTTCGCGCGCGCGTTTGAATTCAAGCGAGATCGCTGATGATGGACGCACTCGTCAACATCGTGGGCACGTTTGTCGTAGGGTTGAGCGCGGTATTGCTGCTTCGTGCGTACGCCTCAGTGCGTAAACGCTTATTGCTGTGGAGCGGACTCTGCTTCGCCGGCCTTACCTTGGCCAACGCTTTGCTGATCATCGATTTGCAGATCCTGCCCAAACAAATCGATTTGTATTCCTGGCGGCTGGGCGTGGCCGCGGTCTCGATGCTGCTGTTGATCTACGGCCTCATTTTCGAAAGCGAATAGCCATGCTCAACGGATTTCTCCTAGGAACGATCGTCACCGCCTCATTGATTGCGGGCGCATTCTTCATCAAGTTCTGGCGCCAAACACGCGATACCTTGTTCTTGGCGTTCGGAGCTTCCTTCATCGTGGAAGGGCTCAATCGCTCGATGATCTTGCTCGTCGACGAGCCGAATCTCGGACATCCTTTGATCTATTTGGTCCGTCTGCTTTCCTACCTGCTGATTCTGATCGCGATCATCGATAAGAATCGCGCGCCTCGCTAAGCGCCCGACACTCGATCCTTCGCGGGCGCTCATCGCCCAGCGGCTCACTATTGAGTGGGGCCCGTATGTAGCAAGATCACGCTGAACATCGCGTTCTCATCCGTCCATACGTGTGCGACTTGCAGGTTGGCAGTGGCTGCAAGCTCGCAAAAACTCTCCAAGGTGTATTTGTGGCAGCACTCGGTTCGTATGTGTTCGCCGCGTGCGAACTCGATGCGCTGACCGGCAACCTGGACGCTTTGATGATGACGGCTGACCAGATGCATTTCGATCCGGCTGCTGTCTTCTTTCCACACCGCCTGATGCTCGAACGCGTTCACATCGAAGTTCGCGGGTAGCTCGCGATTCACGTGACGCAAAGCGTTGAGATTGAACTGCGCGGTGATACCTTCAGCGTCGTCATAGGCGCGCTCGAGGATCCGAGGATCCTTCTTCAGATCGATGCCGATCAGCACCCAGCCATCGCGCGCGATCGCTGCCATCGACCGTAGTAGTGCCTCGGCGGAGTCCTTCTCGAAATTTCCCAACGTCGATCCTGGGAAGTAGACGACTCGTTTGCGAGCTGCGGCGATCTGGTGCGGAAGCTCGAAGTGCTGCGTGAAGTCTGCGCATACCGGGACGATGCGCAGCGCTGGATAGTCCCGAGCCAAGGCTCCTGCTGCATCGAGCAACTGCTCGCGCGAGATGTCGACCGGGATGTATGCGATAGGATCTTCGAGTTGATCGAGCAACAAGCGTGTCTTCAGGCTCGATCCGCTGCCCAGTTCGATGATCGCCGCTTGCGGGCCGATGTGCTCCGCCATCTCTTTCGCGTGTTCGCGCATGATGCGGAGCTCGGTGCGGGTGAGGTAGTACTCGGGCAATTCGCAGATCTTCTCGAACAGATTCGATCCGGCTTCGTCATAAAACCAGACGGGCGATAGTTGTTTCGGCGACTTACGCAATCCTTCGAGTACCTCGTGGGTCATGCGCGAGGGAGGAGCTACTGCGACGTTCGGATGCTTTGCCATCGATCTTCCTTAGGAATTGCGAGCGAGCCTAATGCCGGTGAATTGCCAGCGCGCGTGCGGATAGAAGAAATTGCGATACGTGGCGCGAATGTGGTCGACCGGCGTGA
Source organism: Steroidobacteraceae bacterium (assembly GCA_035760885.1). GTDB lineage: Bacteria > Pseudomonadota > Gammaproteobacteria > Steroidobacterales > Steroidobacteraceae > Steroidobacter. Next base: position 2,828 of record DASTSB010000434.1, on the reverse strand, counting down.
CACACGATCCGCCGCGAAGAACCATCTGGTTGCACATGAATTTGCCGTTGTACTCGCCGAGTGCGCCGCTCGGCGGTACGTAGCCCGGATAAGCAGAGTAGGGCGAAGCAGTCCATTCCCAAGCATCCCCAAACAGTTGCTTCAACCCCGTGCCCGCTTCGCTCGGCAACGGGTGCAACGCGCCGCTCGCGACGAAATTACCCGCAGTGGATGACACGCTCGTTGCAGCGACTTCCCATTCGGCTTCCGTCGGCAATCGCGCGTCTGCCCAGCGCGCGAACGCATCCGCTTCATAAAAGCTCAGATGAGTCACAGGAGAGGCTGGATGCAGTGGCTGCATGCCATTGAGCGTGAACTCCGCATCAAGGTCATCCGACCAGTACAAGGGGTGCCGCCAATGTTCCGCAGAGACTAGTGCCCATCCATCCGACATCCATAATTGAGGCCGGCGGTAGCCGTCCTCCCGAATGAATTCCATGTACTCGCCGTTGGTGATGAGTCGATCAGCGAGTGCGAATGGCTCGAGCCACTGACGATGACGCGGCGTTTCGTTGTCGAAGCAGAAGCGCTTGCCCGTCGCGCCGATCTCTTTGATGCCGCCCTCGAACGCGAAGAACCGCAGCGGAGCGATGTGGCTCGATGCTTGCGACTGCGCATGCGCATTCCGGTAGGCAGGCTTCAACGGATTCGCCGCAAACAGGTGCTTCAAATCCGTGAGCATCAATTCTTGATGCTGTTGCTCGTGGTGCAGACCTAGGGTCGCGATCTGACAGTAGGGATCCTCGGCGTCGCGTCCCTCCAAAAGCTCGAGCACGTGACGGTCGACGTACTCGCGATATTCGAACACTTCAGCAACGGTGGGCCGTGTGAGCAGGCCGCGTTCCGCGCGTGGATGCATTGACCCCACGGTTTGGTAATAGGAATTGAAGAGGTACTCGTACTCAGCGCGGAAAGGCTGATAGCGGCGCTGATGTGGCTTGAGCAGGAATTGTTCGAAGAACCAACTCGTGTGCGCCAGATGCCATTTGATCGGGCTCGCATCCGGCATGCTCTGCGCCACGAAATCTTCTGCCTGCAGGCCGGTGCAGAGTGCCTGCGTAGCCGCGCGCACGCGCCGATACGCCGGGGCGGCATCTTCATGCGCGCGCGGCTGCAGCTGCAGCGTTTCAGAAGCTGCGACCATGGACACTCCTATATATGTGTTCGGGTTATCGAGGGCGTCAAACGAAACGCCCTCGATGGGAAAAAGTTGCAGGCGGTATGTGCGATCGCGCCTTCAGTCCCAAGCACGATCCGAGCTCTTTCAATGGCTTAGCTGCGAGACGAATCGCCGGATTGGAGTCTCACACCTGAAGTTGACGTCACGCGTCATTGTTGGTGCCGCCTGCCGGTACGGGACCGGCGCTTTTTTCTTGACGACCCCCACGCTCGCCGATTTAATACGCGCCCCGCGTCGGCCGTTCTGGCCGGGCATGTTGCTGGTGGGCTCCCCTTCAGCACCAACGTGGCCAGGTAGCTCAGTTGGTAGAGCAGCGGACTGAAAATCCGCGTGTCGATGGTTCGATTCCGTCCCTGGCCACCATTCTAAGTGCTTGATCACTAAGACTGATCTCTTCCGCCTCGCATGCTGCAATCGTGTCTTGCGACTGCGATGTTTCCAAATTGTTTCCAAAAACCATGTTTGCAAGTCGGTCCGTGGATCTGTAGTGCTCCCGCGGCAACATGTGCGAGTACACGTTGAGTGTGATCGTTGGCGAGGCGTGGCCCAGGAGACGTGACACGCGGACCACGTCCTCGCCGGCAGCCAGCATCAGCGACGCAAATGTATGGCGAAGATCGTGGAAGCGAATGCGGCGCAGTCCGGCGCGCCGCAAAGCCGGATAGAAACCACGCTGGAGGAGGTTCGCGTGACTCAAGTGCGATCCTTCTAGATTCGGAAACACCAGATCCTCATCACCCTTGGGACACGCAAGTCTCCACTCTCGAAGTTGGTGCACCAGGAATGTCGGCATGTCCACGCGACGTGTCGAAGCCTTCGTCTTCGGATCGTGATAAGTCCCGTCCTTCCACGTGCGCCTCACGTGGATCTGACGACTTGCCCAGTCGATGTCGCCCCACTGAAGGGCCAAGATTTCCCCTGCACGTAGCCCGGTGAACACAGCAACACTAAAAATCAGACGATAATTTGTTGAGATCAGTGCGCCTGATCGATCGCGCTTTGCCGTCGAAGCTGCTTCGAGCAGCAAACGCGCTTCGGCCCCAGAAAGAACGTTCGAATCGAGAGGTGCGTCGGAAGTGCGCCGCGGCTCTCTAAGCTTCTCCACGTGTGACGCAGGGTTCCAATCAACCCAGCGATGGCGCGATGCGTAGTTGAGAATCATCGTCAGTAAGGTCAAGCATTTGTTGATCGTGCGAAGTCCAATTTGCTTGCGACCCTCGGCTTGCTTCTTTCTCGCGCTTGCCAATGCAACTTTAGAGCGATGCCGTCTCTGCTCGATCGCATCGGAGATTGGTTTCGGGATGCCATGCTGAAGGTCGCTGCGGAAACGTTCGATCGCCATCGAGGATACGTCTTGAATCCGCCAGGCACCAAAATACGGAGCGAGGTAAAGGTGGACGAGAGACTCGTATCCGCGCCGAGTGCTCGGACGTAGATTCACCTTGCTCGAGAGATATCTGTCGCACACCTCTGCGAAGGTGACCTTCCGACTGGCGTTGTTACCGGCGCCTCTTTCCAATTCCGAGAGACGTCTTGCGAGCAGGGCTTGGGCGGCGCGCTTCTCTTGCGATTTGTTCTCGAACGGCCCTCTCGGACATTCAATATGCCG
>DASTSB010000433.1:0-22357 GCA_035760885.1 Steroidobacteraceae bacterium | reverse complement strand
TTGCGGAGGTTTTCCTGCTCCAGTTCGAGCAGCGCTTCGGGATTGCGCTTCTCGATGCCCGAAATGAACAGCGAGAAGAAGCCTTTGATGAGATTTCCGAGTCGGCTGAACATGCACCCTCCGCTAGCGAAGCTCGGCCCGTCCGAGCTCAAAGTGCGCAGAGGTTAGCGAAATTCGCAACGTCGGAGTAGCAAACTCAGGCCAGGCACGGTGCCTCACCGGTGAGTGCGGCGGATGGACCGGCGGGCTAATCACTGATGACTGACGTAGTGACTCGTGACTAGTGACTAGCGGATGGGGTCGTAATCGTGGATCGTGGATCGTGGTTCGGCTGTCAACTCACAACGGTCAACTGCCAACCGGAAGACGCGAAGCGACGTCACCTCGCCCTTCACGGGAGAGGTCGGACGCAGTCCGGGAGAGGGTGGATCCTGATTCGGGACTCGGGACTCGGGACTCGGGACTCGTGCCTCAAAGAGGGAACGAAGACCCGCGATCGACTTCTGGCTGCCAACTCGCAACGGTCAACGGAAAACGGAAAACGGAAAACGGAAAACGGAAAACGGGCCGCTCTCGGCGTCCTGCCTTTCGCGGCATTGGCACGTCCATGTGCGGCAGAAACGGGAAACGGGCCGCTCTCGGCGTCCTGCCTTTCGCGGCATTGGCACGTCCATGTGCGGCAGAAACGGGAAAGGAAGAGATACTCTGACTAGCCGCTAACCGCTAACCGCTAACCGCTAACCGCTCATACTGCGTAGCGCACACTTCACACCCCAGCTGCCATCTGAAAACGCTCAACCGACCACCGGTATCACACCTCACACTTCTCTGCTGCCAACGGACAACGCTCAACTGAATACAGCGAACAGGGAACAGGGAACAGGGAATATGCTTCGCATGTCCGCATCGCCCTTGGTATGGCTTTGCACCGCTACCTCGTTGCAATGCCGAGATGTATCGTTCACACGTTCCCCGTTCCCAGCTACGCCCATACTCCCCCCCCCATGTCCACTCCATTACCCGCACCCCAACATTTGAGCGAAGTGCTCGACCTCGAGCAGCTCGATACCAATCTGTTTCGTAGCCGCGTAAATCAGATCAACAGCAACAACACGCTGTTCGGCGGGCAGATTCTGGGTCAAGGGTTGAAAGCAGCGGCGCTGACTGTCGATCCATCGCGCAGCGCGCATTCGCTGCATGGGTACTTCCTGCTCGCCGGTGCTAGCGACATCCCGGTCATCTACGACGTGGAACTCACCCGCGACGGGGGAAGCTTCTCAACTCGTCGCGTCGTCGCACGGCAGCGCGCAAAAACGATCTTCCATATGGAGCTTTCATTCCATCGCCAAGAGCAGGGATTCGAGCACGAACTCGGATTGGACATCGACGTACCCGACCCGGAGACGCTGCCGGGCATTCGTGAGCTTGCGGCGACGTACGCCGACAAGTTACCGAAGCGTGCGCTCGCGTATGCGAATCAGCCGTCGATCATCGATTTCCGCCCGGTGAGTCCCGACGACTTCTTCTTTCGTAAATCCGCATCGACGCGCGGACTGTATTGGATTCGCTCGACCTCCGAGCTGCCCGATGATCTCCTCTCGCAACAGGCCGCGCTTGCGTACGTTTCAGATTATTTCTTGACGACGACTGTGATTCTGAAGCACACGATTTCGATGTTCACCGGCGAAGTGATGATGGCGAGCCTCGATCATGCGATGTGGTTTCATCGTCCCTGTCGCACCGATGATTGGGTGCTCGTCGACGCGGTGAGTCCGTGGGCTGGCGGGGCTCGTGGGTTCACTCGGGCTCAGATGTTCGATCGGCAGCGGCGATTGATTGCGTCGGTTGCGCAGGAAGGGCTCGTGAGGCCGATAAAGAAGTGACGTGTGACTAGTGACTAGCGGATAGAAGAACCGGGAAGCGGCATCGTGGATGGTGGATCCTGGATCGGGGTTCGTGGTTCGGCTGCCAACTGACAACACTCAACCGTCAACTCACATCACACGTCACACCCCACACCGTTTTGGCTGCCAACTGACAACGGTCAACCGACAACGGGTTGCCGAGATCGCCGGTACGAACTCGTCATTCGCCGATTTCTCGTTGTCTCGACTTCACACACCCAGTTGAATGCTCGGTAAGGGGCCGTACGAATTGGCTCCGCAGTGGGACAAGCGAACAGGAGTCACCGTGCTCTTTGCTGCAGAAACATGGCCGTTCACGATCGCGACTTTCTTGATGCTATTGATTGCCATCGTCGAGGGAATTGCGACGGTGATCGGCGCCAGCGTTTCTGAATCTCTTCAGCACGCATTGCCGGATTCGTTCGATCATCTACACGGAGCGTTCGATAAGTTGCTCGGTTGGTTGCACGTCGGTCGTGTGCCGATCCTCGTGCTGCTGGTTCTATTTCTATCGGGGTTCGCGCTGTGCGGTTTCGGGCTCAACATGGTTGCGCATCGATTCATCGGCGCGTGGGTTCCGGCTGCAATCTCCGTTCCGATTGCGTTCGTCGCGACGCTTCCGATCGTCCGTATTCTGGGTGCTGGCATCGCACGCTTCATCCCGCAAGAACAGACGTTCGCAGTCTCGTTCACCTCGCTCATCGGCAGGCCTGCAATCATCGTTAGCGGCACCGCGCGTCAGGGTTACGCAGCGCAGGCGCGAGTGCGCAATGAGCACGGCCAAACAATCTACGTCATGGTTGAGCCCGAAGCGGAAGGAATGAGTTTCCAAGCCGGAGAAGAAATCATGCTGACTCAGCAAGTCGCCGGCAGCCGCTTCTTGGGGGCGATCAATCCGTGGCCGGATTTGGTTGGAACAGAGTCGAAGAGTTGATCGGGCTTTATCGGGGAGAGCAGGAATGAGTGCAGTGATGATGGACAATTTGATACTCGCGGGCGTGGCCTTTCTGGCTTTGCTCATTGTCGGATTCATTTTCTCGCGGCTGTACCGGCGTTCATCCAAGGAACGGGCATTCGTGCGAACCGGCTTGGGCGGTCAGAAGGTCGTCATGGATGGCGGCGCGCTCGTGTTTCCGGTGTTTCACGAGATCATTCTCGTGAACATGAACACGTTGAAACTCGAGGTCATGCGATACGGGAAGGATTCCTTGTTCACGAAAGACCGCATGCGCGTCGATGTCGTGGTGGCGTTCTTCGTTCGTGTCGTGCCGACCAAAGAAGGTATCGCGAACGCTGCGCAGACGCTCGGTCAGCGAACGATGGATCCGGAGCAACTCTCGCAGTTGGTGGAAGACAAATTCGTCGACGCGTTACGCGCAGCCGCTGTGTCGATGACCATGCAGGAGCTGCTCGATAAGCGTCAGGATTTCATTCAAGGTGTGCAAAACGCGGTGAGCGAAGATCTGCTCAAGAACGGTCTCGAGCTCGAAAGCGTTTCATTGACACGCATCGACCAGACTGCGATGCAGTTCTTCGATCCGAACAACGCGTTCGATGCTGAAGGTTTGACTCGTCTGACCGAGCAAACGCAGCGTCGCAGCAAGGAGCGCAATGAAATCGAGCAGGACACGACCGTCGCGATTTCACAGAAGAATTTCGAAGCGAAACAATTGCAGCTCGAAATCGACCGACAGAAGCGGTTCGCGGAGCTTGCTCAGTCGCAGGAAGTGGCCGCGCGCGAAGCAGAACAGGCTGCGATCGTGGCGAAGGTTCAGGCCGAGAAGCAACGTGAAGCTGAGGAGGCCAAGATCATCGCGCAACGGCAGATTCGCGAGGCGGAAGTAGCCAAGCAGCAGGCGGTGCGTCAGCGCGAAGTGGAAGCGGAGCGCGAAGTGCAGATCGCCTCGATTCAACAGCAACGTGCGACCCAAATCGCCGAGCAGGACAAGGCCATCTCGATTGCGCAGAAATCCGAAGAGCAATCGAAAGCGCAGGCGATCGCCAATCACGCGCTTGCGGACGCTGTGAAGGCGGAGCAGTCCGTCAAAACAGCCGAAGAGGTCGCGAAAGCGGAGCGCGAAAAGCAAGTCACGCTCGTGCTAGCTACTCAAGAAGCGGAACGTCAGGCCATCAGCGTCAAGGTTTCTGCGTTGGCTGAGAAGGAGGCGTCAGAAGCGAAGGCCGATGCGATCCGTACCTTGGCAAAAGCGAACCGCGAAAACTACGAGGCGGAAGCTGCAGGCAAGCGTGCGTTGAACGAAGCGATCAACACGCTTTCGAATGCGCAGGTCTCACTGCAGGAGAAGTTGGCTCTGATCCAGGCTCTGCCGCACATCATCGAAGAAGCCGTGAAGCCGATGCAGAACATCGACTCGATTCGAATCATGCAGGTCGATGGCTTGAGTACAGGTGGGGCGCCCGGTGCTGCGCCTGATGCGGCGGGCTCGGGCAATCTAGCTGAGCAAGCAGTGGGTGCCGCGCTCAAGTACCGTGCGTACGCACCTGTCGTTGATCAGCTCATCAAGGAAGTGGGCTTGTCTGGAGACGGACTTGCCGGTCTTGCTAAGCTGCCGGTGTCCCCGACAACGACGAGCGTGCCTGCGCAGGCTTGAGCTCAAACGCAACCGTGTGGCTTCGCGCGTTCTGCGCGGAGCCACTGGGGCGACGCGAGGAGAAGCGCTCGCGGCAGCTCAGATACGCGCTCCTTCCTTTGAATCGCACCTCCGGCGTGTTATGAAGCGCGCCGAGTCCAGACCTAAGTTGAGAAAGATTGATGCTGATGCACTTCCCCGCCAGTTCCACACTCACCGTCGCCGCAATGATCCCGCTCATCTGCTGGCGAATGTACGCGCGCTTCAAGCGCTTGGTCGGTCGGCAGCGATTCTCATACGCGAGGCCGTGGATCTCGTTGAGCATCTTTCCTGCAATCACTGTGCTGTTAGTCATCGGCACCCAAGCGCATCCCGCGCGCCTGGCCTATCTCGCTGCAGGCGTCGTAGTTGGGATTGCGCTGGGTGTGTTCGGCCTGCGACGGACCAAGTTCGAGGTGGTCCAGAGCGAGCATTTCTATACTCCCAATGCGCACGTCGGCATCGCACTCTCGCTCTTGATGTTCGGTCGAATCCTCTATCGGGCGTTTCAGATCGCCAACATGCCGCCAGAGCTCCCTCACGGATTTGGCCACTTCGCTGGGACGCCGGTTACGTTGAGTATTTTCGGTCTGCTAGCGGGCTACTACGTGTCCTACGCGCTGGGGCTCCTGCGCTGGCGTTCTACGGCAATCTCTACCCACAGCAATACGGGTTTGGAAGCGGAACGCGCTGAAGCATAGCGTCTCTGCAAAAAGGAGCTTTTGTGTCTCAGGTCAAAGTCTACGGGCTTAGGGAGCATCTTGATGCGATCAAGGCGCAACTGTCAGATGCGATTCACTCATGCGTGGTCGAAGCGCTGAACTTTCCAGTCGACAAACGTGCCCATCGCTTCTTTCCGATGGATGCCAGCGATTTTTACTATCCAGCGTCTGCGTCGCCCAAGTACACGATCATCGAAATCAGCATGTTCGAGGGCAGGGCAGTCGAGACCAAGAAACAGTTGATCCGCCTTTTGTTCGAGCGTGTCGGGCAGCAGTGCGCTCGACAGCCGAACGAAATCGAAATCACGATCACCGAAACGCCGCGTCACAACTGGGGCTTTCGAGGCAAGCCGGGCGATGAGATCGGGCTACCTTACAAAGTGGAGGTTTGATGCGCGTCGCTTCGCGCACGCATGTTCTCGTGCTCGCGGCGGTTGCGGCAGTCATTCTTCTAGTCATTTCCGGGTGGAACCCATACGACCGCGCAACGTGGTGGATGGAAGTGATGCCGGCCATCATTGCGCTGCCGATTCTCTGGCTTACTTACCGACGCTTTCCGCTCACAACGCTGCTCTACGTGTGCATCTTCGTTCATGCCGTCGTGTTGATGGCGGGAGGAGCGTACACCTATGCGCGCGTGCCGCTCGGCTTTCACATCCAGGAATGGTTTCACCTTGCTCGCAATCCTTACGACAAGATCGGCCACTTGTTCCAGGGATTCGTGCCTGCCTTGGTGGCCAGAGAGATCTTCGTTCGCGGCAGCTACGTTCGCGGTAAACGCATGCTCGCCTTCTTGGTTGTGTGTGTCGTGCTTGCAATCAGCGCGACCTATGAGTTCGTTGAGTGGGGCGCCGCGTTAGCGATGGGGCAAGGCGCCGATGAATTTCTCGGCACTCAGGGCGATCCTTGGGATACCCAGTCGGACATGTTCTGCGCATTGATTGGATCGATGATCGCTCTCACATTCTTCTCGCGATGGCATGATCGGCAGATGATGCGCTTACGAGGAGCGTAGAAAATCTCACGGTCGTGCTAGCCCTTTCTCCCCAGCCGGCAATGAAAGTCCATGCGCACTGTTTTTGTTGTGTTCTCATTCCATACAGTGCGTAGTGCTTCCGTGAACTCCGTGAAGAATCCATCTCCGTTTGCGTCTATGCAACGAGTCGTCGCGGACCACGTGCGCACGTAAGAGAGGAACTGATTGCAGGTCCAATCGCAACTGAAGCCGATCTGCGGGGACGGTAGCTCCACAAATGGCCACTCCAGTTCTCTATATCCGTTCCATGCAATCCGATTTCTTTCGGACCAGTAACCGTGGAGGACGTTGCGTAGCTTCATTTTCACAATGGCGTCGATTGCTGGTGTGACTTGGGGCCAGACGTAAGCCCACGCAGCGAATATCCCCTTTGGTCTCAACACGCGGTGCACTTCCTTCCAGAAGCGGTCGTGTTCAAACCAATGAAGTGCCTGCGCCACGGTGATTAGATCGAAGTGAGCATCCGGAAACTTCGTGGACTCCGCCGGCTGCACTGAATAGTGCACTCGAACCGAGGGCGTAGCAGCCGCGATTTGTTCGGCGCTGACATCAGTTGCTTCTACCTGTAGAAAGTATCTGGCTAAGTCGATCGCCGCTTGTCCGTTTCCGGTCGCGCAGTCCCAAGCTTGCTCAGGAGAAGGGCACAGCGAAGCCAAATGATCGAACAGCTCCGCTGGGTAGCGCGGCCGCCAGCGCTGGTACTGCGACGACGTCCGGCCAAATGGATTTTCAGGGTTCATGGCTGTGCAAGGTCGAACTGATGGCGAGAAGCGCCGCTGGTTCAAATTCGAGCAAGCGCCTGGGCGACCGGCAAGCGCGCTGCTCGCACACAAGGCAGTACTCCGCCGATCAATCCGAGCACCAGCGAATACAAGAAGCCTTGGGCGATTAACAATGGCGTGACGAGGAACGTAAACCCGAGCTGCCCAACGAATTCGCGGCTTGAAGTCGAGAAGTGAATGCCGTCGACGAGCGCGTAGGCGAGCAGTACACCGATCAAGCCACCTGCGCATCCGAGGACCATCGATTCGGACAGAATCGAAATTACGACGGGCGCGGTGTCGAATCCCAAGGCTCGCAATGTTCCAATCTCTCGGCTGCGGCTCGCGACCGCCGCATACATTGTGTTGAGCGCACCGAACGAAGCGGCGATGCCCATGAGGAAAGCGACCACGCGCGCGGCTGTTTGCAGAGGCTGCACCATCTTCTTCGACTCGTGTGCGCGCAACTCGCGCTCGCTCATGACTCGTACTGCGAGGCGCGGATCTTTCGCGAGCGATGCTTTGAGGGTTGCGAGTGATGCGCCTGGTCGCAGTCGCCCGCGGACTGTGAATGCGCCGCCACCAAGATGGAATACATCGGCGAAGGTCCGTTGGTCACACCACAGTTCCGATTCAGCTGCGCTACCGCCCGCGGCAAACTCGCCGACGACAACCCAGTCCGTGTCTTGGATCTGAAGGTGGTCGCCGATGTTTACACCGGAAAATTGCCGCGCGATTTCGTCTCCAACAATGAGCTCGTGCTTGCCGGGCTCGAACATGCGCCCTTTGGTGATTTCGAAATGACTTCGTAGTTTCGGGCCCTGCGCCGCGACCCCTCGCACCACCGCATACGCATCTGTATGTGCGCTTCGCAACGGCAACTCAACGCTTGTGAGCCCTTCTGCGGACACCAGCGTCCCCTGCGCATCGGCAGCGAACTCAGGGTCGTGAGTGATCGCAACCACCTCTTCCTCATTCAAATAGGCGGACATTTCATGCACCGCCTCGCGCTTCAACACGATTGCCACGCTGTCGTCACCCATCGTGAGCATTGCGCGCAGCCCTTCTGCGATGGCGAGGACCGAAACCAATACCAGAACGACGCCGGCAATGCCGATCACCGCAACGAGCGAAGCGCCCCAGCGTTGTGGAATGCTGCGCAGCCCGAGAGCCGACACGGCGATGAGTTGTTGCGATCTGTTCATGCGCGACGCAGGTTCCCCACAATCGAAATCCGCGAGGCTTGCAGAATCGGTAATGCCGCGGCGACCAGCGCAAACACCACCATCACTCCAACTCCCAAGGCGATGGTGTGAAGTTCCAACGGTCTGAATAGCGAACTGAATTTGCTGAGTAGCGCCTCGAGCGCAAGTCCAACCGCGCCGCCGCTAACGATGATGGCGAGCATTTCCGCGAAGACAATCCATCCGATGCTGGTGACCTGAAATCCCACTGTCTGTAACACCGCGAATTCTCCGACTCGCTCGCGCACGGATTGCCAGAGCGCATTTGCGCTTACGAGCAGCACGGTGAAGAAGCTTGCGGACATCACTGCAATAAGAACCGCGCCCACATTGCCCATTTGAGCGATGCTGCGTTTGATCATGGCCGACATGGGGGTCGAGCGGGTCTCAACCGGCGCGTTGGCGAATGCAGCGTCTATCGCATGGGCCACGGCGTCAGCGTGCCGATAGTCTTTCGCGAGTACAACGATGTTTGCGACGAAATCACCCATCGGCAGTGCGGATTCTGTGTAGTAGTCGAGACGCACCAGCATGTCGGGCGCAAGCAGATCTTCGTTTTCCTTGAAGGTGCCGACGAGCGTTAGCTCCCAAACGCCGCTGTTGTCCCGGCGTGGGATCATCGATCGCAGGGGGATCGTGTCCCCAATTTTCCAGGCGTGTTTGGCTGCGACTCCAGCTTTGACGAATGCGCCGGCCTTAACCTCTCTCCATCTTTTGAGAGCGGCGCTGTCGTGGGAGAAGCTCGGATACGCGCGCAGCAAGACGTCCGGTTGCACGACACCCGCAACTATCTGCTCCCGTTCTTCGCCAGGCGGCAAACCGGGAAGGTAGTTGAAGCCGACCACTTCACGTACGCCATCGATTTGGCGAATCTTGTCGGGGTAGGACATGGGCAGCGGTCGATTGCCTTTCGCAGCGACGAAGATCTCGACCTTCTGCGATCGCTCCGCTGCCATCACCATGCCATAGCGCATCGATTCCAGCGCACCGAACAACAGAAAGGCAGCCATCACGGCAAGTGACGTGAGTAAGCTGCGCAGAGGGTTGCGTCTAAGGTTTGCCCAAATCAGCGAAAGCGATTTCAATGGCAGCAACGGATTCCATCCCAGGGTTGTTCGACTTCTTCTCCCGCGAGCGCGACTGTAGAAGAGTGTCCGCGGTAGGATCAAGGTGCTGTTGCGTGGCAAGCGCTCATTGGACTGGAGAAAGCCGTGTCCCATAACCAGAAGTATTGGTTCCCCGCGAAACGCTACGGTTGGGGTTGGGGTCTGCCCACGACATGGCAGGGATGGACGGTGTTCGTGCTCTTCTTTGTATTCGTCTTGCTGGGTGCGTTCGCATTCCTTCCTTCGCGCGGCCCGCTCGTGTTCGTCGGCTACTGCGCTGGGCTATGCGCAATCCTAGTGCTCATCTGTTGGATCAAAGGCGAGCCGCCGCGATGGCGATGGGGCGATGAGCACTCGCGATGAAGCTCTGCCTGATGAATCTTCGTTGGCTTCTTAGCTATCAGTTGACCGTTGACGGTTGGCTGCACAACCCGGATTAGACGCACTACTCTTCACACCCGACACGCGCAGCGCACACGTATCGACTGTTTACACAGTGTCCGTGCCCTCCGTGTGAAATCCGAGTTCCGGCTCTTCAGCCCCGTGTTACCCGCGGAGATCTTTTCCGCTGTTCCTTCTCCATTGGAGCAACGGACAGCGTAGCTTCGCGAAGCCGATCCACATCGCGCTTACCCAGCAGCTTCACCTGGCCAGGTTTTAGTTCAGACGCTTTCAACGGACCGATAGCCACGCGTTCCAGCTCGCGAACCTTCAATCCCACACGCGCGAGCATGCGGCGAATTTCGCGGTTGTGACCTTCGCGCAGCGTGATGCTCAACAGCGTGCGATCGCCACGAGAACGATCGACGAAGCGTTTCAGAATGCGCACGGATTCCATTGCCGCGCGCTTCGAGTTCTTCGTGCCGTCACCCGTCGGCGTGATCAGGTACATGCCGCGTTTGAGTTGATGCAACTGCTCGTCCGTTGCGAGTCCAGTGCAGAGCACTCGATATGCTTTTGTGACACCGAACTTGGGATGCGTCAGTTGATACGCGAGATCGCCGTCGTTCGTGATCAACAACAAGCCGGTTGAATCTGCATCGAGTCTACCGACCGGAAACAATCTTTCTTCTTTCCGTAACGTCGGCGGCAGCAGATCGAGGACGTTGCGGCGCCCTTCCGGATCGCTCGTCGTCGTGATTGTGCCCTTAGGCTTGTTCACGAGCACGTAAGTGAACTTGCGTTCTGCAATCAGTGGGCCCGTTGCTTGCGATTGCTCGATTGTCGCTTCCGGAAATTCGATGCGCTCGCCGTCGAGTTCAACCTCGTCCTGTGCCGGATCGATGAAGCACGGCAGCGTCATGACCACCTTGCCGTTCACGCGCACCCGACCTGAGGTGATGATGTCCTCGCAGTCACGACGCGCACCGATGCCCGCGTCCGCCATTGCCTTCTGCAGGCGGATGCCTTTGGGGCGTGCGTATGAATCGCCGAATCGAGAAGAACGGACCATGTGCGTGCCTTGTTTCGAAGGATGCGCACGATACATCAAGGAGAGAAGAGATTTCACACGGGGGACACGGAGAACACGGAGATAATACGGGTTAAACCCCCGCGAATGGGCTTCACAGTCTAGAAGTCGCAATGCGAACAGGACCGGAAGGTGACAATGCGAACAGGACCGGAAGGTGACGAATCTATCCAGGGTTCTGTCGTCTTGCACGCCTCCATGCTCTCCGTGTTCTCCGTGTGAGATTCCGACGTTTTTCTCAGGAAGTTTCGGCAACGCGAGGCAGCGATTCTTTAGCAAACTCATGATTCAGCATCGCACGCAGCCGCACCGCCTTCAGCGGTTTGTGCATCATCGTGAGCCCCGCCGCGCTCACAGTGCGAAGTTGCTCCGGTGCCGTATCGCCCGAGATGAGCACCGCCGGAATGTCATCGCCCAGGTGCCTGCGAAGTTGGCGAATCACATCGATGCCATTTTCTTCCGTGCGCAAGCGCAAATCGGCAATGATGAAGTCCGGTCGGCGTTGGCCGAGGTTCTTGACCGCTTCATCGCCATCCATTGCGGTCACGCATTTGCAGCCCCAACTTTCGAGCAGGCTTTGCATTCCGAGACGGACCGATTCCTCATCATCGATGACGGCGATGAGTTTGCCGCCAATGAGGTTCGGTACTTTTTGCTCGACCGTCGCCGCGTGGGTTCCTTTGACGTCGGCAAGCGGAACTTCGATCGCGAATGTCGTGCCTCTGCCCGCGACCGAGCGCAAGCGCAGCGGATGATTCAGCAATTGCACGATGCGGCGGACCGTCGCAAGGCCAAGACCCAACCCTCGCGAGCGGTCGCGCGATGGATTGTTGAGCTGATAGAACTCTTCGAAGATGCGTTCGTGTTGATCCGCTGGAATGCCAACGCCCGTGTCCCACACTTCGATCGTGACGCTGCGCTTGCGCATGCGGCAGGCGACGAGTACGCCGCCTTGTTCGGTGTAGCGAATCGCATTGGCAACCAAGTTGGAAAGCACGCGGAACAGCAACGTCGAGTCGGTCGATAGCGCGGCTTTCGAACGCCGAATGCTGAGCCTGAGCCCTTTTGCTTCGGCTGGTACTGCAAACGTACTGCGCAAACGATCGAACACGGCATCGATCTGCACCGTCTCGCGCTTCACTTCCACTTGCCCCGCATCCAGCTTGGAAATGTCCAGCAGGTTGTCGAACAACTGCTCGAGCGACTCGGTGCATTGCAGGATTTGATCGATCAACTTGCGCGAAGCATCGTCGACGTTGCCATTTCGCAAGGCTGTTGCGAATAGTCCCAACGAATGCAGCGGTTGACGTAGATCGTGATTCGCTGCTGCAAAGAACCGAGACTTCGAGCGATTGGCTTCTTCGGCTTTCTGCCTCGCTTGCTCGGCGAGCGCATTCTGTTGCTTCAGTTCGTCGACGAGGCGTTCGTTTTCGTACCGCAAGCGGATTTGATTCACGATCGCGCGCGCGTGCCGATCCACGAATAACGTCAAGTAGCCGAGCACGGCGATCCACATGATCCCTAGCGCAGCGTTTCCCGAGCCGCCAAGAGTGATGTAACGCAGTGCGAGTAAGCCGAAGATGGGCACCGCGAATGCATGCAGTGCGGGTGGAAAGTGGGCATGTGTCAGAACGCTAATGATGGCGCGACCAGCCAGGCACGCAGAGATCAGCGCGATCGTGAGCGACTGCGACGAGTCGACGAGCACGAATGCCGCCGAGCCCCAGATTGCTCCGGCAATTGCGGCGCCCACGGCGAGCCGCCAACCCCACTGTAGGGGTGCCGAATCGTTCGCCGCAGCTCGGTGATACCCGAAAGCCAAGACTTGCACGCCGACCTGCACGAACAGCACAGCACCGCACCACACTGCAAGGTTTATCGCGCGTGCATGGGGCCAAGCGATGACCGCGATCACGATCATCATCAGAATTGCGGAGCCCGAGACCGCTAGCGTATTCCCATACAGCATCGCGACGCGTTGTTGTTCAACGCGTCTGTGCAGCGCGGCTTCATCCATAGCGGGCTTGATTATCGAGCGGCGGCGTAAGACGGAGTGCTAGGCAGGAAGCCGCGTTTCTGCGCGACGAGGACTGCTTGAGTGCGGTTGCGAACATTGAGCGCTTCGAACACGGCGCTCACGTGTGCTTTGACGGTGCGTTCGGCGACGTCGAGAGCCCGTGCGATCTCTTTGTTCGAGAATCCACGACCCAACATGTTGATGACTTCGAGTTGCCGAAGCGTCAATCCGTGAGGCGCATCCGCTTCCGCGGCGCCAGTACTCGCGGGCACAAAGATTTCGCCTGCCAGCACTTTCTGAATCGCCGCGACCATTTCATCTGCGGTGAAGGACTTGGGAATGAACCCGGAGGCGCCGGAAGCCACAGCTCGAGAGGCGACGCCGTCGCCCTCATCGCCGGAAATCAAAATGCATGCGGTGGTGGGAAAGCGTTCGCCGATCTTCTTCAGCGCGGTGAAGCCGTCGTCCCCCTTGAGATGAATGTCGAGGAGCACGAGGCCGATGTCGCCGTCTCGTTGCAGCATCTGCAGCGCTTCCGGCACCGACGAGACGCTAAGGACGCCCGCATCGAGATCGCTCTGCTCCAGCACCGCGTGAAATCCTGCGCGGAAGAGGGGATGGTCATCGACGATGAGAATGTTCATAGGCGTACCCCAAGCTCGCTCCTGCCAATGAATGCATGACGGTCCGGCGCCGTGCAGGGCGGTTGTATGCCCACTTAGTGTTGCGATCCATCGTACGTCCGGCCTAGGGAAATCGGCAATTGCCCTTTGGGGCAGGGCACGCCGGTCGATGGGTGTCCAAATCCCACAGTCGATGGGTGTCCAAATCCCAAGTCCGAATCCCAAGCCAGCCAATGGCTAAGCCCGATGCCGATCACTGCCCCCCATTCGCATTCAGCTTTGCACTACTTCGGCGTTGTGCTTCGGCGTTGGACACCCACCGATTACTTCGGCTTTGGACACCCATCAATTGGCACTGCGATTCCGCCTTCCCCGCCGGTGCACGACTGCCGGATCTGGACCGACTGCCGGATCTGGACAGCCATCAATTGGCGGCTCCATTCCACCTCCTGCGGGTTTGATGTGTGGTGCTCGGACACAAGCTAGATCGGCATTCCCTTTCCGCCCCCGGTGTGGAATCCGATCCGCCATTCCGCCCGAAGGGATTGATGGGTGTCCAAAGGCGTCTATTCCTTCCCGGATCTGGACAGCCATCAATTTGCGGCTCCTTTCCACCTGCTGCGGGTGAATGCGTGGGGGCTGGGCCCCCTTTTTGTCGGCATTCGCTTTCCGCCCCTGTGTGGAATCCGACCCCCAGTCCGCCGAAGGATTTGATGGATGTCCAAACTCGACACATTTGGTGGGTGTCCAAGCCGACACATCCAAGCCAACACACCAACGCCGTCAAAGGGGCCCACCAATGGATGGATGTCCAAATGCACGGGGAAGGCGATCAGTGGGTGTCCAAACCCGGACCAAAATGCGCGGGGAAGGCGATCAGTGGGTGTCCAAACCCGGACCAGCAAACCCGCACCAAACCCGCAGGAGGTAGAAGGACGCGCCAATCGATGGGTGTCCAAACGGAAGGATGGAAAAGTCCCAATCGGTGGCTGTCCAAACCAGAAGGGAGAAGTAAGGGACGCGCCAGTGGGTGGGTGTCCAGCGGCGACGGGTGGGTGTCCAGCGGCGACGGGAAGTCGGTGGGTGTCCAGCGTCGAGGGGAGCGACGGGAAGTCGGTGGGTGTCCAGCGGCGAGGGGAAGGCGGACCTAGCTCCACCGTCGACGGCTACCGCGATGCGGTGACCTGGCTTTGCGGCAGCGTTTGCTGCAGGACGGTTTGGAGTTGTGCCTCGCGTCCGGTTTCTTTGTAGAGGCGGGTGATGGCAGCGCGCAGTCTTTGGGTGGAGCCGTCCTGGGGGCCTTGAGTCTGTGCGATCAGGCCGTACCGGCCCACGAGCAAAGGTTCGGCATTTGTGTAGTCATGTTGCGCGAGCTTCAATTCGCCCAGTGCGGCCTGCGAGAGCGCGAGTTGCGGGTTGTGTTCATCGAGGTTCTTTTCTTGCGACGCGATGGCAGACTTCAGTGCGGATTCCGCTGCGTCGAACTTGCCTTGCGCGAGGAGTGCCAAGCCCAGAATTCGCTGAGCGGCAGCTACATATAAATGATCATTGGCGTAGTGCTGCGAGTACACCCTCAGCGCCTCTCGAGCCTCATGCTCTGCACCGGCGGCATCTGACTCATCTAATAAGACATTCGCGAGATTGGCACGCGTGTATCCGACCAACTCGTGCTCTGGCCCGGTGAGCTCTTGTTGTTTGGCAAGCGCGTCCCGAAAAGTCGCCTCTGCTTCCTTGAGCTTGCCCATATGCCGCTGCAACCGCCCGTAGGCCCGAAGTGCTGCGACGTAGTTGTTGTTCCTCTCGCCGTAGAGTTTGCGATGCAAGGCGACCGACTTCGACAAGTACTGCTCGGCTTCCGCGAGCTTGCCCTGCTGCTCGAGCGCGACGCCAAGATTGTTCATTACTATCACTGTGAGCGGATGGTCTGACCCATAACGCTGCTCGCGTAATGCGAGGGCTTGCTTGAAAAGCGTTTCCGCGGAACCTGCCTTACCGAGATAGCTCAGCAGAATCCCGTCGTCGTTTGTATTTGTGGAGAGCTCTAGAACGTTCTCGGTCGGATGCTTCTCAAGTTGCCGGATGCTGCTCGAATAGAACTCGGCTGCTTCCGTAAACCGCTGTTGCAACTGGCGCAGACGGCCAAAGCGACCAAGAACGGCGCCCACCTTCGCGCTGTTGTCGCCCGGCAGACGTTTAGCTGATGCAAGAGCCTCCTGCAGACGCCGTTCAGCCTCGCCAAAATTGCCGTTTTCGATGAGTGCGGTTGCAAGAACGTAGCTGCTCGCAAAAAAATCTGGGTCGTTGTCCCGCTGGAAGCGCTCCCGAAGTTCGAGTGCTGCCGTGCTGGTCTGGACGGCCCGATCAAAGGCGCCGATGTTTGAGTAAACGCTGCCGAGCGTATCCAGTAAGCGTGCTCGTATCTCGGGTGCCTTATCCAGTTCGGTCGACAACCGATTAGCTCCACGGTCGACTAGCTCGCGTACCGTCAGCTCCTTGCCGCGCACCAGATTAGGATCTGCGCCCTCGAACAATTCAGTCATAAAAGAAGCGACTTCCTCGGCTTTCATGCGTTCGCGGTTGATCCGCTCGGCTTGAACCGCGGTCGTGATCGCAAACGCGATGAGCGCAAGCACCGCAAGTGAGCTGCTGATCACGCCGAACGAGTGGCGCTGAATGAACTTCGCTGTGCGGTAACCAACGGTATCGGGCCGCGCTGTGACGGGGTTATTGCTCAAGAACCGCCCGATATCGGCTGAGAACTGTTCAGCCGACGGATAACGACGTTCTGGCTCCTTGCGCAGGGCAGTCATCACCACATTGTTCAAATCGCCTGAGAGCTGCCGATGCAACTTGGACTGGGTGGTCGAACGCTCTTCGCAAACTCGCTCGAGGAGTTCCTCTGCAGCCGTCGATCCCTGCGTGGAGAAGACGCTGTCGAGCGGCATCGGCTCGTCATAACAAATGGCTGCTTCGATCGCGCTCAATTTGTAAGTCTCGAGCGTGTACGGCTTGTGTCCAGTGAGCAGTTCGTAAAGCAGGACACCCAACACATACGTATCGCTCGCCGTTGTGATCGGTTCACCGCGCACTTGTTCGGGGCTAGCGTGATCGGGCGTTAGGACGCGCACATCGGCATGCGTCACCGCAAGTGTATGTCCCATCGCTCTGTCATCGAGAAGTTTTGCGATGCCGAAATCGAGAAGTTTCGGTGAGCCCTGCGCATCGATGAGGATGTTGCTGGGTTTCAAATCGCGATGAACGATTAGATTCTGATGTGCATAGTGAACGGCCGCGCACACCCGTTGAAACAACGCCAATCGCTCGGTGACGTTGAGCTTGCGTTCGTTGCAGTACTGATCGATCGGAGTGCCTTCGATGTACTCCATGACGATGTATGGAGTGCCTTCGGCAGTTGTGCCTCCGTCCAGGAGTTTGGCGATGTTCGGATGATTGAGCGTCGCGAGAATCTGCCGCTCCAGTTTGAGGCGGCTCAGAATCTGACGCGATGCGAGTCCGCGGCGGACTAGCTTGATCGCAACTTGCTGAGTGAATTGCGCGTCCGCTCGCTCCGCGAGCACAACCTTGCCCATGCCGCCTTCACCGAGCGTGCGAATGACGCGATAGGGCCCAATGTGCTCGTAGGTGTCGACATTGGCCGCACCGGGCGGCTCGACGTTCTCGATGTCGTTTTCCCACCAGGCCGCAGATGAACGTTTGCGCAATGCTTCGGATGCGACGGCTCGCAACGAAGTGCGCGCGCCACACGTCTTGCGCAGAAACTCCGCCTGCTCGGCCGGGGACATCGGCTCCGCGAGACGCAGGATTTCCTCGATGGATGAGGGATTGGACGTGGGCATGAAGAGTACCGGAGCGGTGCCGATACTAAAGGCCACTTGCTCACGCGGCAATGACGCGCAAGACTTGCGTGCCCTAAAACATCAACAAGGGAGACGCGTATGGCGAATGGTGCTCACAACGAACCCCCAAAGCTGCGCATGCTTGTCATCGGGTCTGGCGTCGGCGGATTGGTCGGAACGCTACTTGGCTTGTGGCTTTGGATGCTGTTTTGCGGCTGTCCTTGCCAAAAGCCCGCTGATGACCCGCGCCCGACGATTAGCCAACAAGCTCAGTGATAGCCGGTCTCCGCGGCGATCTTGCCGCGGAAGACTGAATAGGACCAATACGTGTAGCCAAGGACGGCCGGCAGCATGATCAACGTGCCGACGAGCACGAAGCCCTGAGTGGATGGCGGCGCCGCTGCCTCCCAGATACTCAAGTTCGGCGGCAGCAGGTTCGGCCAGATGCCGAGCACCAATCCGATGAATCCCAGCGCGAAAAAGCTCAACGCCAACATGAATGGTGCATGCTCGGCTCGGCGCATCACCGCTCTCCATAGCAACACGGCGTTGATTAACGCGAGCAACGGCACTGGCGACAGCCAAATGAAGTGACCGCTCTCGAACCACCTCGCCATGATGTGACTGCTCAAGAAGGGCAACCAGGTACTGACTAGCATCATGAATGCAACGACGACAGCGACGAGTGGGCGTGTGAGTGCAAATGCAACGTTCTGCAGAGCCCCGTCGGTTTTCATGATCAGCCACGTGCTACCAAGTAGTGCGTAGCCGAACACCACCGCGACCCCCGTCAACATCGAGAACGGACTGAACCACGCGAACGGACCGCCTAAATATTCTCCGCCCTCCACCGGCATGCCTTCGACGATGGCGCCGAGCATCAAACCTTGCGCGAAAGCAGCCGCGATCGAACCCACCGCGAAACAGATTCCCCACAGGCGCTTCGATGTGTGCGCCTTGAATCGGAACTCGAACGAAACCCCGCGCAGCACCAGCGCGACCAGCATTAAGAGAACGGGTAGATACAAGCCCGACAACATCAGCGCGTATGCTTTGGGAAATGCGGCCAGTAATCCTGCCCCGCCAAGGATCAACCAAGTTTCGTTGCCGTCCCAGATGGGTGCGGCGGTGTTCATCATGCGATCGAGCTGATCTTTGTCCTCAGCAAAGGGCGCGAGAATTCCGAGCCCGAGCACGAATCCGTCGAGCAAGACGTACATGAATACGCCGAAGCCGATGATGGCGAACCACATGATCGGGAGGATTTCGTGCGTTGTCATGGAAAGAATGAATGGCCGCAGAGAACGCAAAAAAGAACGCGATGAGTACGAGAAGCGCTGACTGAAGGCAGCACCAGATCTACTTTGTTCACCTTTGCGCGCTCTGTGTTGCGTCTGATTCTCATGTTCGTATCTCGATCTCCTCTTCCGGCACAGACAGTGGCCGCGCCGCGCGCTTGTCTTCCGGATGGCGAAGAGCATCTTCGACGGCTTGCGGGCCTTTGCGCAGGAGCTTGAGCAAGTAGTACGTGCCGGCGATGAACACGAACAAATAGATCGATGCGAACACGACCAGCGAGGTCTTCACGCTCGCGGCATTGATCGCGCTCGCAGCATCGGCAGTGCGCAACAGCCCCTGTATCACGAACGGCTGACGTCCGATCTCCGTCGTGTACCAGCCTGACAACACGGCGATGAATCCGGCAGGAATCATCAGCGTCCACATTCGCAGCAGTACGCGCGATTGGGCGAGCTTGCCGCGCTTCCATTGAATTGCGGAAATAGTCACGAGTGCGAGCATGAGAAAGCCCATTGCGACCATTACGCGGAAGGACCAAAAGACGGGGGTCACGGGCGGGCGATCTTCGGGCGCGAACTCCTTCAGTCCTTTGATTTCACCGTCGAGGCTGTGTGTGATGATTAGGCTGCCGAGTTTGGGAATCGCAATCTCGTGCTCATTGCGTTCTTCCTTTTGATTGGGCAGCGCGAACAAGATCAGCGGTGCGCCGCGGTGCGTTTCCCAGTGGCCTTCGATGGCCGCGAGTTTGACGGGCTGATTCTCGTGAACTTCCAGTCCCGAAAGATCGCCGGCGAGGATCTGCAGCGGCACCGCAATAGCACCGAATGCAATCGCCAGCTTCAACATCAACGTCGCGCCTTCGACATGACGATTGCGGATCAAATAGGCAGCACTCACCCCGCCGATCACGAAACAGGTTGTGATAAACGCGGCGAGCACCATGTGAGCCAGGCGATAGGGGAACGAGGGGTTGAAAACGATCTGCCACCAATCCGCAGGCTCGAACACACCATTGACGATTTGATAGCCGCTGGGCGTGTGCATCCAGCTGTTCGCCGAGATGATCCAGAAGGTCGAAATCAAGGTCCCGAGTGCGACCATGCAGGTCGCAAAGAAATGGGTTTTCGGCGTGACTTTACGCCAACCGAACAACATCACGCCCAGAAAGGTCGCTTCGAGAAAGAAGGCCGTGAGCACCTCATACGCGAGTAATGGCCCGAGGATGTTGCCGGCGCGTTCGGATAACACCGCCCAGTTCGTGCCGAACTGAAAGCTCATCACGATGCCGGATACGACGCCCAACGCGAACGAGACCGCGAAGATCTTCAACCAGAACAGATACAGCTCGCGAAACAGCGTACGTTTGGTCTTGAGGTAAGCCCCTGCGAGAAACGCCAGCCAGCTTGCGAGTCCGATCGTGAATGCAGGAAAGATGATGTGAAAGCTCATCACGAATCCGAATTGGATTCGCGAGAGCAGAACGACAGTGGGATCGACCATGGCGGGCGCAGTGTGAGTGCGTGTTGCCCTGCGCTCAATTGCGGAGAAGACGTAACTCGTGGATTGCGAAGCGAGCGTTCGCCTTTTGGGAAAGCATGAACGGGCGCAACACAAAGCGCGCAAAAAGTACTGCAGTCTGAGAGGAATGAGAATTTGGCCGCAGAGAACGCAAAAAAGAATCTGATGAGGTAAAGGCGCGCGTGAGCTGTCGCCGAACTCTGCCTCTCAGCTCGACCATCCTGTCAATCCCGATAACAAGATGAACAGGATGTGTGAGGGCGGGATCTGCGCCCTTCACTTCACGCACGCTCTCGCACTTTCACTTCATCACTTCAGAACCTATTTCATGCGTTCTCTGCGGCTACTCGTCGGTATTCACGCGAAGCGTTTGAGGCGAGCAAGGCTCGGTCTCGCTTGCCGACTCATTGTTGTCTATGCGCGCTTTGTGTTGCGTCCGGCTCTTGGCCTTTGGATTCGGATTGGATTCCGATCGGGCTAGGCCGAGGGCCCAGCCACTTCGCCGGAAGCTTGGTTGCACTGATCACTGAAACCACAAGCGCTGCCGCATAAGGCACCGCTTGTATCAGCAAGACCGCCACCCAAAGGGAAATGTCCGGCCCCGTCAACTCCTCGGGAATCCCAAGCCGCAGGGAACCAAAGCGCAGCGGATGCGTGAGCGCATAGGCGGTCGCACATAGAAGGAGCAGAAGCAGCAACTCTTGTCTCGCCGCGGTGATCGCCTGAGAGAAGGCGCGCTGTTGCGGATGCTTTGGCGTGCGGAAGAACGGTTCGTTCTCAGTGACCAAACCTTTCAGAACGGCAAGGCCCACCGTGTGCGATAGAGCGAGTCCTGCAATCGCTGCCGCGATCGTTTGGCGGATATTCGCGCCGACCCGCGACAGATATAGATGCGCGAGCTTTGCCATCTTGAACATGAAGAGCGACAGCGGCAGCACCGAAAACATGATGAGCGGCGGATCGATTCGATGTGGCGCGATCAGCATTCCCATGGACCACGCGATCGCAGCCAAGTTGAATAGCAGATTGAACCCTTCTGCAAACCAAGGCAGCCAGCCTGCAATGAAGTGGTAGCGTTGACCTCGCGTGAGGCGATGATCTCTCAAACCGATCAAGGCCTCACGATGTGCGCGGACGATTTGCATTGCACCGTACACCCATCGAAAGCGCTGCTTCTTGTAGTCCGCGAACGTATCGGGCACCAAACCACGTCCGTAGCTCCTCGGAATGTAATGGGCACGCCAGCCGTGTTCGAACAAGCGCAGTCCGAGTTCCGCATCCTCGGTAATGCACCACTCGGCCCATCCCGAGACTTGCGCGAGCGCTTCCTTTCGCACGAGCGTCATCGTGCCGTGTTGAATGATCGCGTTACGTTCATTGCGCGTGACCATGCCGATGAAAAAGAACCCGCGATATTCGGCATGCGTCATCCCCTTGAATAGGCTGCTTGCACCGTCCCGATAGTCTTGTGGAGCTTGCACGATCGCGACTTTGGGATCGCTGAATGCGGGAACGAGATCGTGCAGCCACGTTGGCTCGACCTGGTAGTCGCTATCGATCACGGCAATCACATCTGCATCAGGTGCCGTGTGTTCGAGTGCATAGTTGAGCGCGCCTGCCTTGAAGCCACCGAGTGGGTCAACGTGAAAGAACTTGAAACGCCCACCGAGCCGCGCGCAATGCTCTAGCACGGGGCGCCAGACGTTCTCATCAGGCGTGTTGTTGTCGACGACCAAGACTTCGAAGTTTGGGTAATCGAGTCTCGCTATCGCATTCAGCGTGGCAATCAACATCGGCGCCGGCTCGCTGAATGCGGGAACATGGATCGAGACTTTCGGATGAAACGCTGCCGGGCGTGCTTCGACGAATGCGAGATTGCGCTTCGACCATCGCGCTTCGACCCACTCGTGCGCTTCCGCAAGCAAGATCGCAATGGCGCCGAGCAAGCCGACCATTAAGACTGCGCCGGCCACTGCACCGAGCAATGTGAGATAGCGCTGCGAGTAGTCGTACATCATCAGCACCGCTGCGGTGGCAGTGCCGTACACGACGACTGCAAGGAAGCTGCGCCCGCGAGTGCCCAATGCCGTGCTGTGTGCATAGAACAACGACAGCATCAACGCGGCCAGCAAGACGGACACCGTCGCAAGCGTGCGCCACCCGGGGATG
>DASTSB010000432.1:0-16270 GCA_035760885.1 Steroidobacteraceae bacterium | reverse complement strand
GGGTCCCAAACTGCTCTCGGGCCTCAGCATCGGCAGCGCGGCGGTGACCGGCAATGTCTGCGTACTGGCAAGCGCACAAGAGATCGATCGCTTTCGCGACGGCTCGATTCTCGTTACGTCGACGACGGATCCCGATTGGGTGCCCATCATGAAACGAGCGGCGGCGATCGTGACAGATCATGGCGGCCGCACATCCCACGCAGCAATTGTGAGTCGAGAGCTTGGGCTTCCGGCGATTGTCGGCACCGGCAAGGCAACGCAGATCTTGCACGAAGAGCAGGAAATCACGGTGTCCTGCGCGGAAGGAGAGGAAGGCTCAGTTTACGCAGGCGCAGCCACGATTAAAACCGACGAACTAGCGTTGGATACCATTCCTGGTACGCAGACCAAGATCATGCTGAATCTTGCCAACCCGGCAGCTGCCATTCGATGGTGGCAATTGCCGGCGGATGGCGTGGGTCTCGCACGCATGGAGTTCGTCGTGAGCAATCACGTCCGAGTGCATCCGATGGCGCTGGTGAAATTTTCGGAGTTGCACGACGAGCAGGCCAAGGCCGAAATTGCAGCACTCACCGCGGGCTATAGCGATAAGCCTCAATACTTCGTCGACCGCCTCGCACTCGGCCTGGGTCGCATCGCGGCGACCGCGTATCCGAAACCCGTCATCGTGCGTACCAGCGATTTCAAGACCAACGAGTACTCGAATCTGCTGGGCGGCAAGCAGTTCGAACCCAGCGAAGAGAATCCGATGATCGGGTTCCGTGGAGCGTCGCGCTACTACTCGCCTCGCTACCAGGAGGGTTTCGCACTCGAGTGTCGTGCGCTTCGCAAGCTTCGCGAAGACATGGGCTTCAGCAACGTCGTCATCATGATTCCGTTTTGTCGCTCGGTGGCCGAAGCCGATCGTGTGCTCGCCGTGATGGCTGACAATGGACTGAAGCGCGCAGAGAACGGATTGCAGATCTATGTGATGTGCGAGATTCCTTCGAACGTCATCTTGGCGAAGGCATTTGCGGCTCGCTTTGATGGCTTCTCCATCGGCAGCAACGATCTGACACAGTTAACGCTCGGGGTGGATCGCGACTCGGAAGAGCTCGCGGCATTATTCGACGAACAAGACGACGCGGTGAAATGGATGATCGGCAGCGTGATCAGCGAAGCGCATAAGGCTAAAGCTAAGGTCGGCTTATGCGGCCAAGCACCCAGCGATCATCCGGAGTTTGCGGAATTCTTGGTCGACTGCGGCATCGATTCGATTTCCGTCAGCCCCGACAGCTTCGTTGAAGTGAAGCGACGCGTGGCTGGTGCGGAACGGCGCAAACGACTCACGGCGTGAGAAGCGGAAGAAGGCCCGGACGCAACAGGAGAAACGGCTCCACGGAGGACACGGAGAGCACGGAGTTCTAGTAGCTCCTCCTCCGTCGAGGGCCGTCGAGGGGAGGGAACAAGAACACGCGGCTAGTCACCAGTAACCAGTCAGTAGTCACTCAAGAAAATCACGGAGTTTTAACGAATATGTGTGTGTGTGTGTGCTGCACGTGTAGGGTGTAACGTGTAGTGAGCGTCACCGCTGGATTCTGTTCTGACTCGTGACTCGTGACTCGTCAGTACAGGAAAAGAGACTTTGACTGGATGAACAGGATTGACAGGATGGTCAGACCAAGAGATCGGTTCCTGCCGTGCCTCATCCTTTCATCTTGTCGTGGTGACTTTTCGGTAGCGCGGCTCAGTGGATTTTGAAATGAGTTCTAGTCCGTCGCTCCGTGTCGACGGGAGGCTATCTTGATTCGGATGGGTCCCCGCCTACGCGAGGACGACGAAACAAGAAATCTCGCTCTGACCCGACGAGGCAGTCGTCCTTCCCGATGCGCAGCATCCCTCCTGACGTCAGTCCTTCCCGATCGCACAGCGATCCCTGCTCACACCTCACACCTAACACCTCACACATGCGCAGCGCACGCCATGCTCACACGCGGGCCTAGCGCTCACCTCACACCTCACACCTCACACCTCACACCTCACACCTCACACCTCACATCTCACACCTCACACCTCACACCTCACACCTCACACCTCACATCTCACATCTCACATCTCACACCTCACACGCGCTCACGTTAACGCGCACGTGGCTCTGTAAGCGCGGCACTCCAGACGCATCCGTCCTCCGTGGCGGTACGGATGGCGATTGTGGTTCCTCTGATGGGTTTCGCTGCTCGAGCAACATAACCTCCTCTCACACAAGGAGTGCATCGATGCTCGAATTCATGCTGATGTTTGCAATGGTGTGCGCAATAGGCTGGACACATCGTCACGATGAGCATTCGGTCGACACCGCTCTGCAGCTCGTGATCTCAGATACGACCGCCGGCAAGTAGCGGCGCGCAGCCGTCGCTAACCATCATGCCCCTGCACAACGAGGATCTCGCTGCTGCATTCGACGAGATGGCGGACCTGCTCGCGCTCAAAGCCGAAAATCAATTCCGCGTCAATGCATATCGCAGAGCATCGCAAGTCGTGCGGGCGTTGCCTGTCGAACTACAAAGCAAAATTGCCGAAGGATTCGATCCGGACGAGCTGCCCGGCATCGGTGCCGATCTGGCTGAGAAGATTCGTGTGTTCGTGCAGACGGGCGAGTTGCCTGGATTGGCTTCCTTGCGTCGCTCGGTTCCACCCGGCCTGCGCGAGATCATGAGCGTGCAAAACATCGGACCAAAGCGGGTGCGCGCGCTCTATGAAGCGCTGGGTGTGCACGACTTGAAAACGCTGCGCGCGGCATTGGCGCAGCATTTGGTGCGTCAGGTTCGCGGTTTCGGCGCCAGGACCGAAGATCGACTAGCGAAGGCCCTAGACGAAATCGAAGGTCGGAGTCGCCGACTGCTTAGATCGACAGCGATGCAGTACGCGACTGCTCTCGAAACCTACTTCCGAGCAATTCCAGGCGTAACGAAGGTAGACATCGCAGGAAGCTTCCGCCGTGGGCGCGACACCGTGGGCGATCTCGACGTCCTCGTCTGTTCGCCTGGCGCGGTCGACATCGGCACTGCACTGCTCAATTACGACGAGACCGCATCTGTGCTCGCGAAAGGACCCACGCGATCCGCAGCGGTGTTGAAGAGCGGATTGCAAGTGGATGTTCGTCTCGTGCCTCCCGAAAGTTACGGCGCGGCGTTGTATTACTTCACGGGTAGCAAGGCACACAACATTCACGTTCGCCGACTCGCCATCGCACGCGGCGTCAAGATCAACGAATACGGCGTCTTTCGCGGCCGCAAGCGCATCGCCGGCGATACCGAGGAGTCCGTCTTCGATACGATCGGCCTGCCCTACATCGAACCTGAACTGCGTGAAGATCGTGGCGAGATCGAGGCCGCTCAAGTACACGCATTGCCGAACTTGGTCAGCCGTCCGGATCTACGGGGCGATCTCCACGTGCACACGAAGACCACTGATGGAACTGCAACGCTGGCTGCAATGGCAGCGGCTGCCAAGGATGCCGGACTCGAATACATCGCGATCACCGATCATTCGAAACATCTTGGCGTGGTGCGGGGCCTGGATCCCACGCACCTGGCGCGCCAGCTGGATGAGATCGACGAAGTGAACGCATTGCTCGAAGGAATAACACTCTTGAAAGGTGTCGAGGTCGACATTCTAGAAGACGGTTCCTTGGCTTTGTCCGACGCCGTGCTGAAAAAGCTGGATATCGTGGTGGCCTGCGTACACGATCATTTCGATCTCTCGCGTCGCAAACAGACTGAGCGATTGCTGCGTGCATTGGATCGGCCTTACGTCTCAGTACTGGGCCACCCCACCTCGCGCTTGATCGAAGAGCGCCCTGCCATCGATTGCGATTGGGACCAAGTGTTTCGACGCGCGCAAGAGCGGCCGATCTATTTGGAGCTCAATTGCCAACCGAATCGCCTCGATTTGGATGACGTGCTGATTCGCGCCGCCACCGCGGGCGATGTTCTGATCAGCATTGCGAGCGATGCTCACAGCACTATGAGTTTCGAATTCCTCAACGGCGGGATTTTGCAGGCGCGTCGCGGCTGGCTTGCAAAAGATCAAGTCATCAACACTCGCTCGCTTCGTGATGTCCGCCGCCTCCTGCGCAAGACGTTCTTGGGCTAAACGCTCACCCTTTATTGTTGAGACCACGATGGCGAATTCGCTCGGTCGCAAGGTCGAGCGTTACGAACGTGAATGTGACAGCGAGCACGTCTGCAAAATTCAGCGAAAGCGGTTTAGCAAACACAATCAGGGGCAGCAATGCCTCGCCGATCTGATCGAGACCGATGTACTCCGTGCCCGGCTTCGCGTGCAGGCGACGCTTCACCGCGCTGGAGAGGGCATCCCCAAGAAGGGAGACACAACCGAACGTCACGCCGTATATAAGTGGCACTCCCACCAGCATGCCAATCGCGGCGCATGATGCAACGCCCGATAACAATCCACGCCAGGTTTTGTGGCTACCTAGCAGCCGCTCACCATCGGCGAGCGTACAACCGAAATCGAGTGGCGCAGAGAATCTGCCTTGGGCTAACCGCGCGATGAGAATGGGCGTTGCGTTCGCAGCGCTCAACAGCATCAAGGCCCGGAATGCGTCGAATAGTTCGGTCATGCATCGAATGTTGTCGCGCCTGCGTCCGCGTGGGATTTCCTTCGGTCACCCGCGGGTCGCCATCTTGCCATTCATCTTCGTGCCTTCGAAAAAGGAACTCTACGCGGAACAAAGGAGCATTCGGAGTAAAAGCCGGAAGCCGGATTTCACACGGAGGACACGGAGATCACGGAGGTTCAGAACGACGAGAATCCATGGGGAACACGGGGCGGGGAAATTTGGATCCGTCTCACCCGGCGGGTTCTGACTGCCAACTGCCAACCCGCAACCGAAGACCAGAAATTTCACACAGAGCTCACAGAGCACACAGAGTTCAAATGCAGTCGCACCCGCGTATGCGGATGCGGATGGCTATCTTGTACTCCGGTTTGCGTTTGGAGACGGGAACCCCACGGGAAGCACTGGGATCACGGATGCAAGAGATTCAGTCAGTAGTCACAAGCATTCTGGCCCGCGCGCAGCGCTTGCCTGCCGATGGCTTGCTTGCCGTTAGGCTCGCTTGCCAACGCAGTCGGCTTGCGGCTTTGTTCTTCGCTTAGTCAGTGCAGCTCAGCCGCGGCTGGTTCTTCTTCAAGCGCTAACTGCGTGATCTCAGCTTCTGCTTCGAGCCAATCCTCGACCTCACGGCCCGGTTCGAAGCCGCGCTTCTCCGCGCGATAGTAGGCCGCCTCCGCGATCATTTTTTGACGCGAGGCGTCAGCGACGGACGATGGCGATGCAGCGCGCTGCTCAGACTCGGGCGCAAGGGTCTCCGGTTGCGCCGCGGTGGACTTGTGCCGATGCGGTTTCGCCGCTTGCTCTGATTTGTGCTTGCTCATGATGTCGTCCCAATCTGGTGGTGTGAGAGCGAGTGTTCCTCAGAAGTGGCGCCTTGCGCATGCGGAGATGCTCGTAGCGAATAGCAGGATGTCACGAACGGCAATTGGATTTCACATCGAGAACACGGAGGTCCGCAACACAAAACGCGCATAGAAGAGGTGAGTAAGTGAGAGCGAACCTTGCTCGCGTGAGCGCTGCGCGTAACGACGGACGACTGCGTCGTCACGAAGGCCTTCGGCAGGAAGGATCCTCTCGGATCAGGAGGGCCTTACGGCAGGACAGATTCCGAAAGGATCTCACACAGAGCTCACAGAGGGCACAGAGTTCAAAAAAGTCGTCGCACCCGCGTAGGCGGGTGGCTATCTTGTGTTTCGCTGCGCGCGAAAAGGAAAACTCCACGGGGAGCACGGGGGACATTAGGGTAAGAAGCGGAAGAGGATGATTCTACGGAGAACGCGGAGGACACGGAGATCCAATGTTGCACCCTGCATCGGCCAGTTCATCTTGTCACGGTGACTTTTCGGTAGCCCGGCTCAGTGGATTTTGAAATGAGTTCTAGTCCATCGCTCCCGTGTCGACGGGAGGCTATCTTGATTCGGATGGGTCCCCGCCTACGCGAGGACGACGAAAGAAGAAATCTCGCTCTGACCCGATGAGGCAGCCGTCCTTCCCGAAGCGCAGCATCCCTCCCGACGTCAGTCCTTCCCGACGTCAGTCCCTCGCGATCGCAAAGCGATCCGCCCTCTCTGACTAGTCACTAGTCAGTCGTCACCAGTCACTACACACGCCCCGTGGAATGCTGCTACGCATTACGCGCATGTCCGAATTTTTGAGCGATGCCCTGCAGCGCGACACTCTGCAATATCTGCTGAAGAAGTGCGCCCTCAAAACCACCGCATGAGCTTGTTATGAATCTGCATTCATCCCATTCCTCCGGTGCACGCGCGGGGCGGCCCACAGCGCGCGCAAGCGACGGCGAGACGTCGCTTCCTGAGCACTTGCGAGGTTTGTTGGAGGCATCAGCGTATTCGCACCCAGTCGATGCGATCGAAGTTAAAGAGACGCATATCTCTTGGATCGTTTTGACAGGCCACTACGCGTACAAGGTGAAGAAGCCGGTTCAGTTCGAGTTTCTCGATGCATCTCAGCTCGAGCGCCGGCGCGAACTGTGCGAGGAAGAGTTGCGATTGAATCGGCGATTGGCACCAAGTTTGTATTTGGACGTCGTGCCTATTACGCAAGACGGCGATCGCATCGAGATGGGAGGTAGAGGGAACGC
The DNA here is from genome assembly GCA_035760885.1 of Steroidobacteraceae bacterium. Classification (GTDB taxonomy): domain Bacteria; phylum Pseudomonadota; class Gammaproteobacteria; order Steroidobacterales; family Steroidobacteraceae; genus Steroidobacter. Next base: position 9,548 of record DASTSB010000432.1, on the reverse strand, counting down.
TATCGAGTACGCAGTGCGGATGCAGCAGTTTCGGGAAGAGGACGAGCTGATCTCGCTATTGCGCAGCGATGCCGTGAGCTCACGAGACATGCATGAACTCGCCAATGCGATCGCGCAGTTCCACCTTCATGCGTCCGCCGTACGCATGCGCGCCGACGAACCTGAGCAACTGCAGACCGCGATCTTCGAGAACCTCAATCAGCTTGCTGCCAGCGTCGAGAGAACCGAATCGTTCGAAAGCGTGAAACGCCTGCGGCACTGGACGCACGCGGAGATGGCGGAACTCGCGGATGAATTCCGTCGCCGCTCGGCGTCGGGCTTCGTACGCGAATGCCACGGAGATTTGCATGCGGGCAATATCGTTCGCATCGATGGTCGCTTGATCCCATTCGATTGCGTCGAGTTCGATGCAGCATTGCGTACGACCGATGTGATGAGCGATGTCGCTTTCCTGATCATGGACCTACAGAGCCGCGGTCGGCCCGATCTCGCCTGCGGGTTTCTATCGCGCTACTTGGAGATCACGGGCGACTACGAGGGCCTGCGCGTTCTTCCGTTCTACGCGGTCTATCGCGCACTCGTGCGAGCCAAAGTGGATGCGCTAGGCGCCAAGACGATTCCAGCGAATCGTGCCGAGTACTTCAACCGTTTGCAGAGGCGCTTGGACGTCGCCAGCGAATGGACCCGTCCACGCCGGGGCGCGTTGGTCATCATGCACGGCGTCTCTGGATCAGGTAAATCATGGTTCAGCGAGCAGCTCATCGGCCGCTTGCGTGCCATACGGGTGCGTTCCGACATTGAAAGAAAACGCATCAACCTGCCACGCTCGAGCGATGGTGCCAACATCGCGGAGATCTATTCGCGGCTCGCGACTCATCGTACGTACAGTAGATTGTTGGACTGCGCGGAAATCGGATTGATCGGCGGCTTCAACATGATCGCCGACGCCACGTTTCTCGACCGGTCCGATCGCGAGCTATTCCGTGCACTCGCCGATGCGACCGGCGCATCGTTTACGATCGTTGTGTGTCACGCCGATGAAGCCACCCTTCACAAACGGATCGCCGCTCGCAACCTCGAAGCGCTGGATCCGTCAGATGCCGACGCACGTGTACTCGAGGCGCAACTTCACAACGTCCAGCCGCTCGACCCAATCGAACTTCAACATGCCGTCGAGCTGAACACGGGCGATCCCGAATCTGTGAAGAACGCTTGGGCACGAATTGAGGCGCGAACGAAGAATTAGGCGCATCGGCCCCTGCGGGTGATGCCGTGATGAGGTGATGGGGTGAAAGCGCTTCGCGCGTGAACGGCGGAACTAGGCCTCTCAGCTCGACCATTCTGTCAATCCCGTGAAGATGAACAGGATGTTTGAGGGCAGGAACAGGTCTCTTAGCTCTGATCATCTTCACGCGCGCTATCGCGCTTTCAATTCATCACCTCATCACCTCTTTTATGCGTTCTCTGCGGCTAGTCCTTCTTCCGTCTTCACGCGAAGCCTAGGAACAAGATGGCCACCCGCCTATGACCGAAGGAAATCCCATGCGGACGCGGGTGCGACGGCTGTAGAACTCTGTGCGCTGTTCTCTTAGCCAACGTTTCGCTCTGGCCTGCGCGCGGTGCTTGCCTGCCAACGGCTCGCTTGCCGTCAGGCTTGCTCGTCGACCAACTCGGCTTGCGCTCTTCGGAGAAGATTTCACACGGAGAACACGGAGATGAAGACGGTGATATGGCAGTTGGTTCTGTCCTGACGCTAGTCCTTCCTGACGCATCAGCGTCCTTCCTGCCGAAGGCCTTCCTGACGAAGTCGTCCGTCATTGCTCCGCTCTGTCCCGACGACGTCCTTCTCGACTGCAAAGCAGTCTTTCCCGACAACGGTCCTTCCCGACGCGCAGCGTCCGTCCTTCGCTTGTGTCCTGACGCGACGGCGTCCCACCTGAGGACAGTCCTACTTGATCGCGAAGCGATCCGTCATTGATTCGTTGAGTGTGGCGTCACACGCAGGCTACGGGGCGTTCTGCACCGTTCACTCCATCACCCCATCACCCCATCACTTCCTCACTGCTTCCAACGCGAAGTCTCTTCTGTAGAACCAGCGCTTCAGAATCTCCGCGCCAAGAACGTAGGCTATCGTGATCAGGATCAGCATGCCCGTCAGCCTGGCGGGCAATGGAATGAATCCGAACAGGTGGCTGAATGGCAGATAGGGAATGGCCAACGTCACCGCGATGAGCAATAGGGTCGTCGACAGCAGCAGCCGGCCAGGACGGCTCAAAAAGAACGGACGCCGAGTACGCACCACAATCGCAATAACCAATTCCGTCAGAAGCGACTCGACGAACCAGCCGGTACGAAACAACTCCGGGGACGCATGGAAGGTATAGAGCAGAACGCCAAACGTCATGAAGTCGAACACCGAACTCAGCAGTCCGAACTCCACCATGTAACGGGCGATGAACTTGATGTCCCAGCGCCGCGGCTTGATCACCAGCTCGCGATCGACTGAGTCGCCAGCCAGACCCACTGCCGGAATATCCGAAAGAAAGTTGTTCAAGAGAATCTGTCCTGCCAACAACGGCAGAAACGGCAGCATGAGCGAAGCCGCGGCCATGCTGATCATGTTGCCCAAGTTCGCGCTCGTAGTCGTCAACACATATTTGAGCGTGTTCATGAACGTGCGGCGCCCCTCTTCCACGCCGCGACGGATCACATCCAGACCACGCTCGAGCAACACGAAATCAGCCGCTTCCCGCGCAACATCAACAGCCTGTTCCACGGAGAGGCTCGTGTCTGCTGCATGCATCGCGGGCGCGTCGTTCACGCCATCGCCCAGAAATCCGACCACGTGTCCCATCTTCTTGAGCGCGAGGATGATCCGCTCCTTTTGATTCGGATCGACCTCGACGAAAAGATCGGTTCTTTCTGCATCTCGCCACAGTGCTTCGTCATGCAATTCATCGAGTTCGGCGCCCGTCAGTACACGCTTGCTCGACAAGCCCACAATGCTCGCAACATGTTTCGACACCTCCGCGCTATCGCCGCTGATCAATTTCACCGCGATGCCGAGATCTTTGAGCTCAGCGATTGCCTCGGCAGCCCCGGCTTTGGGCCGATCCAAGAACGTGAGGAATCCCGCGAAGACGAGATCCGCTTCGTCATCGCGCGTATACGAACCCTTGGGATCCAACACGCGATAGGCCACGGCAAGTACGCGCACACCTTGTAGCGCCCAGTTTGTGTATCGCTCCTCCAGTTTCTCGCGAGCGGTTTCATCCAGCGGCGAGCCATCTTCGAGTGTCGAGCAAGTCTGCAGCATCTGCCGAAACGCTCCTTTTGCGATCAACCGGATTCCCTGTGGATCTTTGACGATCACACTCACGCGTTTGCGGACAAAGTCGAAAGGAATTTCCGCGAGCTTCTCGATGCCGGTAACGTCTGGCTTGCTGTTGGCCACGATCGCATCGTCCAGTGGACTTGCCAAGCCTGACTCGAACGTGGCATTGAGCGCACCCAACGTAAATACGTCGGCGGACCTCTGTGCCTTCCAGCTGTAGGCGCCTTCGAGTTGAATCACGCCTTCCGTGAGTGTGCCGGTCTTATCCGTACACAGCACATCCATGCTGCCTAGGTTTTCGATCGCATTCAGGCGACGCACGAGCACGCCGCGCTGCGCCAACATTTCCGCGCCTCGCGCCAAATTGAAACTCAGGATTGCGGGCAGCAATTCAGGACTCAACCCCACCGCGAGTGCGATCGAAAACAACAAGGTCTCGACGGGTTCTCGACCCGCTAGGGTATGCGCCACAAACACCAGGAAGACGATGACGAGCATGGCGCTGGTCAGCAAGTATCCGAAGCGTTGCATGCCGCGATCGAATTCTGTTTTTGGCGGGCGCCGCTCGAGCCTGCGAGCGATCGATCCGAACTGAGTCGTCAAGCCCGTCTTGACGATGACGATGCGAAGCGAGCCGCTGCGCACGTTGGTGCCCAAATGAACGCAGTTGGTGCGCTTCGCTAAGGGTGTCTGCGCCGGCAGCGTGCCCGCGACCTTCGCGACGGGGTAACTCTCGCCCGTTAACGCAGCTTCGCTGACGTACGCATCGTTCGAACTCAAAATCACGCCGTCGGCCGGAACCAAGCTGCCGGCCGCTAGCAACACGATGTCGCCAGGGACGACCTCTTCGATCAGTACCGCTTGCTCCTTGCCGCCGCGAAGAACACGCGTTCGCGCCCGGATGCGATCACGCAGTGCCGCTGCGGCTTCGTGAGCGGTGTACTCTCGCCGATATCCGATCCATGCGCTCGCGACGACGATCGAGAGGACGATTGCGGCGTCGGTCCACTCGCCCGCGAAGGATGAGATGAGCGCCGCAATAATTAGGAGGAATAGCAGAGGATTGGCGAGCTGGCGCGCCAATACCCGCAATCGAGAATGGGAAACCTCGCGCGCGATTTCGTTCTTGCCGAACGATTGCAGCCGAGATGCGGCTTCTTCCTCCGTTAAACCATTCTCGGACGAGCGAAGCTGTTCGAGTAGCTGGGTCGCCGACGTGGACCAATACGCATCCATTGCGAGATCATCGGACCGGCACGAGCGCCTGCCAGACAGAGCACACCACGCTACGAGTTCGCCGACTCTGGAAGCCTCACGAGCAGCACGGGAACCGGAGACGTTCTCACCACCAACTCCGCGTCGCTTCCCATCGTCAAGCGGCTCACCCCTCTACGACCATGCGTGCCCATGACGATCAAGTCGGCACCGACCGCTTTGCACTGCTCGACGATGGTGTCCGAAGCGCGCCCGCCGAATCGCTCGACGAGGTAGGTTTGTGGCTCTAGATCGTTGCGGCGTGCGAATGCAGCAGCACGTTCTAGAACGGCCTTGCCGCCCTCGCGCAGAGATTGAGTGACGATGTCGTAGAGCTCGGGGACATCGCCGTCGAGAAACACCAACTCATTCACCACATGCAGCACGTGAAGCTTGGCCTTCTCGCTTTTCGCCAACTGGACTGCCTCGGCTAATCCACGCATCGAAGGTTCGCTGCCATCGACGGGAACCAAAATATTCTTATACATGGCCGGATCTCCTAGCACTGCGATCCATGCTGCGCCCTGCCGCGTGCAGTCGCAGCAGTGGAATGCCTCTACCCTTTACGTACTCGCAACTGCGACGGGCAGCGTGGACGGGGTATCGAGAGTCTGTGGTTCGCTAGAGGGCTCGCGGGTCTTGCGTAATATCTCGAGGAACTGAGTTCGGTCCAGCGTTTCCTTCGTCATCAAGTGATCGGCCACCGCATCCAACTCGCGTCGATGCGCAAGGAGCGTCTGATGCACGCGCGTCTCCGCGTCGTACAACAACTGCCGAATCTCTTCGTCGATGTGACGCGCTGTCTGTTCGCTGTACTCGCGCCGCGTGAAGGCCCTTGCTTCGCCCAAATAGGCAGTTCCGGATCGCACTTCGAACACCGCGGCCCCCAGCGATCCGCTCATTCCGTATTGCGCAATCATGTGATGTGCGAGATCCGTCGCACGTTGCAGATCGTCGCTCGCACCGGTCGACATTTCACCGAAGATCACTCGCTCGGCTCCGCGCCCGCCGAGCAACACGTCCAAGCGATCAAGCAGCTCCGCGTGCTTCATGACGTATCGATCTTCAGTCGGTAGCTGCTGAGTAAATCCAAGTGCGCCAAAGCCACGCGGAATGATCGAAACCTTCGACACCTTATCCGTCGTGGTTCGCAGCTCCGCAATCAACGCATGGCCCGCCTCGTGGACTGCGACCGTCTTTTTCTCGCTCTCATTCATGATGCGAGTTTTCTTCTCCAATCCCGCAATGGCGCGCTCGATCGCGGCATCGAAGTCGCTCATGGTGACGGCCGCTTTGTCGCTCTGCGCCGCGTGCAACGCAGCCTCGTTGACGACATTGGCAAGATCGGCGCCCGCGAACCCCGGCGTCTTGCCTGCAACCGCAGCTAGATCCACATCGGGGCCTAACACCAGCCGTTTGGCGTGCAGCCGCAAAATGCGTTCGCGCCCGTGAATGTCGGGACGATCGATGGCGACCAGCCGATCGAAGCGCCCCGGGCGCAGCAGCGCGGGATCGAGAATCTCAGGGCGATTCGTGGCCGCCATGATGATGATCACGCCGCGATTCGTGTCGAAGCCGTCCATCTCCACTAATAGCTGATTCAACGTTTGCTCGCGTTCTTCGTGCGCACCGATGCCGCTCACACCACGTGCACGTCCCAAAGCGTCGAGTTCGTCGATGAAGATGATGCAGGGCGCCAATGCAGTGGCTTGTTCGAATAGATCGCGCACTCGCGCCGCGCCCACGCCGACGAACATCTCGACGAATTCGGAACCGCTGATGGACAAGAACGGGACCGCGGCCTCGCCCGCCACTGCTTTCGCAAGCAGCGTTTTTCCCGTACCCGGCGCCCCCACAATGAGCACGCCTTTGGGAATGTGTCCGCCCAAGCGCGTGTAGCGCTCCGGCGATTTCAGGAATTCGACAACCTGCATCAGCTCCGCTTTCGCCTCATCAATTCCTTCAACATCGGAGAAACGCACATCAATATTCTTCTGTACGTACACGCGAGCCTTGCTCTTGCCGATGCTCATGAGATCGCCCGCTCCTTTCGCGCTGAAGCGCCCCATCAGGAGCATCCAAATCACGCCGAAGGCCAATGCCGGCGCAATCCACGACAAGAGGATTCCGAACCAATTCGTGCCCGTTTCGCTCCAGTACTTCACACCGGCCGCATCAAGCTCCGAGATCAAATCGGGATCCTCGATGCGTGCAGCTTCGAACGGAATGTCGACGTCTGAAGTGCGGATGTGCTTTTGCGTTTCTGCGGACAGCAAAGACTTGCCCGGGTCGGCTTTGAACGTTCCCTGTACGAACTGCGGACTCACCGCAACGCTCTTCACATCGCCTGCTCGGACGAGTGCTTTGAATTCACTGTAAGCGATGGGTACCCACGGCGTCTCGGCGCGCCACTCGAGAAATGTCCAAATCGGCACGAGCAGCAGCAGGACGTTCCAAATCGAAAACTTGTTGAGCTGCGCGCGCATGCCTGTCAATGAGGAGATCGCGCCACTTCGGCGGCGAGTGCGTGCTGCTTAGCGGATACCTTCACGGGGGAGCGACGCACCGGCCCCAGGCTGCGAAGCGGCACGGGCAGTTGCGCGAGTTGTTCTTTGCAATGTTCCCGAATCTCTGCGAGCGGCAGCGGCGAGCAGGTACGTTTTCCTGAACTCATTACGCGACGCAGTTGCGGTGTGCCTTCGATGTTTTCGTCCAGACATCCCAAGACGTCCGTCGCGATGAGGCCATGCGGATCGTACTGCCTGAATACTTCGCGCGGTCCTGGCCAGGTTTCCTTGTCGATCGAAAGCTTGCGAGTTGCACGTCCCGCGTACTGCTGCAGTTTGTACGCACAGTCCAGCGCTGGCGCATCGCGCGAGACAGCAACATGCGTCCCGACGCAATACACATCGATAGGCGCACCGGCCGCCTGCAACCGCGCAATCTCATGTTCATCTAGGCCGCTGCTTGCCAAGATGCGAATGTTTTTGCCGCCATTCCCATCCAAGATCGAGCGGACACGCTTGGATTCTTCCAGGAGATCTCCGCTATCGATGCGCACTGCACTCACTTCCACCCCCTGCTCGTGCAACTCGCGTGCGAGTGCCACGACGCGGCGTGCAGCCGTCGCCGTGTTGTAGGTATCGATAAGTAACGTCAGATTCTTCGGTGCGCATTTGGCGATGTTCCGGAATGCATCCACTTCATTGATATGCGCTTGAATGAATGAGTGCGCCACGGTTCCCGACACGGGAATGCCGTAGCGACGTGCCGCTTCGACCGTTGCGGTCGAATCGAATCCGGCGATGTAGCACGCGCGGCTTGCCAAGAGCGCGGCTTCTGCACCATGTGCACGCCGCATTCCGAAATCGATGAGCTTGGCATCACCGGCAGCAAGACGGCACCGAGCTGCCTTGGAGGCAACAACGATCTGATAGTGAAGTAGGTTGATCAAGCGGCTTTCGATGAACTGCGCCTCGGGCAGCGGCGCGGTAACGCGCAGCACGGGCTCGCTCTCGAAGAAGACATTCCCTTCACGCATGGCATACACATCGCCGGTGAAGCGCCAGCTGGCGAGGCGATCCAAAAATGTTTGATCGAAGCGCTCGGTGGACTCGAGCCAGGCGAGATCGTCGGATGAAAACCGCAAGTTCGTCAGGTAATCCAATACCGAATCGACACCGGCGCACACTAGGAAATTTCTCTCGCGCGGCAAGCGGCGCACAAAGAATTCGAACACGGCGGTGTCTTCCATGCCGAGCTTGTAATACGCATCGAGCATGGTGAGTTGGTAGAAATCCGTCAGCAATGCGGATGCCGACGTGACGCTTGGATTCACGCTATCCATGATGGCCTGCTGCTGAAAGATTGGAGCTGCTGCGGTGAAGCGAAGCATCGCGCAGGCGATCCGCTAACACGAATCGCATATCCCGAGTGGCGCTAGGGGATAGCCACGATCTGCGGAGTCGTTCCAGACAAGAAGCTCCACGGGGAACACGGGGGCATCGGGGTAAGAAGAGGAAGAAGAGGATCTCCACGGAGAACGCAGAGACCACGGAGATCGAATGAAACGTGTGCGCTGCGCCATGTGCTCTGGCCTGCGCGAAGCGCTACCTTGCCTGTGGCTTCCATGCCGGCGGCCACCCTGCGCAATGCGCTTCCTCTTTTATCCTTTCTGGCCTGCGCGCAGCGCTTGCGTGCCAGTGGCTTGCCTGCCGTCAGGCTCGCCTGCCGACATAGTCGGCTTGCTCTTAAGAAGACGGAAATTTCACACGGAGAACACGGAGGAATGAACGTGTACGCTGCGTATGTGAAGTGCGAGGTGTAGGTGAGCGTCATTGATCTTGCAAGTCACCAGTCACCAGTCAGTAGTCACTCAAAAATTTCCACAGAGTAGGTCAGGATGGGGGCCAATTCGGACTTCGCTTGCTTGGCAGATTGAAAAAAGAACACCGCCCGCCTTGCCAACGCCCGCTCTTGCTGCCAACCGACAACTCACAACCGCCAACCTTGCATTGCCCCCTTCCCAGCCTTCCCCCGCAAGGGGGGAAGGAGCAAGAGTGCGCTCACCATTTGTGAGCGTGCGATGGCAATCCCTGCGGCACCCCCTGTATGCGCAGAGTGTGAAGTGTGAACGCGAACCTCGCTCATCTTGCCTGCGCGAAGCGCTCGCCTGCCAACGAAGTGATCGCCTCTGAATCCCTTTCTGGCCCTGCGCGAAGCGCTCGCTTGCCAGTGGCTACCTTGCCGAAGGCTCGCCTGCCGGTGAGTCGTGCGCGACGACCGGCTACCCTCTTGCGTTCGCCTCACTCGCATGCAACAAAGCAAGATCCAAGTACTTCTGTGCGATTTGAGACCACGGCTGCAGAGAACGCAGTTCGTCATCGAGCAAGTGCCAACCGATGATCTTTGCACGGGTCGCCGCGCGGTTGCTCTTGTAGAAATTCATCAGTCTGGAGGA
>DASTSB010000431.1:0-17898 GCA_035760885.1 Steroidobacteraceae bacterium | reverse complement strand
GAGCCTAGCGGCAAGCAAGCCGTTGGCAGGCAAGCGCTGCGCGCAGGACAGACTTTTTGAGTGACTGGTGGCAAGCTCACACCCGACACACACACCGCAGGTCTCCTTCTGTCCTGCTGTAGGCCATCCTGATCCGACAGGGTCCTTCCTGCAGTCGTCCGTCGCTCCATCGGACGACTATCGCCTGTTTATCTCCGTGTTCTCCGTGCCCTCCGTGGAATGATTTCCGTTCTTGCTTCTTCGCCCCGATATCCCAGTGTTCCCCGTGGAGTTTCTTACGTCTACTGACGAATCTCCGGCTCGACTAACTGCGCCAGCAGCGTGAGCGATTCCTGCCAGCCGAGATAGCACGCCTGCACCGGGATCGCTTCCGGAATGCCTTCCTGCACGATGTTGAGTTCAGTGCCGCAGAAGACCGGCGTGAGCGTGATGGTCGTCTGCATCTCTCCAGGCAGGTTGGCATCATCGAAGCGATCCGTGTGACGAATCTTCTCGTTCGGCACCAATTCCAAGAACGTCCCGCCGAAGGTATGGCCCGCGCCTGTTGTGAAGTTAGTAAACGACATTCGATACGTCCCGCCGACGCGGGCATCGAGTTGATGCACTTTGCCGGTGAAACCGTGCGGAGGTAGCCATTTGCACATGGCGTCGCCGTCGACGAATGCGCGATACACGCGCTCAGGTGGCGCTTTGATGACTCGATGTAAACGAACCGTGCCAGTAGACATGAGAGGGTCCTCCTAAAATTGAAGCTCCAACCAAGGACGAATGATCGGATCCATTGCCGACACGCACACCAAGAAATCGCGCGAGCTGCGAGCGATCAGCAACGTTCGCGTCATCGCTATGAGCTATGTACCATATGAACTGATCATATACATTCATTCACGCGCATAACCGATCATGATGTGCGGCGCGGCACACGGAATCAATGAAAGGAGGGAGAGCAGTGTTAGAGCGCGAGCGCCACAACTTAATTCTCAAGCTGGTCGAGGAACGCTCGATTGTGAGCGTCACTGATTTGCTGCATCTGCTAGGCGCCTCGGAAGCGACGATTCGGCGCGACATTAATACGCTCGCTGAACGCGGCGAGTTGAAGAGGATTCGAGGCGGTGCGGAAGCGGTGCGGCCGCGCAATCAGGCGCATTTGGTCGGCATGCCTTTCGCGCTGAGCCAAGACATCAATGTGCCGCAAAAACGCGCCATCGCCCGCGCCGCTGCCGAACTGATTCGGCCCGGTGAGAGCATCATCATCAACGGTGGCACCACGACCTTCGCGCTGGTCGAGTTCTTGGCCAATGCCGACCTCGACATTCTCACGAACTCGTTTCCCATCGCAGCGAAGCTGCTCGCGACTAGCCGCAATCGCATTTCGCTTCCCGGCGGCACGATTTTCCGCGAGCAGAATATCGTCCTCAGTCCATTCGAAAACGACACGACCGAAAGCTTTTGGGGCCACAAGCTCTTCACTGGCTGCTACGGATTGAATCACTTCGGAATCATGGAAGCCGATCCATTGATCGTCCAAGCGCAGACCAAGTTATTGAAACGCACGGAGCACGTCGTGGTGATGGCCGACAGTTCCAAGTTGCGTCGCAAGTCATCGATGATCGTGGCGGGGATCGATCGTATCTCGATGTTGATTACAGATGACGGTGCGACCCGCGACGAGCTGGATCCATTCAGAAGCGCCGGCATCAACGTCATGATCGCGAGGGTTACCGAAGAAGACACCTCGCGGCAGCCGGCGTAAGTGTCCGCACAACGAACTGGCGCGAACTCACGGCTAAGGAACCGTCCACTTGATCAAGACCCCGTTCGTCAAACTCGTCTTTGCGTACATCGCGCTGTTTGCAGCAGCGGTCGCGAGCGCTTCGTCTCGGACAGAGGTCAAGAAACTGATCGCTCGGGGCGAGCAAACGCGCAGCGCCGCAGTGCTGTTGCTGCGAGATGGAAAGCAAGTGGGCGAGTACCGCGACGGCGATGTGGGCTCGCAAAGCATCGATTTGCGATCTGCCACTCAGTCGCTGGTGGCCTTGGGGCTCGGAGCGTTGCTACGCGAAGGACAATTGGAATCGCTCGATACGCCGGTGTATCGGTTCTACCCGGAGTGGAATCAAGGCCGAAAACGTCTCGTGACAATTCGTATGCTGCTGAATCAGACATCTGGTTTGCACGACGACGCAAGTGTCACTGCTACGCCTCCTGATGTTGTGCGCTTCGCGCTCGCGGCGGAACTGATGAGCAATCCGGGCGACGCATTTGCACAGAGCGACGCCGCGGCCGATTTGTTGATGGGCATCGTCGGCAAAGCCGCAGGCATTCCCGCCGACGAATACATCGAACGCGAGGTGTTCACGCCGCTCGGAGTGCAATCCGCATCTTGGAGGCGAGATGAGGCAGGCAACCCGCTAGGAAGCACTGGGTTGACCTTCACTGCCGATGACGCAGCGAAGATCGGTCAACTGGTGTTAGACGGAGGTAAGTGGCTCGATCGCCAGATCGTGCCCGAATCATTCATTGACGAGATGCTGAATCCGCAGACGAATAAAAGCGTGGAATACGGGCTGCTCTGGATGCGTACGCCCGCGTGGATTCGCTTGAGCGTGGATGCAGCCAGCATTGAGCTCATCCGCAAACTGGGTTTGCAGCCGGATGCGGTCGAGAACGTGTCGCGTCTGCAAGGGAAATCGTTCGACAGTTCAGAATCGCTCGTCTCGGCTCTGCACCACATACTTTCGGACGATGAATTCGAGGCGTTCTATGCCGCTGCACAGGAACGTTCGATCTGGATGGGCACCATCTTCCACTTGGAATTAGGTCCGATGGCGGCATTCAGTGCGAGCGGCGAGGGCAACTATATCGTTGTCGTGCCCGACGCACGTCTCGTTGCAGTTCGCTTAGCGGTTCAGGCGAACGATGAATACGACGACTTCGTGGAGCGAGTGCTGGACGTGGCGAAGTCTTGGCATCCGGCGCTGAAGAAGCGTTAGAGAGTTGTTGAGGTACGCGTGCTAGCCGATCACGTCCATGATCAGCAGAAGGACAGTGAAGATCGATAGCACGATTGAACTGAAGATCGACAAGAAGAACATGCGTATCGTCGCGCCCGCACGAGACAACAGATACGCACCGCGCAACTGCTTGTACATGTGGATCGGTGGGGCGAATGTCAGCAGCAGTCCCCAGATCCACGCTGGCGCGCCGGCGTAAGCGAGCACCGAAACGAACGTCACCAACAACATCATGAAGGTGATCGAGTACGTCGCAAAGATCGCATGATCGTAGAGCGGTAGATCGCGCCGCCAGAAGAACAAGAGCCAGATGAACGGGATGCTCAGTGGAATCAGCATCCATGAAAATTTGTAGCCGCTGGTTTTGAGCTTGTACATGAGCAGCGCAGGATTCTCGTTCGCTTCGTCGATGCCGGCCTCCAGGCGCTTGTCCAGTGCCGCCCAGCCTGTCGTAAATCCGAGATGCGTTCTTGCGGTTGCGGGATCTTGACCATGGGAGCGAGCTTGTTCCTCCTTTGCTTCCCGAACGCCCGCCCAATCTCCCCTTGCCAACGCTTCCATGACTTTGCGAGACGCCTTCAGGTCCGCGATTTGCGTTTCGATGGCTTTCTGCTGCTCGCCGGTCAGATCCTTTTGTTCGAGCTGCGCTTCGAGGCGATCGATCTTTTCATCGGTCGTATCCATGGCGCGCTGATTGCCCTGCTTCCAACTGCCGATCGCCGCATTCGCGTCTGCCCCGGACAAGCTCGAGGTCGTGACCGAGAACACCGCGAACATTGTGAATACCGTGAACAGGAACAAGGCCATCGGCGACACGAACTTCGCCCGTTCCCCGGAGATATAGCGTCGTGTAAGCCGGCCCGGAAAGAAAAACAGTTGCGGCAACGTTGACCAGAACTTGCCTTCGAAATGGAATACGCCATGCAGGATGTCGTGAGTCAGCGAATGCAGCGTGCGGTGTAGGTGGGCGGCCTGTCCGCAGTTCGCACAGTAGCTTCCAGTGAGTTGCGCTCCACAGTTCAAGCAGGCGTGCGATGACGCTTGGTGATGTGGGCCGGCACTTTGCCCTTCGACGGTTTTGGCGATGATCGCGCCGGTGATTGCATCGCCCGCTGCTTCGATGTCTGCGCTCATGAGCCCAGAATACCAGGCCTGAATTCCGCCTCGAAGCTTTGCGTGAACCGGGCCCTTGAGATCGGTGTGCTCGAATCCATTGTCCTTAAGGATTCAGAAACCCCCACAGATACGTGTTCGCATCGAAGTCGCGATTCGGTACATCGCTATTCTCGGATGGTGATTTCACTCCGCCGGGCCACGAATGCCCGCCTCCGAACACGACTTCATTCGCAGGATCGAACACATCCGGAGGGTCGATCTTGCACAGCACCACCGGCGCGCTCGGCTTCGATGTATCTGCTGGCGTTGCGTGCCGATAGCAGGTGGTCGTTGAGGTGACTTGCTCGGTGGAAGCTTCGTCGGTGACGTTGTTGCGCGCGATCCAATCGTGAATCGTCGCATCAATGGAGTAGAAGTTCGAGCCGGAGATGCCTGCCCCTGAGCCCCCCTCATACGGGTAGTTGCGATCGTTGAGTGCGTGAATGTGTAACACCGGTATCGGGCGCTGTGGATTGCACACGAAGTACTGGTTGCCGTCCTTGTCGAATTCCGCGGACCCGCCCGACACAGCCGCGATGCCCGCGATACGATCCGAGAGCGCGCATGCGAGCCGATGAGCCATCATGCCGCCGTTGGAAAAACCGGTCGCGAATGTCTTGTCGGAATCGATCGCGTAGGTGGCTTCGATATCGTCCAACACACGCGATGCATAAAGCACATCGTCGATTGCTTGCGATTGCGCGTATCCGCAACAAGCGCCCGCGTTGAATGTTTGGATCAGCCCGGATCCTTCCAGATACACGATATAAATTCCTTCTTGCGCTGCGAGCTCATTGAGTCGAGTCATGGATGCCTGGAGCATCGCGGAACCGCCGCCACCGTGCATTGCCAGGATCGCTGGATGTGCAGCGCCTGACGTGAAATTCGGCACATAGATCCGGTAGGAACGGTTGCCTTGCCCGGCGACAGCAATGCTGCGCTGATCCATGTGGCCTGAAACTGTAACGGTCAATTGCGAACTGTGCGTCCCATCCGCTGCAGAAATCACCGCCGTGCCTTCACTGAGTGCGAGCACGTGCCCCTCTGAATCGATCGAGGCGACATTTGTGTTCGACGAGCTGAAGTCGAGAGACGCCGAATCGATGTAGTGCGGATAGGGATCAGAAGATTTCTGCAACGCTGCAAAGAGTTGAATGATCTGGTCGACGCCTATGGTTGTTGCTTGCGTCGGCTCTAGCCAGAACGATTCGGCATCTTGCACCGTGATCGTGATCGCAAAGGCCGTCGATCCGCCGGAGTTGCTTGCAGTAATCGTGTACGTCGCTTGCGGCGTAGCAGTTTGCGGTGTGCCGGTGATGTGCCCGCTCGATGTGTTTAGGGACAAACCCGCAGGAAGAGCCGGTGAGACGGAATACGCCGTCACGACACCTGAGACGCTCGGCGACAACTCAGCGATGGCTTGACCTACCGTGAATTGCTGCGGCGATGCATATGAAAGATTCGAAGGCGCGGTCGTTGTCGGCGGCGGTTGTGGATCGCCGCCACCGCCGCTGCAGGCGGTGAGGAAACAAGCGAGTACCAGAAGAGTTACATAACGCGTGGCGAATGACATTGGGTAACCAGGTTCTAGTTGTTGGCTCGAGACAAACAACGGTGCCTCGCATATTCGGTTGACACGCGTATGAGCGAGCGACCGAGGCAGGCGTGCGATCAACGCTTCAATCAAGTAAAACTACGTTGCCGTAAGTCGAAGCGCGCTGATCCATGTCATGTCATCGCATCGAGCTTGGGCGTCATACTGAAGTCGTATTCATAGAGGTCAGGCAAACATCGTGACGATCACCGAGAGAATCGAACGCATCATCGAGCAAGTCATCCGTCGCAATCCAGGCGAAACCGAGTTTCACCAAGCAGTCAGGGAAGTGGCGGAAACGTTGGGGCCCGTCCTGCAGAAACATCCGCAGTATGCCGAGCACAAAATCATCGAGCGCATCTGCGAGCCGGAACGGCAAATCATCTTCCGTGTGCCGTGGCAGGACGATCGAGGCGAGGTGCACATCAACCGCGGCTTTCGAGTGCAATTCAACAGCGCGCTTGGGCCTTACAAGGGCGGTTTGCGATTTCATCCGTCGGTGTATCTGGGCATCATCAAGTTCCTGGGCTTCGAGCAGATCTTCAAAAACGCGATCACAGGGATGCCGATCGGCGGCGCGAAAGGCGGATCGGATTTCGATCCGAAAGGCCGTTCCGATACGGAAGTGATGCGCTTTTGCCAGAGCTTCATGATCGAGCTGTACCGGCACCTGGGTGAATTTACCGACGTGCCGGCCGGCGACATCGGCGTCGGCGCTCGCGAAATCGGATACCTGTTCGGCCAATACAAGCGGCTGACGAATCGCTACGAATCCGGCGTGCTCACCGGCAAGAGTCCGCACTGGGGCGGTGCGCTCGTACGACGCGAGGCGACAGGCTACGGCTGCGTGTTCTTCGTCGATGAGATGTTGAAGCAACGCCGCGAAACCGTCGAGGGAAAGCGTTGCGTCGTCTCCGGTTCCGGCAATGTCGCCATTTACGCCATCGAAAAGCTCACGCAGCTAGGCGCGACAGTGGTGGCTTGCTCCGATTCCAACGGTGTCGTTCATCATGAGAAGGGCATCGATGTTGCGACCGTCAAACGCTTGAAGGAAGTCGAGCGGCGCAGGATCAGCGATTACGTGCAAGAGCATGGCGATGCAACGTACTTGGAAGGCGGAAGCATCTGGAAGATCCCATGTCAGATCGCACTGCCCTGCGCCACGCAGAACGAACTCGATGAGGAAAGTGCACGTACGCTGGTGAGGAACGGATGTATCGCTGTCGCCGAAGGAGCCAACATGCCATCGACGCCCGGAGCCGTGAGAGTCTTTATGGAGAGCGGTGTTGCCTTCGGCCCTGGTAAGGCGGCGAACGCAGGCGGAGTCGCTACCTCTGCGTTGGAGATGCAGCAGAACGCGAGCCGCGATGCGTGGAGCTTCGAGTTCACCGAGAACAAGCTGCACGACATCATGCGCAACATCCATCGCGACTGCTGGGAGACTGCCGAAGAATTCGGTAAGGCCGGCAACTACGTCATGGGCTCGAACATCGCGGGTTTCCGACGCGTCGCAGAAGCGATGCTAGCGTTCGGTGTGGTGTGAGTGCGCGAGCGGGGCTCGGGTAAGAAATCCCTTCCGAAACCGAAGCGGTGGGTAAGGCGTCTTCCACGTCTCCTGCTGAGAGGTCTTCCCTCCTTCGCTTCGGTGCAGGAGAGGAATTTTTGACAGGGTGAACAGGATGAACAGGACGAACAGACCTCATACTCCGGCCATCCCGTCTGCAATACCGGACGAGGATTCTCATCGCTGATTCGTATGCGCATCCTCTCCGGTATTCAGCCTTCGGGCCGGCTGCATCTTGGTAATTACTACGGCGCGCTACGCCAATTCGTCGGACTTCAGGACGAGGGTGAGACGCTCTTCTTCATCGCGAATCTGCATGCGCTGACAACGGTGCGCGATGCCTCCGCTATGCGTGCGTACACGTTCGATGCTGCGGTGGCCTATCTGTCGCTCGGGCTCGACCCGAGCCGCGCGATCATATTTCGACAAAGCGATGTCCCGGAAATCCTCGAGCTGTACTGGATCTTAGGATCGCTCGTGCCGTTGTCGCACCTAGAGCGTGCGCACGGATACAAGGACAAAACAGCTCGGGGAATCGCCGCGCAACTAGGGCTCTTCGCCTATCCGGTCCTGATGGCCGCAGACATCCTGGCGTTCGGGACGGAGCTGGTGCCCGTCGGCAGGGATCAACTTCAACACATCGAATTTGCACGCGACTGGGCCACGCGTTTCAACGTTACGTTTGTTCCGGGGTACAACCCGCAGGATCCCGACGCAGCGCAGCCGGGCGCCGTTCATGGCGTATTGCGATTGCCGAGGGCTCGAGTGCAAGAGCAGGCGGCACTGGTGCCCGGAATCGATGGGCAGAAGATGTCGAAGTCGGCGGACAACGCGATCGAGTTATTTGCGACGGATGAAGAAGTGAAGCGACGCATCATGAGCATCAAGACGGACTCTGCGGCGATCGATGCGCCAAAGCCGGTGGCGTCGGCGTTGTACGAACTACTCAAGATCATGGCGCCTCCGGATGATTTCGCTCAGCTGGATCGCAGTTGGTGTTCGGGAGGGAAGGGGTACGCGGAGTACAAACGCGTGCTGTTGGATTTATTTCACGCTACGTTCGATGACGCCCGCGCACGACGCAAGCAGCTCATGGCTGCGCCGGATGAAGTTGAACGCATTCTCATCGAAGGCGCCCGGCGTGCTCGTGCGATCGCTGCGCCCATCATGAATCGCGTACGTCACGCCGTGGGGCTTCCGACGCCAGACGCCTGATTTCTCGTGTCCTCACATCGGACGACTCGTGCTCGCCCGAACATCCTTCTAGACAAGACATGCCGGTCTTTGCGGATGGTTTGAGCGCGGCCAGAGAGCGATAGTGCTCGCACCCTTCGAACGAGCCACTGGCACTCCATCAGATCGATTGGTTCTGTCGATTCTCTGTGCCGTCTCTCCGGGAGAATCGAGAATGTCGAAAGATGTCTTTCCCCACGCCAGTGCCGACATCGCCACTACGCGCAAGCATCTGGCGCCCGAAATACATGAGGCGTTCACGCATTTCAGTCAACGCGTCTTCGCGGACGGTGCGCTGCCCACAAAAACCAAACAGTTGATTGCTGTGGCGGTGGCGCACGTTACTCAATGTCCTTATTGCATTCGCGGTCACACTAAAGCCGCCGCGAAACACGGCGCCACTGCTCAAGAAATCATGGAAGCGATTTGGGTGGCCGCGGAAATGCGCGCGGGTGGTGCCTATGCCCACTCGACGATCGCCCTCGATACGCTCGATGAGCTCACGCAAAAGCGAGAAACGCCATGATCGATGCTCGCCGCAAACTCGAAGTGCCCGGCGCTTCGTACACGTACTACTCGCTGCCGGAACTGGAGCAAAACGGTCTCGGCAAGGTTTCACGGCTACCGGTGAGTCTGCGCGTCCTGCTCGAATCAGTGCTGCGCAATCTGGATGGCCGTCGCATTCGCGACGAAGACGTCGAAGCACTCGCCCGCTGGCAGCCGCAGGCGCAGCGTACGGCCGAGGTGCCGTTTGTCGTTGGGCGTGTGCTGTTGCAGGACTTCACGGGCGTGCCGTTGCTGGTCGATCTCGCAGCAATGCGTTCGGCGGTGGTGCGGCGCAATCAGGATGTCGCGCGGGTGCAGCCTCTCGTTCCTGTCGATTTGGTCATCGATCATTCCGTGCAAGTGGATTACTTCGCGCGTCCCGACGCGTTGCATTTGAATACGCAAATCGAAATGCGCCGCAATTTGGAGCGCTACGAGTTTCTCAAATGGGGTGCGCAGGCATTCGACGGGTTGCGCATCGTTCCGCCGGGCTTCGGGATCTGTCATCAGGTGAATCTAGAGTTTCTCGCGCGCGGTGTGTTGGAGAAAGCGGGTGTCGTTTATCCGGATACATTGGTCGGGACGGATTCGCATACGCCGATGGTGAATGGTTTGGGTGTCGTCGGTTGGGGCGTCGGCGGAATCGAAGCCGAAGCCGCCATGCTGGGCCAGCCCGTGTATCTGCTGTTGCCCGATGTCGTTGGCGTGAACATGAAAGGTCGTTTGCGCGAAGGCGTGACGGCCACGGATCTCGTGTTGAGAATCACTGAATTGCTGCGCCAGGCACGGGTCGTCGGTAAGTTCGTCGAGTTTCACGGCGAGGGTGCGGCGAGTCTTGCAGTGACCGATCGCGCAACCATCGGCAACATGGCGCCTGAATACGGCGCGACCATCGGCTACTTTCCAGTGGATGAACAAAGTTGCCGCTACATGTTGGCAACGGGCCGCAGCGACGCGCAGGTCGACTTGGTGCGTCGCTACTACCAAGCGCAAGAGATGTTCGGTATGCCGATCGCGGGGCAGTGCGATTACACGCGCGTCATCGATCTTGACCTCGCTGAGATCGAGCCGTCGGTGTCCGGTCCGAAGCGTCCGCAAGACCGCATTGCGTTGGGGGATCTTAAGGAACGCTTTCTGAGTTTGCTCACCAGCGCGCAGGGCTATGGCAAGCCGCAGGAAGAGGTGGCACATCGTTTCGTCTTGCCGCATGAACGCCTGGTTTCGCCACGTCCCGGTGGCGGCAAGCAATCGCCCGACACCATTCCCAATGGATCAGCAAAGAACACGAGCACGCTCACAGAAGTCGAGATGATGAACAATCGTCCGACGCCGAATAACTCTAGAGCAGAGGACAAGCAGTGGAAGCAAACGGCGGCTGAGCTGGAGCATGGCGATGTTGTGATCGCCGCGATCACGTCGTGCACCAATACCTCGAATCCGAGCGTGATGCTCGCAGCCGGATTGCTGGCGAAAAAGGCCGTCGAGCGCGGTTTGAAACCGAAACCGTGGGTCAAGACATCGCTCGCGCCAGGCTCGCGTGTGGTCAGCGAGTATCTGACCAAGACCGGTTTGCAGCCGTTTCTCGATCGACTCGGTTTCAATGTCGTCGGCTATGGCTGCACGACGTGTATCGGCAACTCCGGTCCGCTGGATCCCGAAATCGAGAATGCAATCGTGAAGAACGACATCATCAGTGCGAGCGTGCTCTCGGGTAATCGCAACTTCGAAGCCCGCATTCATCAGAGCGTGAAGGCGAATTTCCTGATGAGTCCGCCGCTGGTCGTCGCGTTTGCGCTCGCAGGGCGCGTCGATCTGGATCTAACGCGCGATCCGCTCGCAATCGTGGACGGCGCAGAAGTGTATCTACGCGATGTGTGGCCGACGCTCGAGGAAGTCGAGGCGTTGCTGCGAAGTGCGTTCGACCCGCAGGAATATCGGCGCGTCTACGGCGGCTTTGCCGAGCAGAATCCGCTATGGAACGAGATTCCTGCCGCGGGAGGCCAGGTCTACGAGTGGAATGCCTCATCGCTCTACATTCGCGAGCCGCCGTACTTCGATGCATCCATGACGGCGCATTTGAGCGGCGAGGTTTCCGGTGCACGTGCACTTGCCATCTTTGGCGATTCGATTACGACAGATCACATCAGTCCCGCGGGTGCGATCAAACCGTCGTCGCCTGCGGGAACTTATCTGCAAGCTGCCCACGTCACCATCGAGGATTTGAATAGCTACGGTGCGCGTCGCGGTAATCATGAAGTGATGGTGCGCGGCACGTTCGCAAACATTCGCATCCGTAATCTCATGACGCCGGACGTGGAAGGTGGAGTGACGCGACATGAGCCTAGCGGCGAGCGCATGAGCATTTACGATGCAGCGGAGCGCTATCGCGCTGAAGGCGTACCGCTGATCATTTTGGCGGGCGAGGATTACGGCGCCGGCAGTTCGCGCGATTGGGCCGCGAAGGGAACACGTCTGCTTGGGATTCGAGCGGTCATTGCGCGTGGCTTCGAACGCATTCATCGCTCCAATCTCATCGGCATGGGCGTGCTTCCATGTCAATTTACGCAAGGTGCCACCGCACAGACGCTCGCACTCGATGGTAGCGAGCGTTTCGATCTAAAGCTCGACGCAGAGCTGCGTCCACGTCAAACCGCAACGCTCGCTATTACGCGCCGGAACGGTAAGCAAGAATCCGTCCCGGTGCTGGTGCGCATCGATACGCCCATCGAAGTGGCTTACTATCAGTCCGGCGGCATCCTTCCCTTTGTGCTCGACCAGCTGCTGGCCGATACACGTAGCTCAGAGCGGAGCGCGCACACTTGATTCTCATCAAGCGCACGTATGAGTCGGCAGCGCGCACAGATGGCCGGCGTTTCCTTGTCGAACGACTTTGGCCGCGCGGCATGAAAAAGGAATCGCTGGTCATGGACGCGTGGTTGAAAGACGTTGCGCCGAGCACGGAACTCAGGAAATGGTTCGGGCATCGGCCTGAGCGATGGGCGGAATTTCAGCATCGCTACAAAGCGGAGTTGAGTGCGAATCCAAATGCCTGGAAGCCACTCCTGGATGCGAGCAAGAAGAGTGCGGTGACGCTGCTTTACAGCGCGCACGATACTGAGCATAACGGCGCGATCGTGTTGCGGGACTTCTTGATGGCACGACAGCACCGAGCTAGCGCCCCCCGTGTGGCAGGGTCGAGCTCACGCAAACACCCGAAACGTCCCACTACTCACCACGAGCGGGCCGCTCATTGAGAGGCAACGCTTCGCGGCTGCGCGTACGCTGCGGTTCGCGGTGAGTTTCCAGCGTGCTGCGCCTGTCTGTTCAATCTCCATTTCATCTCGAAGCGACGGTTCGCGTGCTACAGCGGCGTGCGGTCAGCCGGATCGATCGCTGGATCGACAATCGCTATCTGAGAGTCGTGAAAGCGAACGACCGTGATGTGCTGGTCGCGGTCGAAAATCTTGGGACCATCGATGCGCCGGATGTTCGTTGTTCATTCGATCGAGATTTGAACGAGTCCGATCGCACAGTAGTGGCGCGCGCGATCGGTAGAATCTTGGGATTGGATCGTGATCCCCACGCGCTGCTCCGTGTGGCGCGCGAAATAAGCGCCTTCGAGGAGATCGCGCTTGCTTTGCGAGGGATGCGCCCGCCGCGTTTCGCATCGCTGTTCGAAGCGTTTGCGCGAGTCATACCGTTCCAGCAGCTGAGTTTGGATGCCGGGGTCTCCATAGTGACGAAGCTGGTCGAGCGCTTCGGTGCGAACCGCGTGCACGAAGGCGAAACATACTTCGCCTTTCCTGAAGTGCAGGTCGTCGCGAAAGCGCGGATCGACTCTTTGCGCCGCTGCGGACTGAGCGCACGCAAGGCTCAAACACTGCGCGATCTCGCGCGCGTTATCGAATCCGGCGAATTGCAGGAGTGCGAACTTGAATCGATGAGTACGCCCGACGCATTGCGGCGATTAATTGAGCTTCCTGGTATCGGACGATGGAGCGCTTCCGTGGTGCTACTTCGTGGGCTGGGTCGATTGGATGTATTTCCGCCTGGTGATGTCGGCGCTGCGCGCGGACTGCGAGGGGTCATGGGGCTTGACCCCGACACCGATATTGACCCGATCGTCGAGCGCTTTGGCCATCAGCGCGGCTATCTTTACTTCCATGTTCTTGGGGGCAGTCTGCTCAAGAAGGGCTTGATCCATCCTGCGCCGCCGATTTCCGCTCGGTCACTGTCCACGAACGAATCATCTGCGCTGCAATAGCCGTCGTGCACGCGGTGAAAATCGATCGACCGTGCGATCCACAACCGTTCCGGAGTCATCTACGACGAGCCGCAGCCGCCGATGCCCGTGAAAGAACGTCAGGCGGTATCGGCCGGCATCCTCATCCATACCACGCTCGCACAAACTCGTAATCCTTCCATCGCGCATCTGCGATTGAATGCCGGACGGATCTAGCCCGAGTGGCTCGGCAATGACTGCTGCGGCAACCGTGAACGTGCCGTTCTCGAATTCGATGTTCATTTGATCGCCTCGATGGCATCAGATGATTGGATCATGGCCAATCGCTGGCGGTGGTGCCTTGATCGAGGTCAAGAGTGCGATCCGCAAAGAGGTGGCAGCTCAAGGTTAAGGAAAGAAACGAAACCGACCGAAATTGTGTCGCAATCAGCGCGATGCTCAGTCCCGATTGGCGCGGACCACGACTCGTTCCAGCCAGGGCCCGAGGTGCTCCATGTCAAACGTCTGATCGTCGAAGAGCCGCATGAGCGTCGCGAAGATCGCCTGCGAGTCGCCAACGATGTGGTAGCCGTTGATGCGCAGAAACACGTCCGTGACGGCGAATGCAACTCGTTTGTTGCCATCGACGAATGGATGGTTCTGGATGAGGCTCTCGAGCAATGCCGCCGCTTCGTGAATGAGGGTGTCGTAGTACCCCGTTTGCGGTCTATGCAGCGCCGATTCGAGCGCGCCCGCATCACGTAGACCATTTGCGCCGCCGTAGCGCTCAATCAGCAGCTGATGAAAAAACAGCGCATCACCCGTAGTGACGTACTCAGTCATTTCGCCAACGCGCGATACAGTTCATCTCGTTCTTTGAGGCTTGCATCGAAAGCCTCGAGCACGTTCCGACGCGGAGCCTTTTGCCGCCTGCGTGCAAGGTATTCGCGCATCGCATCGCCCAATACGGCCTGAAACTGCCGACCATCACGCGCGGCAATTTCCTGCAGTGCTTGAAGTACTTCCGGTTCGGCCTGAGAAGAAAACTTTTTAAGGGCAGCCACGGGAGACTCCTTCAAGCTGAATCTTGATTTATCTTGATTCGTCAAGAATGGACGGTCAAGCTCGGCAGGCAGGGCCAGACGTGCGGAGGCTGGGAGAACCAGGGTGCTCCTTACTTGGCCTCATTCCTAGCTCGCATTCCCCCGCAACGCTGCCGCCAATTCCGGGGCGCGCTTTTCCTGCAGGATGCCGCACGTGCGAATGGATTCGAGCATGCGATTGAACGGCAGCTCCCCGCGTCCAGCCTGCTGAACTTTCGGTCGCAACAATCGATCGATCTCGTCGGCTTTGGCCGCCGAACAGTAGTGGCTGGGGAGCGAAGGGATCCGGGACGCAGCGAAGACACCAGATCGCTTGGCAAGCTCGTCGTAGTTGGCTTTGAGCCAATCGAAGGCAATGTCGCGCGATGCTTCGTTCAGCATCATGACTTGCAGAAGGACGATGCGATCGGTTGAGCGCAGCCGTTCATCGCCGAATTGGCTCAGCACCCAGTTCACATCTTGAGCCTGCCGGCTGTCGCCCAGCGCAATGAGTGCCGCGTTCCGAAAGAGTTCGTCCTGACTGGTCACCATGCGTTCGTACAGGTGTTTCGCTGTCTCGAGCGTGCCGTCCTGCACGTACGTCGAGAATGCAGCTTGATAAAAGCTCTGATCCAACGCACTAGCATTGCCTTTCAGGTAGCTGTCGGCGGCGTCGATGAGTTTCTTCCGAATCGATGCATCGTGTGCTTCGGCACTCATGAACCCCACCAGCGACTGCCGCAGCTTCTGTTGATCCGGATCGTCAGCACTGTGTGCGCCAACAGCGGGATCGAAGCCCATTTCTCGCAGTCTCGGGCCGTAAATGCTCGCGATGGTCTTTTGATAGTCGGCGAGCTGCGCCTTGCCGATAAGGCCGTACTCGCGCCAGCCGGAGAAATATTCCGCCATGGCAATTGCGACGTTCGAATCCTTGTGGCCGGCAAACACACGCGCCGCATCGAGCGTTTGCATTGCAGTCACGTTTCCGAGCTTGAACTGCGACCACAGGCTGTCAGCAGCAGCAAGTGCCTCACCCGCCGAGAGCGTCGGTGCGGCTGCGATCAATGCATTCCAATCTGAGGGTGTCAGGTTGTAGCGGTAGTAACCCGTACCCTCGACATTCGGGATGATCGTTCCGCGGCCTTCGATCGCGATCGTTTGAGTCTTGCTGTCCAGCAACGTGCATGACTTCTTCTCGCCGCGACGTGCGCAGAACGGAATCACCCACACCTGATCGGGCGCCGTGCCATCGATTGAGTAGCGGGACTGTGTTGCTTTGAACTGCGAACCTTCAGGGGTGAGGTCGACCACGGGCACGCCTTGTTGATCGACGAAACTCTGCATGGACTTGAGCACGCGCGGATCGTGGGCCGCATCAGCGAGCGCGCCGAAGAACTCATCGGAGGTCGCATTTCCGTAAGGATGGCGCCGCATGTGCAGCCGGACACCCTCGCGGAATTTCTCGTCACCAAGATAGGCTGCAATCATGCCGATGACCTGGCCGCCCTTGCCGTAGGTGATCCTGTCGAACGCGGAGTCGATTTCGCCGTTGGTCAAGATTGGCTGGTGAATGGGTCGGCCAACGGTTAGTGCGTCGGTACCCATCGCCGCGAGCGCCTCATCGATCGCGTTGACGCCGATGTTGAGCTCAGGACGCCATTCGTTGCCGATGCGAAAGCCCATCCAATTGGCGAAGCTTTCGTTCAACCAGAGATCGTCCCACCACGCAGGCGTCACGTAATCGCCGAACCATTGATGCGATAGCTCGTGCGCGACGACCATGCCGAACATCTGTTTTTGATGAGTGGATGCGCCCTTGTCGAGCAGGATGATGTTGTCGTCGTAGATATCTGCGCCGGCGTTCTCCATCGCGCCGCCCATCACGGGCGAGGCGATTTGATCGAGCTTCGGAAATGGGAACGCGTGGCCGAAATAGTTTTCGAGCAGCTCGATGATGCGTGGTGTTTCCGCGAGCGCGTAGTCGAGACGGCCCGCCTGATTCTTCGTCGCCACGATACGCAGCGGCAGCGGCGTCTTACGCAACGCGGTTGGCGGCGCAGCGCCTTCCACAGTGATGAACGGTCCGACCACGAAGGCAACCAGATACGTCGGTAGCGGCTTGGTTTCTGCGAAGGTGTGCTTCACCAAATCGCCACGCTTTACGCCCTTGCCGGTTTCTGGCGCGTTCGAGAGTGCAAGGTAGCCCGGCTTGGTAGTGAGACTTACTGCGAAAGGTGTTTTGTGGCCGGGCTCATCGAACGACGGAAACGCAGCACGTGCGTCGATCGATTCGAACTGCGTCCAGGAGTACCAGTCTCCCGCGATCTTGAGACGGTACAAGCCCGCCGGGGTATTGCCGAACGGCCCGTCGTAGTCGAACACCAGCGTGGCCCTGCCGGAAGGCAACTCCCGGTCGAAATCGAGTCGCGCAACCCCGAGTTGATCCAGCTCAGAATATTTCGCCTTGATCTGCTGTTTGCCGACTAGGGCAACGGCCTTGTGCACCGTCAGTTCGCGTCCATGAATGAAGAGCGAACGCGTCGCCGCCTTCACGCTGACGTCGATCTCCACATGACCCGAGAAGCGCGGCTCATCTGGAACGATGGTGAGATCGAGGCGGTAGGCGATCGGTGTGGCCGCGTCGGGGAGCTTTCCCTGCGGATAATCTTCCGCAGCCATCGAATGCCCAGCGATGAGGGGCGAGGCGACGAACAGAAGCAGACAGAGAACTTTGCGCATGGGCACCGTTCCGAAATGAATGGATACTGCGTCGCCAGGCGGGCTGCGAGACAGCCGTGCACGACGGCGCAGACTGAAACTCGAGTTCTATCTTCTCACGCGATCGTCGCGTGTACCTGTGCTCTATAAAAAGAGCAACGAAGGAGACTAGCGTCCCGCGAAGTGAATGGCCAAGCAGAGAAGAGACGGTGAGCAGAGACTGGTACTGAGGAGTCGCGAGTAACGCCAGGAAGGTAAGCGCCCTGCTGGTGGCTCATCAAAACTTTAACGAAGTTATGAAATCACTTCGTTTGAGATTGGTCGGGGTGACAGGATTTGCGCTGTCCCTGCAACCCCAATGCGAATACGTCTCAGATAGTGGAAGCGCAAAAGCGCGCGGCCACCCCCATTGATGGCCGCTGCCCGTGCCCTTAGTTAGTGCCCGCTACTACCGACGTCGCCGCCGGATGCGAATCGGCCATGCCCGATACCCGTATTTCCAGGCATCAAGCACGCGTCCATCACGCGTCCGACGGTAGCGACGGTAGATCACGGAACCGTCTTTCTTGGGTTCCATCGTGAATCTCCTCACGTTCCGTTGGCATGGACTACAAAACTTGCAGGCTGGGCTTTGCAGCGCCTTTGCTGGGTACTACACTCCCTTGGCTTGTTGGGTGTAGACCCTGCCTACAAGAGCGCTTCACGCCATACCGTCGCAAAGCGCTTTTCCTCGAACACGGGAGTGAGCGGCAACTCTCTCCCGTTTCGTC
>DASTSB010000430.1:0-4665 GCA_035760885.1 Steroidobacteraceae bacterium | reverse complement strand
GCTTTTTCGCCCCGCGGCGGGTAAGCCGAATCGTAACCATGCTGCAAAAGCCTCGAAACGCGGAAATTGAGGGGTAGCCGGAAGGCTTCCCTCCCGGAAAAGGGGGCGGATCTTACTGAAAAGGAATGGCGATGGCTACTGCCTAGTGACTGGTGACTAGCGGATAGTGAATAGGTTCGGAATCGTCTTTCCGATCCTAGTCACCAGTCCCCAGTCACTAGTCGCTACATAGGCATCCTTCCCCCAAACGCCCGCATCAGCTTGCCCAAGCCGCCAGCCTTGGTCATGGACTTCATCATCTTCTGCATCTGCAGGTAGTTCTTGAGGAGCTTGTTGACCTCAGACACGTGGACCCCTGATCCAGTCGCGATGCGGCGCTTGCGAGACGCATCGATGGTCTTGGGGTGACGACGTTCGCCTGGCGTCATGGATCGGATGACAGCGACCTGGCGCTTGATCTCCTTATCGCCGACCTGAGGCGCTGCGCCGCCCATTTTCCCGACGAGTTGGGAAGGCAGCTTTTCGATCAAGGTGTTCAAGCCGCCCATTTTTTCGACGTGGATGAGCTGATCGTGCAAGTCATTCAGGTCGAAATCTTTGCCCTTTTTGAGCTTGCGGGCGAGCTTCTCGGCCTGTTCGCGATCGACGTTGCGAGTGACATCCTCGACCAGCGAGAGGACGTCGCCCATTCCCAGGATCCGGGACGCGACGCGCTCGGCATGAAAGGGCTCCAGAGCCTCTGTCTTCTCGCCCGTACCCATGAACAGAATCGGTTGCCCAGTGATCTGGCGGACCGAGAGCGCTGCCCCGCCGCGGGCGTCACCATCGGTTTTCGTCAGAACGACCCCCGTGAGCGAGAGCGCGGAGCCGAATGCGCGAGCCGCATTGACCGCGTCCTGACCGGCCATGCTGTCGACCACGAAAAGCGTTTCGGTGGGCGCGACCGCCGAGCTGATCTCACGGATCTCTACCATCATTTCATCATCGACATGCAGCCGGCCTGCGGTATCGACGATCAGAACGTCGTAGAGCGCCTGCTTCGCTTCCGTCAGAGCTTCCTTTGCGAGCGTGACCGCTGGCTTATTTGGATCGGAAGGGAAAAAGCCTACGTCGAGCTGACCCGCCAAGCGCTCGAGCTGAAGGATGGCCGCAGGGCGATAGACGTCGGTACTCGCCAGCAGCACGCGCTTACGTTCGTTTTCCTTCAGCCACTTGGCGAGCTTGGCCGCAGTGGTGGTCTTACCGGCACCCTGCAGACCCGCCAGGAGAATGACGACCGGCGGCTGCGCACGTAGGTTCAGTGGACGAACACCCGCCCCCATCAGCTCGATCAGCTCGTCGTGGATGATGCTGACCAGCATCTGGCCGGGAGTGAGGCTCTTCGCGACGTCCTGCCCAACTGCCTTTGCTCGCACGGCCTCGATGAACGTCTTGACGACCGGCAATGCGACATCGGCCTCGAGCAGCGCCATGCGAACGGTCCGCATGGTCTCGTTGATGTTCTCGTCCGTGAGGCGCCCGCGCCCACGCAGGTTGTCCATCACGCCCTGGAGGCGTTCAGTGAGTTTGTCGAACATGCTCTTAAGAAGACTCTAGGCTCTAGGCTGTGGCTCTAGGCTGTGGCTGTGGGCTGTAGGCTGTCGGCTGTAGGCTCTGCATTAAGAGCGCTCGCGCACGCAGCCGGGAAAGCGAAGAAGCTTACACGCTCTCTTCCTTCCCGTTTCCCGTTTCCCGTTTCCCGTTTCCCGTTTCCTGCCGCACAGGGATGTGCCAATGCCGCGAAGGCACGACGCCGAGAGCGGCCGTTTCCCGTTTCCCCCTCTCCCGCGCTGCGCGCGACCTCTCCCGCGAGGGGAGAGGTTCCCTGTTCCCTGTTCCCTGTTCCCTGTTCCCTGTTCCCTGTTCCCTGTTCCCTGCTCCCTCCTGTAGCCTGTGGGCCCCGGCGACTTACTGGTTCTTAGGCGCGTGTTTTCAATCATCGTGCTCGCGTTTTATCTGTCCGGCGCTGCATGGCTGGCGTCGAGCACTCATCACGCTGATCAGCCGGCAGCCCACGGGCGGCGCATGGGGGGCCTAGCGCTAGGCATGATCGCGGTCGCACTCCACGCAGTCCTGCTCTATCAAGATGTGTTTTCCAAGCCGGCGTTGTCGTTCACGGTGACGGAATCGGCTTCGCTGATCGGCTGGCCTATCGGCGCGATTGCGCTCGTGCTTTCGCTGGTGTGGCGGCGCTTCGCGATCATTGGCGCAGTCCTGATGTTGATCGCAGGTGTGGTCGCGGCCACCACGATCGAAGAAGCTCAGGGTTACGCCCTGGAAGAGCAGAACTGGGAGATCGGTGCTCACATTGTTCTGTCCACCATCGCGTATGCGTTGCTCACGATCGCGGTGGCGTTGGCGATCGCAATGGGATTGCTCGACCGCCGTCTGCGTACTCGCAAGCCGCTCGGCTGGCTGAAAGTGCTGCCGTCGATGGAAGCTCTTGAGTCCGGCACCTTCCAAGCTCTTGCCGCCGGATTCGCGGTGCTGACGCTCGCATTGTTCAGCGGCTTCATCTTCGTGCATGACTTGTTCGCGCAACACTTGATTCACAAGACAGTGTTGTCGTGCCTGGCGTGGCTCGTATTCGGTGTCCTGTTGTTCGGACACTGGCGCTTCGGCTGGCGCGGTCGAACTGCAACGTCGTGGACGGTCGGCGGTTTTGCGCTGCTCGGGCTTGCGTACTTCGGCTCGAAGTTCGTGCTCGAAACCATCTTGGGTCGCCATTGGGGATAGTCCGTGATTGAGGATGCTCGCCTCGCGCATCGGAAGCGCGCTGCTGTACCGATTGCTCGCGACTGGCGCAACTCATGAATCCGTTGCCTGTCGCAATCCTGCTGCTCATTTGTTTGGCCGCAGGCGCAATCTGCGGATATCTATTCGCGACGCGTCCGAAGCTGAAAAAAAAGCCGGGGCGCCCACCTCTCCCAACCAACGCACCCCGCCGCGAGCAATTGGCGGATCAATTGATGGAACTCGATCGTGCAACGGTCAACGACATCATGATTCCGCGCACGGAAATCGCCAACATCAACTTGAGCGATGACTGGGACACCATTCTCGATGTGCTGCGGACGACGCCGCATACCCGACTGCCTGTCTGCGAGGACAACCTCGACAACATCATCGGCATGCTGCACATGAAGAAGGTCGCGCACGCACTCGCGCATGGCGATCTTTCGCGTGAGCAACTGCGCGAACTCGCTCGCGAACGCGAGGCTTACTTCGTCCCCGAAGGAACGACGCTCAGCGCACAGCTACTGAATTTTCAGCGCGATCGTCGACGCATTGCGCTCGTCGTCGATGAGTACGGCGACATCCTTGGATTGGTGACGTTGGAAGACATTCTCGAACAAATCGTCGGCGAATTTACGAGCGATCCGTCGACGCGTCACAACGAAGTGCACCGCGATGTGGACGGCAGTTATTTGGTGAATGGAACAGTAAATGTGCGTGTGTTGAATCGCACGCTGGGCTGGAATTTGCCAACCGACGGGCCACGCACATTGAACGGAGTGATCCTCGAGTACTTGGAGACGATTCCAGAACCGGGCACAACGCTGCGACTCGGAGACGTCTCGATCGAAATCCTGCAGACCGCCGAGAACTCGGTGAAGACGGCGCGCATCAGAGTGCTCGCGCAGGATGCCGAGCCAGTCCGTTCAAAAGGCGCTGCGTAACGCTTCCTGCAAACGTTCGACGCCAATCACCTCGAGCCCATCGATTGGACGCCGCGGGCGATTCGCTTCGGGCACTATGGCGCGCACGAATCCGTGCTTAGCCGCCTCACGCAAGCGCTCCTCACCGTAAGGCACCGGGCGAACTTCGCCTGCCAATCCGACTTCGCCGAAGCAGACGAGACGTTGCGTTAACGGCTGATCGCGTGCACTAGACACGGTCGCCAAGATGGCAGGCAAGTCCGCTGCCGTTTCGGAAATTCGCACGCCGCCGACGACGTTCAGAAAGACATCGCGCCCAGACGTCGACACCCCGCCATGTCGATGCAGCACCGCGAGCAGCAACGCCAATCGATTCGATTCAAGTCCGACTGCTACGCGGCGCGTATTCATACCTTGGGCGTCATCGGTGAGTGCCTGCACTTCGATCAGCATCGGACGGCTGCCTTCGCGCGCGACCATGACGGCACTTCCCGCAACGGGTTCGCTGTGCTGAGAGAGAAAGATCGCAGATGGATTCTTCACCTCTCGCAAGCCTTGTTCCGTCATCGCGAACACGCCGACTTCGTTCGCAGCGCCAAAGCGATTCTTCACGGCGCGAATCATGCGAAAGCGGCTGCCCGCATCGCTCTCGAAGTACAACACCGTGTCGACCATGTGTTCGAGAATCCGCGGCCCGGCGATCACGCCTTCCTTGGTCACATGACCAATGATCAGCACCGAAACGCCGGAAGTCTTGGCGAATCGAACCAGTGCAGCAGCCGTTTCCCGAACTTGCGTTGCAGATCCTGGCGATGAGTCCACGTCATTCGCGAACATGGTTTGAATGGAATCGATGACGAGCACACGCGTGTTGGTGCCGCGTGCATGCTCGATGATGGTTTCGATCGACGTTTCGGCTAGCAATTGCAGCGTATCGCCGGTCACCCCGAGACGGCGCGCTCGCAAG
>DASTSB010000429.1:0-20386 GCA_035760885.1 Steroidobacteraceae bacterium | reverse complement strand
GCTTGGTACGACAACGAGTGGGGTTACTCGAGCAAGGTCCTGGATGTCCTTGCCCACATTGCCCGGACTTGATCGAATTTGCGCTGAGCGCCAGAGGGATCAGGCGCTCAGCTTCGCCTGAGACTCACTTTGCGCGACTACGCTGGACTGCAGCAGCGCACTGTGGGCGCTGCCCGCTCTGAGTGCGCAATCGGCTGGGTCAGTCTATGCAAACCCGGCTCACTGCTGCGAGCAGTTGCGGCACGTTGATTGGCTTTTGCAAGATCGGTACGTGCTGCAATTCGGGCGGCATGATGTCAAGGTCATAGCCGGTGCAGATCACGACCGGCATTCGCATCGTCAAAATCTCCCGCGTGAGCTCAAATGAGGGCCCCATGCCGAGATTCAGATCGACGACTGCGCAATCGCATCGGCGTCCTCGCAACGCAGTGAGCGCTGGACTCGCCTCGGCGAACGGACCGAGCACTAAGGCACCAGCGCCCTCCAGCGCGCGCTTCGCATCGTCCGCGATGTAGAAATCATCTTCGATGACCGCGATAAGGCGGCCGGCCAAGTCCAGACCGGACGCCCTATGGGCCGCCGCGTAGTAACGCGGCGTAAAGCGTTGCAGATACATCGGCAATAACCTTTTACTAACGGCGCGCGCCCGCCAGGGCCTCGTGATGCGACACAGCCCTAAAGTCGCATGCACTGGTCGAATTGATGCAGCGCAAGAGCTGAACCAATTACTGTAATTGCTGGCGGACGGTTTCGACGATCGTTTCGATTTGCACAGGCTTACTGCACATCGGGACACGTCGGTAGCGCTCAGGCAGTCCGAGCTTGTCATACCCGGTGGTAAATATATAGGGAACTTTGCGTTCGGCTAGCATTTCGGCGAGCGGAAAGACGGCTTGGCCGTTGAGATTCACGTCCAAGATTGCGACGTCGAGCTGACCGAGGGAATCGAGAAGCTGCAGTGCATCCTGGACCGAAGGAATCGGACCCACGACGGTCGCGCCTTGCTTACCCAGCGTGTGACAGAGATCTATGGCGATCAGAAACTCGTCCTCGACCACGAGCACGCGCCTGCCGTTGAGCGTAACGTCCATGCAAGCACCCATCCCAGGATAAGGGCGAGTGAGTCTGCATCGTGCTGCACTCAGAGACAATCAGATGTCGATTAATTCGCCGTTGCGGAAAGTGCAGTTGTCAGTCTGCACAGTCCGCACCTTGACGGATCGACAAGGGCTACAACTGCTCGCCAATGAATTGATGAAGTTTGCGTAAGTCGGCCGCGAACACTCGAATGCCTTCACTCAGCTTTTCAGTCGCCATCGCATCTTCATTCATCAGCCAACGGAAATTCTTTTCATCCACATCGGGCAACGGCGGCACCGTGCCGAAGTTCTGCGGCGAGAGTTGCCGCGTGAGCGTGCCTGTATCCTTCGAAAGCTCTTCCATGATGGAAGGTGAGATCGTAAGCCGATCGCAGCCCGCCAATTGCTCGACTTCGCCTGCAGATCGAAAAGACGCGCCCATCACAATCGTCTTGATGCCGCGACTCTTGTACGCGGCGTAGATCGAGCGAACCGAATGCACACCCGGGTCTTCTTCGGGCGCAAACTTGCGTCCTTCGTTCTTAACATGCCAATCGAGGATCCGGCCGACGAAGGGTGAAATCAAAAACACGCCCGCTTCGGCAGACGCCATGGCTTGCACCAACGAGAAGAGCAACGTCATGTTGCAATCGATGGATTCCTTCTGCAGGACTTTCGCCGCCTGAATGCCTTCCCAGGTGGATGCGATCTTGATCAGGATGCGATCTCGAGGAACATCGCGTGCCTCATAAGCTGCAATGATTTCCCGTGCCTTCTGAATCGTCGCCTGCGTATCGAACGACAGCGTGGCGTCAACTTCGGTCGAAACGCGTCCGGGCACGATCTTCGTCAATTCCGCACCGACGCCCACAGCCAGACGATCCGCTACCTTGGCGACGACCTTCGTGCGATCCCCGGATTGCTTGCGGCCCCACGCGAGCACTTCCTCGAGAATGGAATGCAATCCACTCAGCGCGACCGCCTTGAGAAGCAGCGTCGGATTGGTCGTACAGTCCACCGGTTTCCAGGTGCGGATTGCATCGATGTCGCCTGTATCGGCGACCACCACGGTCATTTCTCGCAGTTGCTCTAACTTGGATTTCATATGCACTCCAGTGGATGCCACGTTCGAACGGTGCCAAAGCCGATGGCGGTTCTCAAGCCCCGCTGCGATGCGAGAGTTCCCCGCCGACAAAACTCTACGTGCTTACCGGCGGGAACGTTCCGCATCTGCTGATTCCACCGAACATTTGGCGAACCCACGATTCGGTCAATCAATGGACACTTGCAACGATCATGATCGCCAGGACATCGCTTCTGCTGCTGGCTTCGTTCCTGATGCTGGTGGGATGCAAAGAAAGACCCAGATGGCCGGGGCAACCGTATGGGCATCCATCTATTCCGCGCGAGCAATCCGCACGCTCAGATCGACAGCTCGATTGGTGCGAACGCACACTGATCAACGCACAACACGAGTGGCCGCATGCCGCACTGCGATGAAATCAACCCGCTAAGTTGAAGGCCTTAAAACTTGCGCGGTTGTCCGCATGGGAAATCCCACGAGGCGCTCACAGAATTTTTCTCGTGTTTATCTTCAGGAGACATTCATGAACACGAGGACAATTACATCGCATCGAACTTTGGTCCTGCCATTCGTGGCAGGCGCATTACTCTCTGCCGCCGCACATGGCGAAGATCCGCAAGCCCCATCGGATCTCGTGGTGCATGCAGAGCGGCCTTTTGTCACCGTATCGCGGCGCGGCGATAGCTCGCTTCCGGTGACCCAATATGAAGTGCAGTATCGAGTCAGCTATGCGGACCTCGACCTTTCGAAAACTGCGGATGCAAACACGTTACGCGAGCGTGTGCGCGAGGCGGCACGCTCAGCCTGTCAGGACATCCAGGACGTCGGTCATTTCAAAGAGCCTGATCCAGGATGCGCAACGCGCGCCGAATCCCAGGGAATGGCACAGGTAGACGCGGCCGTGGCGGGATCGAGACCGACCTTGTACGCAGAGCCACAGCCGCAAGACGGCGAACTGGTGGTGCATGCCGAACGGCTTTCGGCAAAGGTGCTCACCGGCCCCAACATTCCGGTTCCCATCACTCAATATGAGCTGCGCTATCGGGTGAGCTATGCGGATCTTGATCTTGCGACCACGAATGGCGCGGACGCGCTGAAGAAGCGAGTTCGCGATGCCGCGCAGTCCGCCTGCAAGGACATCGATAAGTTGAACCGCTTCCCCGACCAGGATCCGGCCTGTGCTCGCAAGGCGGAATCGAACGCAATGCCGGAGGTGGATGCCGCCATCGCAGCCGCGCACGATAGAGCTTGATGACTCGACTCGCACACTCGCCGTTCGCTATGCGCGCGGCGAGTGTTTGTAGCTGCACTTAGGCGGCGGCCGGGGTGCGATTCACGTGGTGTTGAATCGCTGCGACGAAGGCGGAAAGCTTGTGCTCGTAGGTTGTGGGATCGGCAAGCTCGCGCGCACTGAAGCCGGCTGCCGCTAGTGAATGCTTCCCGAGGACAGCTTCCAACGCAGGCGCGATCTTCGCGATGTTCGTATCGCCCGATGTCACGAAGAAAGCGACATCACTCAATCGACTGCGCGTGGTCTGCAAATACGCACGAATCGCAGGGGTCATACGCCACATCCACACGGGCGTGCCCACGATCACAAACGGGTAGTCCGCAGGATCGTATTGAATCGGATCAATAGGAGCAGTCGCACCCCGTCGCGCGTCAATGGCCGCTGCGAGCTGGCCAAGGAACCCGACGCCGTGCTTGCGATCCTTCACGCTCTCCACGTCCGCACCCAATCGAGAGGCCAAATCTCTGGCCACGCGAGCCGTGTTACCGGTCAGCGAGTAATACGCAATCAACACACGTTTCTGGGTTCTCTTCTGATCCATCGCTGCGATCCTCTTTCAACAAAGCCACCTGCCAACTCATATCGAGCATCGCGCGGTCGCAGCGATCGACTGAATTCGGAGATGCCGCTAACGCTTACGTAGCAAGGCGTGAGCGCTACGCACTTGCGCCGGCTCCAAACGCGAGAAGGCAGTTCGGCCACACTGAAGATTGCTGCGAAGCAAGGACTGCGAGAGGTGCGGTCGTCTTGATCCTGCACAACCGGGAGAAGCGTTCGTCTACGGGTAGTTTCTCGGAAGGTGCAGGTTTGATTTCGACCGCGCGCGATTACGCGCACTTCCTGGAAATGATCCGCCACGATGGCGCGGTGGATGGGATTCATATTCTTTCGCCGCGCAGTGTGGCACTGATGCGCACGAATCAAATCGGCAAACTCCGAGGAACGGATGGACTTGGCTTTGGACTCGGGTTCGAAACCATCGATCGCTACGGCGCGTCGGGCATGGCTGCTCTGGGCAGCTATGGATGGGGCGGTGCCTATGGATCGCTATACCGCATCGATCCGCAGGCGAATCTCACGATCGTGCTGATGCTGCCACTCATGCCGAATCAAACCGACTTCCGCGACAAGTTGCAGAACATGATCTACCAAGCGGTCAATGCGCCGGTCGATTTGTAGTTGCAGCAGTCTCATCTTGGTTTGCCGTTCCATCCGGAATCGAGAACACAACGTAGCCGCCGCGGCCCAAAGGCTCAGGCGAACCGATGCCGCTCTCCCTGGAATTCAATCCCCAGGTGAGCGGCGTCGTTGCATTCACAACGATGTAGTGTTTTCCGCCCACTTCGTAAATCGCAGGCAATCCTTCCGAACCCATCGGCAATTGCGCTGACCACAGTACGTTGCCGTTGTCGGCATCGAAGGCATAGAAGTGCCCGTCTTTTGCCGTCGAGAACACGATACCGGTTGAGGTGACGATCATGCCTTCGCGCTGCGATCCGCGTGGTACGCCGGTGTTCGCGCCACCTTCGCGCGTGACGTCACGATCTTGTCCCAACGGTTTTTTCCATTTGATTTCACCGCGATTCAAGTCGTACGCCATGATCGTCGACCAAGGCGGTGCAAGCAGATACGGATGACCCAACCCGTAATCGGTGTAATAGCGATGCTTCGGCGCCGGAACACCTTCGGGATAGCTCTGCATCGCATCCACCGCCGCTTCTGCGTGATCTCGGGGCGCACCGCCGGAAGCGACAACGGGCCCATCCGGCATTTTGGGAGCGTCACCCGAAACATTGCGGCCCCGCGGACGCGGGCCGCCGCCCAAGTACGCCAAGATGTCATTGATCTGGCTGTCTTGAATGTGGCTGATCGGCGGCATGCGTCCATTGCCATAGACGATCGTGCGACGTAGCTGCGGCAGACCGATACGCTTGCCGACCTCCAACAACGACGGAGCAGCCGGTGTGCCACCCCGGTCGGCGCCATGGCACATCGCGCAGCTCTCCTTATATATAGCCGCGCCGCGCTCGACGGCTGCCGGATCCGGCGGGCCGAACATGCGCGCCATCCGCCCTCCGCCAGCGTCATCATGAATTTCCAACTTATAAAACGAAGGAAAGTCTTGATTGAGCAGATACAAGATGCCTGCGTCCGGATCGGCTGCGGTGTTACCCCAATTCGTACCGCCGACCGCACCCGGCACGATTGCGCTTTCGACGAGCGCGGGTGGATTGAATAGTCCAGTGCGCGCCTTGGAGATTCGCTCGCGCCACTCTGCACGTTCCGCATCGCTGATCAGATACGGCGTTAGATCGTCGGCTCGCACCCGTTGACGCGCAGTCGGCGGCAACGATGAGAACGGCTGCGTCGGCCAAGCCTGCTCTCCGTCCACATCGCTCTTCGGCACAGCACGTTCCTCAATCGGCCACACCGGCTTACCTGTGACGCGATCGAATACGAACACGAAGCCTTGTTTGGTCGCTTGCGCGACAGCATCGATCGCTTTGCCGTCTTTGCGAATCGTGAGTAGCTGTGGCGCGGCAGTTGGATCGTAGTCCCACAAATCGTGGTGAACCATTTGGAAGTGCCACAGGCGTTTGCCCGTGCGTGCGTCGATGGCAAGCAAACAATCGCTGAACACATTGGCGCCGATGCGATCGGCACCGTAGTAGTCATATGTCGGCGAACCCACGGGCGCATACAAAATTCCGCGCTTCGCATCGAGACTCATCTCGCCCCACACGTTCACACCGCCGATGTACTTCCATGCGTCTTTCGGCCAAGTCTCATACCCATATTCGCCAGGCTGCGGGATGGTGTGAAACGTCCATGCGAGTTCGCCGGTGATGACGTTGTAGGCTCGGATGTGGCCCGGCGCGGAGAAGTAGCCCTCGCCGGGCGAACTGCCCAAGATCAGCAAATTGTCGAACACGCGCCCTGGCGTATAGGAACTGATGCGCCGAATGGCGCGCGGATCGCGACCGAGCCCGTCGCGAAGATTCACCACACCCTTATTACCGAACGAGAGAATCGATTTACCCGTGCGCGCATCGATCGCCTGCAGCGTGTCCTCCAGCGTGAACAGCAGCCGTCGCTCTTTTCCATCCGCACTGCGCCAGTAGTTGATACCGCGATTCGTGATGCCGCGGAGATTGGCGTGAATCCAGAGTTCCTTGTGAGTGACAACATCGATCGCGACGAGTGAGCTGTCCTTCGCCAACACGTACATGACGTCGTCGACGATGATCGGATTGAATTGATACGCACGCTCATCGGACGTCGGATACATCCAGTCGACTTGAAGCTTCGCGACATTCGCTTTGGTGATGTCTTGCGTGACGACATACTTCGATTGATCCGGCGTGCCGCCGTAATCGGGCCATTGGGCCGCCTCGCACATCGAAGCGATGGAAAGCGCGAGGACGGCACACATCGCCGCCAAATGTTTTGCAACCATGAATGAATAGATCAGTGAATGCGCGGAGCCGAAACGTCGCTTACATCCGGCGTCGGGGACTGAATGCCCTGCCGCGGGATGTCGATATGCGCTGCCCACGCGATGCCATTTAGCAAGAAGCGACGGTAGTTATCCAAGGCGAGGTTGGCACGGAAGTCCTGACCGCCGTACACGAACGAGCGCACACCATCGCGCTCATAAGCCCAAGATACGATCTGCGGTCCGATGCCCGCCTTGTCTTCCTCAGGCGTGCCGAGGATCAGATTCGTGCGACGCGCATCATTCGGTAGTAGGAAGCGGCAAAACACTTCATCGCGATAGGTCCACGGTTTCACGCCTCGTAGAATCGGATGACCTTTGTTTTCGAGGGTCATTTTCCATTCATCGACCGGATTCTTTGATGCGATCTGGACCCATAAACCGCCGGTCCAATTCATATAGTATTCGCGCGCGCGCCAATTCTCGGCCCACACCGCGTAGTGCAGGATCACGACGCCGATCTTCTTCTGCTTGATCAGTTCATCGAGCGATTTTAGATACGCAGTCGTCTCAGCATCGTAACCATGATGATCGGTGGTCGGGTCCGGCGGAAAGAGCGGATGCGTTTCGTTTTGCGCGCGATCCGAGCTGCTCTCGATGACGATGGCGGCGGCGTCTTGCAGCGGCGCAAGATCTCTGGGAATGCGACCGACGATGAGTTCAGTGGTAATGCCGCTCACGTTCGACGCGTGTTCGAGCGACTGCGCCAGTGTCTTTAGATCACGCTCGTACTCATGCCGACCCGACATGCCGTGATCGCGCGGACCGGCCAAGAACAGAATCTTCTTCGACTCTGCCACTGCGGTGCTCGAAAACGAGCACGCAACGACGACGGCGACAAACGAAGCGCAGAGGCTGCGACGCGTCCAAAGAAAAGTTGTGTTAAGGAAATTTCTCACTGCAGCCTCGTGCGTTGTTACCGCTCGCAAGACTGTACTGTGACACGGGTGCAATGTGGAGGTTCAACGTGGGCGCGATCCCTAAACGATATTCGCTCGCACGTGCCGAAGCATCCAATCCACTACTTTCTCGGGATCGACGCTCAAATCCTCTCGACTCCATTGCTCGACTGAGTAGATCCCTTTGAAACCGAGTCCTTCTGCCATCTTCACGCAACGATCGAAATCGTACGAAACGTGCTCCATGTGCTGGTTGAACTCGACCGTCTTCGCCGAAACCATGTACGCGAAGGGAAGGATCTTCCTCAGCGATTCCCACATGGTTTGTGTCGGGTAGTTCCCGAAATCCGGCAGCGTATAAACGTTCTGCGGTCCCGCCTCCTCGCGAATCCGCAGATGCACGTCCGGATTCATCTCTAGCCCGAAGTGGTTCTCGATGAGCAGCGGCAATCCTTTCGCCTTGCAGTACGCATTGACCTCTCGCATCGACGCTATGCTCTTCTCGATCGATCCATCCGTGTGTCCGGGATTGACGCGAACTGCACGACTCCCGAGCAAGGCCGCGGCATCGATCCATTGACGCGCGGTCGTAAGGCTCTGCTGTCGCACTGCTTCGTCTTTGCTGGCCAAGTCGTAGTCTGCATCGACTTGCACATTGAGGACTTGGGCACCCGCTTCTTTCACGTGGGCACGCAATTCCTTCAAATACGCGGGTCCAAGCGATTCGAAGTGCTTGCTCCACAGCTCAAGATTGCGAACGCCGAAACGCTCGCGATAGAAGCCGGGCACTTTCAGGAGCGTCAGTTCGTTGTCGATAGGAGCTGTGGCTGCGGTTTGCTTGAAGCGGCTACGAAACGTTACGGTGGACATGCCGAGTCGCTGATTGCTGTCGGTCGCAGCCCGAACCAAGCTCGAACCGAATGCAATGCAGATCGCCAATCCTGAGCTGTAACTTAGAAAGGTTCGCCGCCGCATGAATGCTCCTGGAACGAGGACGTCCAAATGAGCGTGGCAGAATACGCCCGTCTTTTGCCAAATGCCCACCTGCGAGAGATCGATCTGGTAAACGCGATGAGCACATACGTGCGACGGCAACAACAATGTCCGCATCAACCACGAGCACCGGATCCACTACACCAAACGCAGCTTCCGCGCTCGACCAACACAGCTCGTGGCTCTGGCTCGTTGCTGCAACCCTGTGTTTGGTATTCGCGGATGGCAGATATACCGTTCAAGCTGCCAGTTGGCTGGCCCTCATCGGACTGCTTCGCTTCGCGCGCTTGCAACCCGCGGTACGGGGTTTGTTCGCTATCTATCTTGCGCTCACGTTCGCTCACACCATCGCCTGGCGCGGGATGGTTCAAATCAAGGGAATCGCTTACTTCGGATTCTTCCTCGCAACCAGCCTCGCTGAAGTGCTGCCGTATGTGGCCGACCGCCTGCTGTATCCGAAGTTGCGCCCGACGGTGCACGCATTTGTTTTTCCCGCCGCGCTCGTCACGCTGCAGTGGCTTCTGTCGTACGGACCGCAAGGTACGTGGGGAGCGATGGCCTATACGCAAGCAGACAATCTGCCGCTGCTGCAATCGCTTGCGGTGTTCGGACTTTGGTGGATCCCGTTTCTAATCGGCTGGTGCGCTACGTCGGCGAACTTGCTGCTTCAACATGGAATCGGTTCGTCGGCAGCTCGTAAGCTCGCTTACGCGTTCATCGCTGCATATCTGTTGACGGTTGTCATCGGAGGCGCACGGCTCGCGATGTCGCCGGTCATTTCGCCAACGGTTCGGGTGGCGGCCCTATCGCCATCGCAACGCGATGAACGCAGACTCGAGCAGCTCATCGCCGCCATTCGGCAACATGAGGTCGATGGGCCAGCGGTCGAAGAATTCGATTCCAGCGCAGCAAGAACACGTGACGAATTGCTCGCGCGCTCGGAACGCGAAGCCGCCGCGGGCGCGAAGATCGTGTTTTGGTCAGAAGGTGCCGTCACGTTGCGCAAACAGCACGAAGCTGAACTGCTCCGCGCTGGGCGGCAGATCGCAGCTCGCAACAAGATCTATTTGGGCGTAAGCGCGGCGGTGTGGGATGAAAGGCGCGCTCGACCGTTGGAGAACAAACTGGTTTTGATCGCACCGGATGGCGCAGTCGCGTTCGAGTATCTCAAGACGCATCCGACGCTCGGACTCGAATGGGACAGTGCCGTGGCCGGGCCCGGACGCTTGCCGCTGGTGCGAACGCCGTTCGGCAAGCTCTCAGCCGCCATTTGCTACGACACGGATTTTCCCGCGCTGATCGCACAAGCCGGAGCGCAAGGAGCCGACATTGTGCTTAGCCCGGCGGATGACTGGCGCGAGATCGATCCGCGACACACGACGATGGCGCGATTCCGTGCAATCGAACAGGGAGTGAATTTAGTTCGCAGCGCAAGCGACGGACTCTCGGCAGCGTACGACTACCAAGGACGCACTCTGGCAGCGATACACGATGCAGACGGCGCAGGCCGAGATCTGATTGCGCACGTTCCCATGCGCGGAGTTAGAACCATCTACTCGCGAGTCGGGGACGTCTTTGCTTGGTGCTGCGCCCTCGCGCTCGGTGCGCTCTGGGTCAGTGCCGTCGCGACGCGTCGCCCACGGGCGTGAGTCGCCATTCATCCAGCAGGCTGAGAAATTCTCAGGCCTCGCATTTCGACAAGTGGACATGCCGAAGCAGCCAACGCTCTCGCTGCTGCGACCACACCATCGTCAAACAGTCGCGGCTTGAGATGCGCTTCCCGTCAGGAAATGTCAGTGCGCCGACTCGATATCCTGTGACGATCGCGGCTTTACCCAGCTGCGAAACTTGCAAT
The DNA here is from genome assembly GCA_035760885.1 of Steroidobacteraceae bacterium. Lineage (GTDB taxonomy): Bacteria > Pseudomonadota > Gammaproteobacteria > Steroidobacterales > Steroidobacteraceae > Steroidobacter. The sequence continues at coordinate 9,689 of DASTSB010000429.1, read as the reverse complement.
TGCTCGATGTGGAAATCGATCTGTATGCCGCTGGCGAACGCCGCTTTGAAATATTCCCGGGTCATCGTCTTTAGCTCACTGCCATCGGGATTGAACTCGGTGAATCCGTCTGGCGAGACATAGCGCGAAAGTCCCGCAAAGTCCTTCTCGGCAAGGCGGACATAGAGATCGCGCGCTGCAGCGCCAACATCGTTTCCGGCTTGCGCCGTCATCGCTAATAGCAACGCGAATACAACGAACACGCCCGAGAATCTACGCACGACCGCTCCTTTCATTCTGCACCCGATACCTGAGCCACACCGCACCACCGTCGAGAATCGTGCTGCTCTCCAGCGACATCGATGCAATCGGTGCGCGCACTTCACTCTTCTGCTCGCCGGAATCGAAGACACTTGGCGCGCCCTTGGACCCATCGACAGCGGGACACGTGACGATACTGATCTCATCGATCAGTCCGGCTCGCAGACACTCTCCATTCGCATCGCCGCCACCCTCCATCAGCACTCGATTCACGCCGAGTTCACGGTTGAGGATCTCCAGCGTCAACGCCAGATCGATCGAATCTCGGCCCGCAAAGAAATAGGAGACACCATCTTTGCGCAGACCGGCCAAGTGTGCGTCGGATACTTTTTCCGTGAGCACCACGACGATCGGATCGCCACCGATGTCTGCACGTCCCCATGCGATTTTTCCATGCGCATCGAGCACGACACCGTACGACTTTGCATCGCGCTTAGCGAACCACGCTTCACGGGGGAATGTCTCTTTGCACTGCTCATCGTATTGTTTCGCCTTGGCGAATTCGCTGCCGGTGACTCGACCGATGAGCCACGCATCGCCATTCAATTGCTCGTGCAATCGCTCGAACAGCGCACCCGCATCGGGAATGCGCGGCTTCCAGCGGCTATGCAGAATCTTTCCATCGATGCTCGCGACCATGTGGCAGATGACGTAGGGCTTCATACTCTTGAGTGACTGGTGACTGGTGACTGGTGAGTGAACTTTGACTGCGATTGGAGCATTGCGGCTGGGTCACAGCCGATACGGAGCAACCGCATGAGCTCGACATCCACGACTCCCGAACATCCCAACAGCTCGACTCAGTACGGCGGCGATGCCTCGTACGATTCTGCCGGCGTCGAGAAGGTCAGTTCTCTCAGAGTGCGGCTCGGCGAGCAGCTGGATCGTGCTAGCCGAGAATCGCTCGATGATTGGCACAACTCATCCAATTCGCTGCTCAACTACGTGCGCCGCAATCCGCTCGCCGCTGCTCTCGCGATCGGTGCGATCGCCTTGGCGGTAACGACTTTGACACGACGTGCCAATCGTTATTAAGCGATCGGCGCCATTAAGCGGTGGGTGCCAAGCGGTCGGAGATGGAGTACTGAGGTAAACCGGACTTCTTGGCGTCAACTCCGACTTTGTCTTCTTAACCCCGTACTCCCCGGTGTTCCCCGTGAAGATCTCTGCGATGAACTCAGATCCAGTATCCGAACAGCTTCACGCCAAACTCTTTAATTCGTTGCCAGATGGAGCGCTGCTCCCATCGGCTCAGATCGACAGGCCGTGAGTTCTGTTGGTCGCGTTTGAAGACGGTCTCCATGCGCTCAGCGAACTCGCGACTCACGATGATGGCGTTGTCTTCGTCGTTGTGAACGAAGCTGCGCATGTCGAGATTTGCCGAGCCGACGATGGAGACCGTTCCGTCTACAACGACGGTCTTCGCGTGCAGAAGCGCGTCCTTCAGCTCATAGATGTGGACACCTGACTTGAGTAGCGGGGTGTAAGTCGCTTGCGTTCCCTTCAACACCAAACTGGAATCGCTGAAGGCAGGAACGATTAACCGCACATCCACACCGCGCTGCGCGGCGTCCTCCAATGCCTTTAAGATTTCCTCGTTGGGTACGAAATAGGCATGAGTGATCCAAAGCCGCGAACTCGCGTGTGCGAATGCCGCGAGAAAGGTCGCATATAGAGAGCGATCGTCGGAGTCGCTGTCGTTGTGGACGATCGTGACCAGCGCATTCCCAGGTCGTTTGGGTTCTGGAAAGTACGCTTGCGGGTCGGCGATGTGCGCAGGCTCACCCGCCGTGGCCCACTGGTCGAGAAACAATTTTTGTAGCTGTCTGACCGCTGGCCCTTCGATGCGAACGTGCGTATCGCGCCAGCCGTCTTCAATGCCGCGCTTCGGACCCGGCCGGCTGCTCGATGCGCTCGAATACGTGTCATCGATATTGATGCCGCCAGTGAATCCCACTTCACCATCGACGATCACGATCTTGCGGTGATCGCGATTCTGGATCTCCCAGACCTCAGGGTTCTTCAGCGGATTGACCGGATGATATTCGCGGACTTCAATTCCTTTCTGCCGCAGACCATCGAAGAAGCTTGCCGGCGTGTCCTTGCTGCCGATGCTGTCGTAAAGCACTCGAACCTCCACGCCTTCCTTGCGCTTCTCGACCAATAGATCGGCGAACTGCTTACCGATTCCCTGAGCCCCGAAGATGAACGTCTCGACATGGATGTGATGCCGCGCCTTGCGGAGTTCAGAATCGATCGTCGAGAACGTCTGCGGACCATCGACCAGCACACTGACTTTGTTTCCGCTCGTCAGCGGTGCGGACGAATAGCGGCGAACCGCGTCGACCAGATCTAAGACTTGAGGTTGATCCGCATAATCCTGAAGTGCTTTGTCCAGTAGCGGGTCCGCCGCATCTTCGGAAAGCGCATGCTCCCGGACGATGATCGGCGGCATCTTCTCCGGCGGCTCAATTTGAGGATTAGTACTGCACGATCCGGACAGGGCAAGCGTCAGGCCGAGCAACCAGGATCCTGAGGTGCGTCGCCAATCCACCCGCTTGAGGTTAGTTGTCGGAGGTCGTGTAAGCAGCACGATTTCAAAATCGACTGCGGGTCGGCAAAGTTCCCACGCGAGAAGAGCGTCCTGGTGTGAAATCACGAAGTCTTTCAGCACCTCATGCCTCATCGCGTAGACTCCGGCGCTCCTTCCGCCCTCGCCCGTCCCGTAACAAGCACCCGATGAATTGTCGCGAACACTGCGGCGCCTGCTGTATCGCTCCTTCGATCACGAGCGCAATTCCAGGGATGCCGAATGGCAAGCCTGCGGGCGTTCCCTGTGTGCAGCTCGATGAACAGATGCGCTGCAAATTGTTTGGCCGCCCGGAACGTCCGGCGGTTTGCGCATCGCTGCGACCGCATGAAGACATGTGCGGCGACAGGCGCGAAGAGGCGCTGCTACGACTTACCTGGCTGGAAGCACAAACTGCGCCGGGCACCGCAAGTCATGGCGATGGATCTCGTGGCAAAGACTCAAGAGTGGAGTGGCCGCAAAGAACGCAGAAAAGAAGAGACAGGCGCTCGGATAAATAGTCGCATGCACTGCGAATGCGATGTCCTGAATCATCTCGTGCAATGCAAACTCTTTTTTGCGTTCTCTGTGGCAAATCCTCTCTTCAGCAGCGAAGCGAATCTTCCCAGCCGCGCCGATCCCGGTGAACGATCACGAGGAGCGCAGCCATCGCCGCAACTTGCGCTTCCCCAACACATTCACTGCGATCGATAGCGCAACGAGCTGCGCATCCAACAACGGGCTTTGTTTCTTTAGGTACAGTCGATCCAACCGCTCGCTAGTTCGTGCGCCACCTCCCGCCAGCATCTGCGACAAACCCGTGATTCCGGGCTTCACCTGGAAGCGCCAATCCTGCGCTGCGTCGCCCCACCCCAGCCGATCGATGTCACCTTGCGTGAGCGGGCGCGGTCCAACAACGCTCATTTCACCGCGACACACATTGATGAATTGAGGGAGCTCGTCGAGGCCCGATTGCCTCAGCCAGTGACCGACGCGTGTTACGCGCTGATCGCGCATGCTACGAAACTTCAGAATCGTGAATTCCCGCCGCGCTTGTCCCGCTCGCGGCTGCTTGAAAACCGGCGAACCTTTGTCCTCCAACCAAATCGCGGCAGAGATCCCCACCAGCACAGGCGCAATCGCCACGCACGCAGCACTCGCTACTGCCAAGTCGAACAGCCTCTTTGACGGATAGGTTACTTTCGACATGATCACACTCCAGCAGACACACACTGCGACGCGCGCTGCGAAGACCGCGCATCGCGCGCTTCCAAACGCGTACGAAACTTCAGATGCCGTTGCCGCGAATGCTCGATGAGCGGCCGCCAGACTCTCGCAGTGAGCCGATGCTTGATGAGCCAGTGCCAGAATCGATTCGAACGCTTATATAAGTAGCTCATCGCCAAGTAGGCGAGCACCGCTCGGGCGTCGTCAGGTCGACGCTTCCAGATCGATGTGTGCGAGAACAGCCTGTCGTAACACCACGCATATCCGTGCTCGAGTTGCGCCGGACTCATGTGCTTCGGCTGGAAGACAACGTGCGCCGTATCGTACTGATCCCAATCACGATGCAAGATGCGACCCTCGCGCTCGAACTGTTTAAACAGCGGCGTACCTGGATATGGGGTGAGGATGTGAAAGGTCGCGCACTCCAGACGATTCTCTTCGATCCACTCCACTGCTCGCGCAAAGACATCCGCGCGATCGTGGTCGAAGCCGAGCACGAAGCTGCCGTTCACTTGAATACCATAGCGATGCAACAGCGCCACGCGCCTCGCGTAGTCGATTGGCGCCGGCGTTTTCTTCCGCGCCTCACTGAGATTAGTTTCAGTTAGGGACTCGAACCCGACGAACACGCCGGTACACCCTGCGAGCGCCATTTCGCGCACTAGCGACGGATCGTCGGTCACATCGATCGTGACCGCGGCGCTCCAGATGATGTTGAGCGGTCGCAGCGCCGCGCACAGCGCTCGCAAGTATGCGGGGCGGGATCCGAGATTGTTGTCGATGAATACCGTGTAGGGCTGACCGTCCGCTCTGATCTCTGCGACGGCTTGCTCTACCTCGCGCATGCGATAGGGCATGTGCAATCCATCAGTCGCGAGATAACAAAAACCGCAGCGATTGTGACAACCGCGTGTTGCGATGACGCTCGTGGTGGTGAGGAATGAATCTCGCGGCAGAATGTCACGGCGTGCTGGCGGATCTTGCGAGTAGGCGCGCTTGTAGTCCGCCGCATATCGTCGTTGTAGCCGCTGCGTTTCGATGTCGTTCAATATTCGCGGCCACAGCTGCACGCCGTCACCAACAGCGATTGCATCCGCATGTTCCAGCGCTTCGTCGGGACACGACAACACATGCAGCCCGCCCAACACGACGATGGACCCCTGTGCGCGAAACCATTTCGCCAGTTCATAGGCACGTTTGGCAAACGTCAGATGCACTGTGATGCCCACAACGTGCGGCACAGGCTCGATGGGCGGCGCACCTTGCAGCAAGTTCTCATCCCAGTAGCGCACCGACCAATGCGCTGGCGTCGCACCGGCGATGCTCGTGAGCGCGAGCGTCGGAGTGAGCACATGCTTGCCGAAGCTTGCGCGCGGATCCTTTGCATAGAAGGGATTGATGAGCAGCGCACTGAACGGCTGAATCGGCTTACGGCCCGAGTACGCAGGCAGATCCGGAGCAACTGCCATCTCTCGCGGCAGAATCAATCGACGTCTGAGCTTCATCTGCGCATCACGCATGACGCACCTCGATCTGCTCCGGCACTTGTCCAAATCGCCGTTGCCGTCTCGCGAACTCCTGGAGGGCGGCATCGAAGTTGGGACGAGCGAAGTCCGGCCACATGCAATCGGTGAAATAGAGCTCCGCGTACGCCAGCTCCCAGAGCAGGAAATCGCTGAGGCGTTGCTCGCCGCCGGTGCGAATCAGTAAATCCACATCCGGCACGACGACCGCGGCGTGATTGGCAACCGCCATCGCGCTCACGAACGCAGCTCGATCGGGAGACTCGGTGCTGCGCAGGTGATGACACGTACCGACGATCGAATTTTGAGCGGAGTAGTCGACCGCAATGCGCAGGAGCATCCCGGCGCAACGCGAAGTGACCCACTCGCTGTGTTCAATGGCTTCGACCAAATCGCGATCGAGCCGGTCGCGCCGTCCAATCACGTTGATCCGCACCGACTGCTCTAAACAACGGGCTGTCTGCGCCTGCAAGTAGCGCCGGAACAAAGCGAACAATCCATTCACTTCCGTTCGAGGCCTCGCCCAGTTGGCCGCCGCGAAGGCGTAGAGAGTCAACACCTCCACACCGTTACGCACTGCCGCTTCGACAACTCGGTCGACAGCCTTGGCCCCGGCTCGATGGCCAGCGGATCGCGGCAGGCCACGCCGTGTGGCCCAACGGCCGTTGCCATCCATGATGATCCCGATGTGCATTGTGGAGTACTCCGTATTGCAGAGTTTCGCGGCAAATTTTTTAACTGCCGCGGGTTGCTTTGATGACGGCCTCGACATGGTCCAAGTAGCGATGCAGCGCGGCCTTCCCCGCCGGCGTAATCCGATAGACCGTCTTAGGCCGACGCTCCTCGAATGTCTTTGTGCAGGTGACGTACTTGGCGTCTTCCAGCTTGCGCGCGTGAGCACTCAAATTGCCGTCGCTCACATCGAACAGCGCTTTCAACTCGCTGAAGGTCAGTTCCTCTCGCACCGCGAGGGCGCTCATGATCCCCAACCGCACGCGCTCATAGATGAGCCGATCGAACGTCGTATCGTCCTGGTCACGCGCCGCGGACGAGACGATACGCAGCTTCTCCTGCTTGCGGCTAGCAGAAGTCGCCCCCGATGTTCGGGCTTTAGTTTTCGCGGCCATTGCTCACCATCCAAATTCCAAACCCAAGGTGAATTCCGCCGAACCCCGCGCCTAACGCCACCATCTGCGGTTGATGTGGAAGCAAGAACGCTATGGACCCCACTATCCCAAAGAGCGCACCCATGACCAACAGCATCCGAGTTGTCGGCACACTCGCACTTGCCAAGGCACATCCGTAAAGCAAGAGCCACGTGCCGGCGATGAGATCGCGCTGGCCAGTCTGTACCAGGATTAGCGTCAGCACAGCACCAGCGATCAGCCCCGGACAGAGGCACACCACGAATTTCTGCAGCGGAGCGCCTCGTAGGCTGACCCCGCGAAGAGATACCGGCCGCAGCAACAGCACAGCGCCCGCAGCGGCGGCAATGACGGCCGCGACCAGCCAGATCGCAAACCAGTGTTCGGCGAGGTTTGTCGCGAACGTACACGCGCTCGCGACAATTCCAACCATGCCCATCGCGATGCCTGCCGATCCCGGAACCGCCACCGATGCGGCCGCCTCCATGGAATTGCGGATGTAACGCAACGTCGACAATGCGTGTGACTCGAATTGCACGGTGCTCATGTCTTGTCCTTGCGATCTCGTGCGCAACGTACTCCCGCCCGCGCGAGCTCGTCAAGTACTCTGCGATGCAGAGTAGGTGATCAATTAAGGCGCAACATGGCGCGGATCATTGGCGAGCCGATGCGCTCTCGAAGGTGATCCAGAAGATGTTGGCGAGCTGACTTGCGGCCCAAATCTGATAGGCGTGTTATATCTGTGTTTACATACAGTACATAACCAGTATTGCCTTATCCAACATCTAGTTGTGCGCGCAACGTGCGACATGTTATTTAGCAGTCCAGGTTTTATCTCGCATGCGGGTGCGTGCGAAAACAAGTTAGCCATCAAAGACCATGGACGAATTGCCACCGGATAGGTTGGAGAAGAAGATCCGACTCGGCTGTGGTGGCGTGGCTGGTCTCGTCATCGGTCTCGGATGTGGTCTCTTGGGTCTGGATCTCAAGGGTTGGTTTCTTTGGTTGTTTGTTGCAGTTCTAGTCGCGGCTTTCGCCCGCCTAGCACTGAAGCAAGGGGATCGGTTCTGGCTTGAGCTCATGGATGTTTTCAAGTGGTGGTAGAGCAAGTCGAACTTTTTCAGGAGTGGCTAATCGGGTAAGAGCCGGTATCTCTCCGGCTCTCCCCACACCACCTAGCATGCGGGTCCGCACTAGGCGGTTGAAGCAGAGTAATGAAAACGGGACCAATGATCCTTGATCGAGACCAAGCCTTGTTGCTTGAGCCACTGATTAGACATAGCCATTTGCGTCACCTTCGTGCGCGACATTCGGTACGGCCCTTTGGAGCTCATACCTGCTTGGATCGCATCCGACAGCGCGATTCCAAGCGCAACGAGATGGCGAACTTTCGTGCGCGCCCGGCGCCATTGTTTCCAATAGCAAGTGCGGATGCGTCGTCGTAGCCATTCATCAAGCGCAGGGATCGGCCGGTAGTATTCCGACAGCGCAAAGTAGTTGAGCCATCCTACGACATAGCGCCGTAGTTCCTTGTAGCGATGCTCCATGCTCACGCCCCAACTGCGAGCGGTGAGTTGTCTCACTCGATGCTTGAAGCGCTGCAACGCGGTGTCGCTCCAGATAATCTTCGCTCCCTTGAAGCAAAAGCCAAGGAACTCCAATTGTTTGCTGGGAACGACCCGGCTCTTGTCATGGTTGATGTTGAGCTTCAGACGCTGTTTGAGAAACCGCGTGACATGGGCTTTCACGCGCTGCGCCGCCGAACTGCTGCGCACGCAGATGACGAAGTCATCTGCGTAGCGGGCGAAGTGGCGGTCTTGGGCTTCCAAGTACACATCCAATTCATGCAGCACAATGTTGGCGAGCAACGGCGATAGCGGTCCGCCTTGCGGTACACCCACAGGCGTCGGGTGCTTCACACCGTCCACCATCACACCGGCACGCAAATATCTTCCGATCAGCTTCAATACGCGCTTGTCCTTCACCTGCCGTGCGAGCAGCCGCATCAGCACATCGTGATTCACGCAATCGAAGAATGCGGCCAGATCGATATCGACCACCTGTTTGTATCCCCGCCGTACATAGTCACGCACGTGCTTCACCGCTTGGTGCGCGCTTCTGCCCGGCCGAAATCCAAAACTGTAGTCGCTGAACTGCCCCTCAAATATCGGACCGATCACTTGCGCAATCGCTTGCTGGATCACGCGGTCGGCTACACATGGGATCCCCAATGGGCGTTGAGCGCCGTTGGCTTTAGGGATCCACACACGCCGGACCGCGTTGGGTTGGTAGGTTCCCTCCCGCAACTGCTTCTTGATCATCGGCCAGTGTTCGCGTGCCCAGGCCGGAAAATCCGGCACACTCACTTCGTCGAACCCGGCTGCACCTTGATTCGCCTTCACGCGCTGCCATGCACGTATCAGGTTCTCGCGGGCGCAGATCTGTTCCATTAACTCCCGTTCCAAGGCGTATACCTCGCTCATGCGCCGTGACTCACTTCCCGCTTAACGCAGGCAGCGTAAACCTCGAGCATGATCGCGCACTGCCTTGTCTGCTTCTTTGGTCCTTCGCCAGTCGAGCCACCATTGCCCTTCTCGCTACTACGACCTCTGCTGACTTCTGTTGTGTAAACCTGATGCATTGCTGCACCCCGCGCCGTTCTCAACGAACTGCACACACCACAGATCTCCCCGGATAAGAGCATGAACTGTCGCGACACAACCGCCGGATTTACTGTACAGCGCGGATTGCGGCCATCGCAGTCTTGTGCCTGCTCGACCCTGCTGCTCAGCCTTCTATCCGATTCTTGTTCATCGGCTCCTCGCTTTGCACTCAGGCTTCCTTCGGACCACACCTCGCAGTGTTGCCCTTGCCGTCGGCTAGTCTTTAACATCGTCAACATGGTTGACTGTCAATCCTCAGACA
>DASTSB010000428.1:0-5472 GCA_035760885.1 Steroidobacteraceae bacterium | reverse complement strand
ATCGGCTCGCGAAGGGCGAGAAGATCGATTCGATCACCGACCTGCGCGGTACTGCATTCATTCGCCCCAACATTCCCGCGGAATGGATCGAAGTCGATTCCACGACCATCGACGAGCCGGGCAAGTTGAATCCGCCGGTGGACTCGTACGCGATGGCGGCTGACCGTTCGCAGTTGGGAGTTGACGGTCAGAACGCAGATGGCGCGAGTTGCTCTTCTGCCAACGGCCAACCGTCAACCGACAACTCAGCGCGACCGCGCGCCCAGGTCGTGCGCTTCTTCCGTCATGTCCCCACGAGCGATCGTTCGCACTCCGTCATCCGCATGCCTTCCTTCGAAGCAGTTCGGGACGACGCAGTGCTGTACGCACATGCATCTCGCATTCTGCACATGGAAGCGAATCCCGGAAATGCGCGTGCCTTGGTGCAACGCCATGGCGATGTGGATGTATGGCTGAATCCGCCGCCGCTGCCGCTGTCGACCAAAGAAATGGATGCGATCTACGAACTACCGTATCGGCGTGTGCCGCATCCGTTCTACGGTAACGCGAAGATTCCCGCGTACGAGATGATTCGCTTCTCGATCGCGATTCAGCGCGGCTGCTTCGGCGGCTGCACGTTCTGTTCGATTACCGAACACGAAGGCCGCATCATTCAAAGCCGCTCGGAGAATTCGATCATCAAAGAGATCGAGACGGTGCGCGACAGCGTGCCCGGATTCACGGGCGTGATTTCGGATCTCGGCGGGCCGACGGCGAACATGTATCGGCTCGCGTGTAAGTCGCGCGAGATCGAAGCAGCGTGTCGCAAACCTTCGTGCGTGTACCCGGGCATCTGCCCGAATCTAAATACGGATCACACACCGCTGATCAAAATCTATCGGCGTGCGCGCGCGCTGCCAGGTATCAAGAAGATCTTGATCGGCTCCGGCGTGCGGTACGACTTGGCAGTCGAATCGCCTGAGTACGTTAAGGAACTCGTGCAACATCACGTGGGCGGTTATTTGAAGATCGCCCCCGAAGCGATCGGCGAAGGTCCGCTCTCGAAAATGATGAAGCCGGGCGTTGGCACGTACTATCGATTCAAAGAACTCTTCGACAAGTATTCGAAGGAAGCGGGTAAAGAGCAGTACCTGATCCCTTACTTCATCGCCGCGCATCCGGGCACGACCGATGAAGACATGCTCGAGCTCGCACTATGGCTCAAGCAGAACGGCTATCGCGCGGATCAAGTGCAAGCCTTCTTGCCCTCACCGATGGCCACTGCCACCGCGATGTGGCATTCCAGCAAGAATCCGCTGCGCAAGATCACGCGCACGAGCGAAGCAGTGCACATCCCGCGTGGCTTGAAAGTACGACGGCTGCACAAGGCCTTCTTGCGATGGCATGACGCCAACAATTGGCCGATTCTGCGTGAAGCACTGCGTCGCATGGGTCGCGCGGATTTGATCGGGCCCGGCAAACATCAACTCATCCCCGCCTGGCAGCCTGCGGGCACCGGCACCGAACAGGCCGAAGGTCGCCGTGCACCAGCACACAAACAACGCGTCCGCACTCAGCACACCGGACTTAAAGGCGTTCGTCTTCCGTCTGCTCCAGGAATGAAGAAGCCGGACGCAACGCAAAGAGCACATATATGGACCCGTCCCCGGAAGCAACAGTAGGAAGCTCTTCTTCTGGTTGAAGCTGATTGCGCGCATATATCCGGCCGTAAGTTGAAGAGGCTAAAGCTCTCCGGGCCTTGATGGTGCAATTCGCGCCGCGATGACCTAAACAAAAAAGCGGCTATGTTTAAGCCGTAGTGCTCTACAGGTTCGCATCGCGGTGGTGTGATCAGTTCAAGCCATCAGGTGAGTTCTTCCTGTCGCAACCTTCGGTGAGAGTCTGTTCAGTGATGTTCGTTCGTGGGGGGCTTCAACTACGCCATTGTCGGCTCGCCGTTCTGGCGTAGATGCATGAGATCCACCCACACGTAGCGGGCCATCTTGTTGGCCACGGCCACGATCGCCTTGTGATTGCCGACGCGAGCGCACAGCTGCACAGCCCAACGATGTAAGGGATCCTCTTTGCCTGCCGCGGTGCGCAGGACTGCCCGAGCACCATGGATCAACAAGGTGCGTAGTTCGGTATTGCCTCGCTTGCTGATCCCCAATCGCACGTGCTTGCCGCCAGTGGAATGCTCTTTAGGTACCAAGCCGATGAAGGCCGATAAATGCCGGCCGTTCTTGAAGTGAGTCGGCTCGATCTGTGCCACCAGAGCGCTGGCCGTGAGCACTCCAATGCCGGCCCGACGCATCAAGTATCGACAGCTTGGATGCGCATCGGCCCACTGCTGGATGGCGCGCGAGATCTGTTCGATCTGCTCATCCAGCGCGTGCCAAGATGCTTGGGCTTGCGCTGCCCAGTGCTGAAGAGCGCTAGGTGCATGGCTGAGTAACTCTCGCTGCGCCAGAAGCTTACGCAGCGCGCTCATCCCTTTGGGGACCGCAAAGCCAAACTCTGCCAAGTGCCCGCGAATGTGGTTCACCAGCGCAGTGCGCTGCTTGACGAGCAACGCTCGCAGACTCTGCTGTGCCATTGCACTTTGCTGCTCCTCACTCTTAACCGGCACAAAGCGCATGTTAGGCCGCTGTGCCGCCTCGCAGATCGCCTCGGCATCGTTGCGATCCGTCTTATTGCCCTTCACAAAGGGCTTCACATACCGCGCAGGGATTAACCTCACTTCATGACCTAATGCTTCAATCTTGCGAGCCCAGTCATGCGCACCGCCACAAGCCTCCATCGCAACGATGCATGGCGCGAGTCGCGAAAGTAGCAGCAGTAACTGCGAACGTTTAACTTGTTTGCGCAGCTTCGCTACCCCCCGAGCATCCACCCCGTGCAGCTGGAAAACCGACTTTGCCAAATCGATCGCCAACACCTTAATCTCGCTCATGACCCGTCTCCTTCTGTGTTGATGAGATCTATTCACACCTCATCTTGGCGCACTACGCGTGTCGCCGTTAAGAAGGGGACGGGTCCATACCATCAAAGAAAGAGGAAGTGATGGTGTGATGAAGTGAGTGCGCTACGCGCGTGAAGGGCGTAGCACTTCACTGAAGCACCCCCGCGGTCCACAAACTTGCTCCCGCAAAGCCGCGGAGCCTCTGGGCACGCAAATCGGCAATCGGTGCTCCGTTCACGTCATCACCTCATCACCCGATCACCATTCCTGCGCTTCGCGCGCGAAAAAAAAGCCGCCTTGCGGCGGCTATGCAGGGGGGATCGAGGAAACTGAAAACTAAAAGGTGTGCGTCAGTTGAACTGCACCCCAGAGAGAATCTCGGACAGCATCGCCGTCGCGAAGTTCAGAGCTTTGATAGTTCAGCGTGTACGTGAGCTCGGTACTGTCCGCGAGCTGCATCGCCAACCCTACCCACGCGTCGATCAGGAAATGTTCGATCTCATCGGGTGAGTAACGAACATCGCTGTCGCGAAATTGACCTTGCAGAAATGCGTTATAGGCACGCGCCTTCACCCGGACGCCGGAAAACACATAGAGCTCATCGTGCGAACGCGAGTTCGCTGGAACGGGGGCGGCCATGTAGTCCGTCAACTCCGGAGCGAAGCTCCACCACTCGCTATCCAATCGGCCCATGCGTGCTGAGATGGCGACGCTGGCTTCAGTCAAATAACCCACGCTTCCCGTCATCGTGGTCTTCACATCGAGCCGGCCGCTGGGGTGCGCAATCCATAAGAATTGACGCGCCACCATGTAACGCGCGGTGGGCTCACCGCCCGCTGAGATCTGATGCTCGTAGCCCTCAGGGTGCTCACCGCCGACCACTTGGTGAACCGCTGTTTGCAAGTCCCGCGAGATGCCGAGCCCCAGCACGCCGACAGTGAAGCTGCTCACCCAAGCGGTACGATCATCCTCGACGCGCACACGGCCATTCGCGACGTACAACAGACTCGCGTACGGACGTTCGCGTGTCAGCGCTTCGCTGCTCTCGAGATCCGCAGGCGTGAACGTAAGCAAGCCGAACTGACGCGCGTAGTGCAGCTCGCCTTCATCGCCCAGTACGAGCGCATCGAGACGCGCGAGCAAAGGATCCGCCGAAATCAGCGCATCCCGTGCAGACGCGCCGGATTGCGTGATGGCGATGCCGCCGGTGTAGTCGCGGTCGCGATGTCGACCGGAGAACAAATCATTGTCCAAGTGGATTCGCACAGGCGCGTCATCATCGATGCCTTGTGCCGATACAGTACTCACGAAAAAAGCGAATACAGTCGCGGCGAATAAAGCCGCTGCAAATTTCACAACCCTCATACATCAGTCCTTTCCCATTGCAGCGCATGTCACTTCTGACGTTTCGCATTGCGCTGCACCGATCACTTTTTGTTGGTTGCTACTTTCTGCGAATCGGTCGCTGCGATAAATGCGGGAAAGGGAATGACATTCGTGAACGGGCGTTCACGAATGGCGATGCAGTGATGACGTGAGTGGCTGCGCCGTGAAGCGTGTAGGTCAGCGGTGCGCGGAAGCGCAGCGAATGACTCAAACGAATGAGCACATGTTCGGAACGATGAGCTCGCATCGCGGTGCTCGCGGCGCCTTTCACTCCCTCACGCCTCACTTCTCACCGTGCGTTCTCGGCGCGCTCCAATTCCCACTGCATAAATGGCACACCATGGCGCACATACACGCCGATGCCTGCATGGACGAAATGTTGCGAGAGTTGCTTGCGGTACCAGGCCGCCGAGCGAAGGTGAACATGGGTGTCGCTGCAGTTCGGATCGACGTTCTCGCGCCAATCCTTCACCGTCGGTGCGTGGAAATACAATGCGCCGCGGCACCAGCGCGCCAAGTTCTTGAACGCGCGCTTGGCATCGCGCTCATCTAAGTACTGCATGACGTCGTGGCAGATGATCAAGTCGAACTGGCCACGCGGTTCATAACTGGTGAGCGAGCCTTGAATCCAGCCCATCCGGCTACATAAGTGTTCGCTGACTTCCACCCCTACATAGCGAGCTTCGGGAAACGTTCGTAGCAGCGGGCGGCGCATCCACCCCAGCCCACAGCCCATATCGAGAATGCGAGCGACCGGGATGTCGAGCTGGCGCAGCAATGCACCGACGGATGTTGCGCGACGTTCCAATTCGACACGCGACACCGCCTGGGTGTGTCGATTGACATAGAAGCGTCGATAGTAAGCGGCGTCGAACGACTGAGTCATAGGGAATCGGCAAGTTGAAGAGGCGCGCATCATGGATGAGCCCGGCGTGTTGCGCCACATACAGGAACCTGTGCGAACCCCTGTGCCTTGACTACTGACGTTGCGACCCAAGGTAGCCGGCATGCACCCGAATTGTTCGACCATCAAGGATCAGCGCTGTGGCCGTTCGTAATCCGCATTCCTGGATGTGGGCGGAAGCCTGCGAGTTGTTGGAGCAAGCGCAGCGCATGCAGCGCCAGTTCTTCCGCTTCGGCAGAGC
>DASTSB010000427.1:0-3220 GCA_035760885.1 Steroidobacteraceae bacterium | reverse complement strand
CGCCGCGGTGAGCGGCGCCTTCGGCACTGTTCACGGCGTGACGCTGGCTTTTGGATTCACACTGATCGGCGTCGCGCAGGATTATCCGGTGCACCTGCTCAGTCATCGGCAGCCGAACGATTCGCCGTTCGAGATGGTGCGACATCTCTGGCCGACGCTCGTAACTGGTGTCGCGAGCACCTGTATCGCCTACCTCACTTTCCTGTTCACAGGAGTGATCGGACTTGCGCAGCTTGCGTGTTTCACGATTGCGGGGCTTGCCACGGCGAGTCTGACAACACGGTTCCTGCTGCCGTATTTACTGCGGCCCGTGAAGCGCGATCTGGGCGATTCACGTTTCTTGGGTCGCGTGTGGGACATTTTCTCGACCATCCCTCGGCCAGCTTGGGCGCCCATCACGATCGCTTTGATCGCGCTCGCCGCGATCATGATGAGCACGACCCGCACCTGGGAAAGCGATTTGAGTAAGTTGACTCCAGTGCCGCGCGATCTGCTCATGGCGGATCAAGAATTGCGATCGCAATTGGGTACGCCCGACATGCGCTACATGTTGGTTCTCACCGAGCCCGATGCGCAGCGAGCCTTGTCCCGACTCGAGGATCTGGAGCCGCAACTACAATCGCTCATCCAACAGAAGGCCATCTCCGGCTACGACGATGCCGCACGTTACGTGCCCAGCCTGGAAACTCAGAGGCGTCGGCAACAACAACTGCCCGCTACCGATGATTTGCGCGCAATGCTCACGGCTGCGCTGCAGGGAACGTCGTTTCGCTCGGGAGTGTTCGAGCCTTTCATCAACGACGTCGAGCGCGCGCGAACCGCTCCGCTGCTTACGCCGGATGCGCTGCGCAGTTCCATTTTGGGCGTGAATCTGGAAATGCTGCTCATGGAGCGCGCGGGAAAAACGACCGCTCTGATCACACTGACTGATGTCGCCGATGTCGCGGCTCTGCAGGCGTTTGCGAATCGCGCCGGCGCCGACGTGCTGTTACTCGATCTGAAAGATGCATCCGAATCCTTGGTCACGGCTCAGCGCACCAAGCTGCTGTGGAGTTTAGGGATCGCATCGGTCGTACTCACCATCGTCATAGCGATCGCACTGCGCAGCGCGCATCGAACTATAAGAGTGCTCACACCGATGACCCTGACGACCTTGCTCATCTTGGCCGTGCTGCGTTTAAGCGGTGTTTCGCTGACGTTGTTTCATTTGATTGCGTTCATGCTGGCAGCCGGTCTTGGATTGGACTATGCGTTGTTCTTCGAACACGCCGCGGACGATCCGCATGAACAGCGACGAACCTTGCATGCGGTGCTCGTGAGCTCGATCTCCACATTGATGGTGTTCGCGTTGCTAGGTCTGTCGGATCTCCCTGTGCTGCGCGCCATTGGCGTCACGGTGACACTCGGGGTCGTGTTCAATTTCGTACTCGCACTCGTATTCGCACGCGAGCATGTCGCGCCTCGCGCAGCGAGGTCTTAGGTCATGAGCGATGTAATCGACTTCGCTAAGCTAATTCCGCATCAAGGCACGATGTGCTTACTCGAGCGCGTCGTCGAGTGGGACGATGCGCGCATCAAGTTGGAATCCAGCACTCATCGTTCACCCACAAATCCATTGCGAGCAAATGGAAAACTCCGCGCGGTACATTTATGTGAATACGGCGCGCAAGCAATGGCCGTTCACGGCGCCCTGCGATCGCAGGGTTCGGGCGAGCGTCCCAAACCAGGCATGCTCGTCTCGCTACGCAATGTGAAGCTTCACTGCGACTTCGTCGAGCACTTGGACGGCGCGATCGTTGTCGAAGCGGAATGCTTGCAAGCGACCGCGGATAGCTTGCAGTACACGTTCCGTGTGAGCCACCGCGACACGATGCTCGCCGAAGGCCGTGCGATGGTTGTACTGAAGCAGTAGGAATCTCACACGGAGGACACGGAGAACACGGAGCCAAGAACCGCGAAAAGGCCCGACATCGTCGAATCGCAGCCTGAAGCGAGATCAAACAGATGAGAATCAGAAGGAGCCATCCAAATCTCCGCGTTCTCCGTGTTCTCCGTGTTCTCCGTGTTCTCCGTGTGAAATCTTTATCCCTTCCTAAGCCGCATTCGCAAACAGCAGCGAATCGCAAGTCACCGTTGCAGGATCCAGCAGCTTCGCAATCGCAGCGACATCCAAGCCCGGGAACTGCTTCGACGCACGCGAGGTGATCTGATGCGCCAGCGACTCCAGTAGCCGCACATTCGCTTTGATGCGAGCGCGGAACTGCTCTTCGCTCAATTCATCGCGCAAGCCGCGATTGAGCTCAACAAACCACGGCAGCGCGGCTTGATCCAACATGATCGCTTCGCTGCGCTTATCGGTGTGCTGCGACCACTCGCGGAAGAATACCTGCATCGCTTCGTTCAGCGTCTTCGCACGTTGGAAGTCTTGCGACAAGTACGCGATATTCGTGACGTCGGTCAGGCGCTGTTGGAAAAAGAGCTGGCACAGCACACCCCAATAGAACGTGTAATCCCAAATCACTTTGAACGACAGGACTTCGGGATCGCCGAACAATCCGTATTGGTTTTTGTACAGCGAGAGCGTGTTGTCGTAGAACGAAAAATAGAGTTGCTGATAAACGTGCGCGCGAGCATTCAAGAGTTCGGCGCGAAGATCGCGCTCGATGAGATCGACGATGAACGTGTTGCTGATGCCGATAAAGTCGCTGCCGGGCGAATAGAACGGATCGAGGAAGACGCCGGCCTCGCCCGTAAGCGCCCATCGCTGCCCGGAGAAGACTTGCTTACAGCCGTATGAAAAATTACGCAGAAAGCAGAAGTCCTGCAGCAAATGTTTCTTGGTCTCGAGATCCTGGGCCAAACACGGTTGATGTTCATGGAACCACGCCAAGAGCTTCTCGAAGCTATTCATGGATTCGAGCGGGAAGTACTTCGAGTCCCAGACCACGCCGACCGAGTGCGACCCCGACGCGAGCGGAATGAGCCACGCCCAATAGCCCTCGCCGCACAAATGATTGGTGGAGAGCCATCGGTAAGGCGGATCGCAACGCTTGTGCCAATCCGAATCGTGGGACCAGGAGTCGACGTCGATTTTGCTGCCGATCCGAAACCAGGCTGCCTGACCTTCGTGCCCGTTGCTCGCACTCAGATCCAATTGACGCTTCAGCAAACCGGCCCGCCCGCTCGCATCGATGACCCAACGCGCGGCCACGGTATGTTC
>DASTSB010000426.1:0-3843 GCA_035760885.1 Steroidobacteraceae bacterium | reverse complement strand
CCTTCTTCTATCGCCGGATCCTGCCATTCGCTCTGAGCCAGCACGTTCTCCAAGCGATTGAGATGCTTCAACCCCGCGAGCCGTGCATTGCGACCGAGCCGAATATCACACCAACGCAATCGGATGCGACGCAATTCGGACTGGGTGCGATCCGCATTGTCCGGATACAGCACAACAACTCGAGTGGCCATATGATCAGTAGCCGGGCGATAGCCTCGCTGCCCTGCACCGCGCGACACGATGATCTTCAGCACGCCGCCGCCAAGATCTTGAGTTACGCGCGCGATCTCCTGCTCAAAGACGGTTCGGCCGGGAATGCGGATACCCAGCACTTCGCATCCACGAAACAAGCGATCCAAATGATCGTTTAGAAATCGCACTCGGCCGCCGATTAGCAGCGCGGTCTCGAACACGCCGTCGCCGTAGTGAAAACCGCGATCGCCCAACGCCAATGCGCGGTTGAGGTCCCCAGGCGTCTGCCCATTGATGAGCACTGAGATGGCCATTAGTTGGCGGCGTCCGTGAGCGCGTGAAGAAGACCGCGAGCTTTGGCACGAGTCTCGTGCAGCTCACGCTCCGGGATGGAATCCGCGACGATGCCCGCCCCCGCTCGCAATGTGATATCTCGGCCGACCACTTCGAGGGTTCGAATCAAAATGTTCAGATCCATGCTGCCGTCGCGATTCAGATAACCGAGAGAGCCAGTGTATGCGCCGCGGGGAACGCCCTCCAGTTCGCCGATGATCTCCATGCAGCGCACTTTGGGACAACCGGTGATCGTCCCACCCGGAAACACTGCTTGGATCACCTGACCAGGGCTGGTGCCTTCGCGCAATTTGCCGCGAACGTTGGAGACAATGTGATGCACGTGTGCATAGGTTTCGATCGTCATGAATTCATCGACGCTCACCGTCCCTGCATCGCAGATTCGTCCGAGATCGTTGCGCTCGAGATCGATCAGCATCACGTGCTCGGCTTGTTCCTTCGGATGGGCGCGCAGTTCGCGCGCTAACTCGAGATCGGCAGACGCATCCGCGCCGCGAGGACGAGTGCCGGCGATAGGACGTGTTTCGGCCCATCCATCGCGCACGCGCACTAGACGCTCCGGCGAGGAAGTCACGATCGAACGCTCGGTCAATGCAGCAATGCCCGAGAAAGGTCCGGGATTCGTACGACGCAAACGACGAAAGAGATCAACCGCTGTGGCGTTGGACTGCAGCAGAGCTCGCCACTCCCGCGAAAGATTGGCCTGATAGATATCGCCGGCTGCGATGTATTCGAGCGCACGCGTGACAGACTGGATATAGCGGTCGGACGGCTCCTCCTCAACTTCGCCCTCCATGACCGCTCCACATCCGGCTGCATCGAGCGCAACGTTCGCCAAATCTTCGCCGATCGTGCGAACGCATTCTGCAGCGGACGATTCTGCAACCACCCAACTCCAATTCGAGCGGCGATCCCTCACGATGGCGACCGGGACTCTGATCGCTTCTGCTATCGGAAGCGTGCCCTGCGGCAAATTCAGCGTTGGCTCGACGTACTGTGCGAAGTCATAGGCGAAAAACAGCAGCCATCCACCTCTAAACGGCAATTTGGGATCGCCGCGCTCTACGCGCTCTGCACGCCATCGAGCATCCAGCAAGCTTAGGAAATTTGCGGCCGACTCACCGACGCGCGCTACGAGCCGCTCACCCGGACAGGCAAATAAGATGTCATAGCAATCGGAAGTAGATGTGCCCGCACTTTCGAAGAACGCGGGATAGCGCTCGGGAAACGCTCCGTGGAGCGCGAGCAGTGTTGTCGGATCAACGGACTCTATGCGCTGAACAAGCAGCTCGCCGCTCATGATGTGATGGCCAGACTCAATAGCCGCGCCGGCACGAGCGGCATGCGTCGTCGACGCTGCCGTTAGTCGAGCTTGCGGAAGATCAAGCTACCGTTCGTGCCGCCGAAGCCGAACGAATTCGAAAGCGCCACATTGATCTTCATCGGACGCGCGGTCTTGGGCACGTAGTCCAAATCGCAACCTTCGCCGGGATTGTCCAAGTTGATCGTCGGCGGCGCGACTTGATCGCGAATCGCGAGGATCGAGAAGATCGCTTCCACCGCACCGGCGGCGCCCAACAAGTGACCCGTCATGGATTTGGTCGAGCTCACGGCAACCTTCTGCGCGGCGGGACCGAAGCAGCGCTTCATTGCGAGGGTCTCGGCGCGATCGCCCAGGTCCGTCGACGTCGCGTGTGCGTTCACATACTCGACCGCATCCGGATTGAGTTGGGCATCGCGCAAAGCGTTTGCCATCGCGAGGCGTGCGCCTTCGCCGTCTTCTGGCGGCGCAGTGATATGGAACGCATCGCCACTCATGCCGAAGCCAGCGAACTCTGCATAAATGCGTGCACCGCGGGCCTTCGCGTGTTCGTACTCCTCGAGCAGCACAGCACCTGCGCCGTCCGAGAGAACGAAACCATCGCGATCGCGATCCCACGGCCGGCTCGCGCCTTGCGGATCGTCATTTCGCGTCGACAACGCTCGCGCTTGCGAGAAGCTGCCGAGCCCGAGCGGAGTGGTCGCCATCTCCGCGCCACCCGCGATCATCACATCCGCATCGCCGTACTGAATCAAACGTGCGGCGATACCGATCGCGTGAGTCGAGGTGGTGCAGGCGGTGACGGTGGCGATGTTCGGACCGGTCAGTTTGAAATTGATCGAGACGTGACCGGAAATCATGTTGATGATGCTGCCGGGCACGAAGAAAGGAGAAATCCTTTTGGGACTGTGTGTCTCGGCGTACTTGCGGTAGTTCTCTTCGATGGTGTCGAGACCACCGATACCCGCGCCCATCGCGACGCCGATGCGAGCTGAATTCTCTGGGGTGACGACGATTCCAGAATCTTTCAATGCATCCGCAGCAGCGGCATAGCCGTAGTGCATGAATGGATCCATCTTGCGCAGATCCTTGGGCGAGAGATATTTCTCGGCTTCGAATCCGGCCACCGAGCCGCCGAAGCGCACCGGAAATGCGCTCACGTCGAAGCGTGTGATCGGGCCGATACCGCTGCGGCCCTCCAACAGATTCTTCCATGCGGTCTCGACGGTGCTTCCGACCGGCGAAACGATGCCTAATCCGGTGATGACGACGCGTCGCTTAGACAAGCGCAGACCTCATGAGGGAATCGATGCGGGAATTTGCGAATGCCGGCCCAAATTCAATCCGCCATCCCTGGCTCGGTGTTCCCTGCAAAGCCGGCAAGTTGGCGAACTTACGTTCGCCAGCGGCTTTAAGCCTGATTGCGGCGCTCGGTGATGTAATCGATCGCCTGCTGAACGGTGGTGATCTTTTCAGCGTCTTCGTCAGGAATTTCGGTTTCGAATTCCTCTTCGAGCGCCATCACCAACTCGACGGTGTCGAGAGAGTCGGCGCCGAGATCGTCGACGAAGGAAGCGTCGCTGGTGACTTCTTCCTCTTTCACCCCCAGTTGTTCGGCGACGATGGCTTTAACCTGCTGTTCAATACTGCTCATTGGTGTACGAGTCCTCTGTGAGACTGCTTAAACCCTTCGCAAAACCGACCCTTGATAATTCATTGGGCGGGTCGCACGGGGGGCGTATTCTAAGTTAAGTGCCTGAGCCGTCAAAGCCAATCGCAAGTTTTCTCGATTGCGCCGGATTGCCCGGGAATGAGTCGCTTGGACCGATTCTGAATAATTCAGGCGTGGACCGAAATCAAACCATGTACATGCCGCCGTTCACGTGCAGCGTTTCGCCAGTGATATAGCCCGCCTGCGGCGAGGCCAGAAACGCGACTGCTTGGGCGATATCTTCCGGTGCACCGAGCCTGCCCAG
>DASTSB010000425.1:0-8191 GCA_035760885.1 Steroidobacteraceae bacterium | reverse complement strand
TGGGGCTTGCTTGCAGGCGGAGCGCTACTCGTCGGTGCAGCGGTGGGATACCTCGCAAAGGTCCCCGCACGTGTCATTGCGGGAATCATGGCCTTCGGTGCCGGCGTGTTGATTTCCGCATTGTCTTTCGAGCTGATGGATGAAGCGTTTCAACGGGGCGGATTCAATGCGACAGCATTGGGCTTCGTCTCCGGCGCTTTGATTTACAGTCTCGCGAATTGGGCATTGGCGCGCGCCGGCGCTAAACACCGCAAGCGATCAGGCAATCAACAGCCCTCCGAATCGGAGCATGCGGGCAGCGGCATGGCGATAGCCGTCGGTGCATTGCTGGATGGTATTCCCGAATCCATCGCGATCGGTGTCAGCATGATTCAAGGCGGGGCCGTGAGCGTCGTGACGGTCGCCGCAATTTTTCTTTCGAATATCCCGGAAGGATTGTCGAGTTCGGCTGGAATGAAGAAAGCTGGCCGAAGCGCGGCGTATGTCTTCGGCGTGTGGGGCGCGATTGCGGCGCTCTCGGCGCTCGCCTCGGTGCTCGGCTACTCCGTGTTCAGCGGCTTCAGCCCAGGCGTCATCGCTGCCACAACATCACTTGCCGCCGGCGCCATTCTCGCAATGTTGGCCGATACGATGATGCCCGAAGCGTTCGAAGAGGCGCACTCCTTTGCGGGATTCATTACTGTGCTGGGGTTCTTGGCGGCGTTCGTGATTTCGAAGCTGGGCTAGCGCAGGAAGAGCGAGCGTTTGCTCGCGTGAGGGCTTCGCGGTCGGATAAGAATCCCGGAAGCCGGATTTCACACGCAGGACACGGAGCACACGGAGTTCAAATCATCGTCGCACCCGCGCAGGCGGGTGGTCATCTCACTGCCAACGGTCAACCCTAAACCGATACCGCAACGTGAATGTGTGAGCTGCGCGTGTGATGTGCGAGGTGTAACTCGCCATCGGCTCATTCTTGCTGCCACCGACGACTCACAACCGTCAATCCATTGACTCGCCCCTCCCAGCCTTCCCCCGCAAAAGCGGGTAAGGGACGAGAGTGACGCTCACGATTCGCGGCGTTGATGTTCATCCGTCCGTGGTGAGCTCGTCGATTCTCCGTTCATGGTGAGCTCATCGAACCACCCATTCGTGGCAAGCTGAGTTCATTGAGGCATCGAACCCGCCCTTCGACTGGCTCAGGGCGAACGGAAGAAATGGATCGATTCGCTCGAACTTCGCCCTAACCTCTGGCCCGACGTAGTCCCTCCCGACGACGCAGTCGTCCTTCCCAACGTGAGTCCTTCCCGATCGCGAAGCGATCCATCGTCCCTTCTGTCCCGACGTCAGTCTTTCCCGATCGCAAAGCGATCCGTCGTGCCTTCTGACCTGACCGCTAGTCCGTCCTGACGCGTAAGCGTCCTACTTGCCGAAGGCCTACCTGACGACACAGTCGTCCATCGTTCCGCTTCTGACTCGACGCAGTCCTTCCCGATGCAACGCATCCTTCCCGACGTCAGTCTTTCCCGATCGCAAGGGATCCGTCCTGCCTTCTGTCCTGACGCCAGTCCGTCCTGACGCATAAGCGTCCTACCTGCCGAAGGCCTTCCTGATCGCAAAGCGATCCGTCCTTCCATTCTGTCCGACGCAGGCCTTCCTGACGACGCAGCCGTCCGTCATTCCGTTCACATAGGAACGCTGCACCGCGTCGCCCTACAGCGACGACGGAGAGTATCTACGATGCGTGCACGGAATACCGCTTGTGCGCGGATTGGCGCGCTCGCATGCTCCGCGCTCGTTCTCAACGCGGGAATATAAATATGACGCCCGAAGAGCTCGTGGTTCCTGGTGCCGAACCCGAAAATGTCGATGACGATTTGCGCAGCGTGTGGGTCGAGACGCGGTGGGGCCTTGCAGCAGTGCTAGGCGCCGCATGCCTAGTCGCGCTTGGCGCCTTCTACTATTTCGTTGAATGCATGAAGGTAAATTGAGACGTTGCTTCGTCAACACGTCTCGAGTGACGACGGCAGGCCTCTAACGAATTGCGACGAGATCTGCCAAGTCCGAATTGCTATGCGCTTCTAGCCTTGGTGAGTTGATTCGAAGGCACGAGCACCTTGATCTTCTCCGCCAACATACCTTCGCCGAAGTTGCGCACGCGTTCCAAGAACGTTTCTGTAACTTCGAAGCCGCGCGGCACGAGCAGCGTTCCCATGTGAGTGCGTAAGTCCTCGAGAATGGTCATGCCCGGCTGCACCAGTCTCAACGGCATTTCTCGTACTTCACTGCTCCCCGTGTTCGCGCCCACTAACGTCGCGAAGCGCTGCACCAGATTCTCGCTGTAGCGAGCGGTTTTGCGCCTGAGGGTTTGGACGGCAACGTCGGCACTGTGGCCTTGCGTCACGAGCGCATCGTAGTCGAGCACCAACGAAAGCATGCGCGCGCCCAGCCCGATTGTGCCCTCGCCGAGCGCCTTCAACTGATCCTCGCTGTAGTTCACGGCACTCAAGATCTGCAGTACAGGCTCAAGACGCGGGATATGCCCGAGCAATTTGTTGGCGACTTGAGGGACGGCCTCCGCCAATGTCTGCTCGTCTTTGTTCAGGCGTTCGCCGTAATACAACTTCTCGACAAGCTCCACCGGCAAGGAGATGTAGCCGAGCTGTGACAGCATGCTCGCGGCTTCCAGCTGCCAGAAGCCTCTACAGCCGAGCTCCTGCGCGAAGTTCACCGCGAGACGTTTCACGCGTGCGGCGCGCCCGAATGCTACCGGGTTCGTGATCGCAAGCACGTCGATGAGCGCTTGGATCGATCCGATCAAAGTCTCTTGCAGCAACTGGCGTTCGGCGCTGACCAATTTGTGCTGCACGACCGCAGCTTCGATTGCGCTCTTGAGTTGGTCCGGCGGACAGGGCTTCGTGAGGAACCGGAAGATTTGGCCCTCGTTGACGGCAGCGACCGCGGCATCTCTTCCCGGCTCGCCTGTCAGCAAAATGCGAGTGGTATCGGGATACGAGCGCATGACGCGCTTCAAGAACGTGGCTCCATCCATCACGGGCATGCGCATGTCGGAAACGACGACAGCCGCGCCGCCGAGTTCTTTCAGCTTCTGCAACCCTTCTTCACCCCCCAACGCGGTGTAGACGCGGTACTCCTTGCGCAAATGCAATGCGAGGCCTTCGACGACGCGGGCTTCATCATCCACGCATAGAACGATCGGCCGATTTTCGGTACTCATCAAGACAACTCCCCCGTCGCACTCGCTGCCAGCGCCTTGGCCTGATCCAGACTCAACTTAGCGCCCAGCGACTGTAGGTAGCCTTCGTCGACAGGCACCTCTGCCCGTTCGATGACACCCGGCACCACCTCTGCATCGGCAAAGGCCACGGATTCTGCAGTGACGAGCGCGCCTAAGACGTCAAAGGCCTTCTGCTCGATCAACTGCGGCGAATATTGAAACGCGACCGCCTCAACGACATCGTGAGGCAATCCCCATAATCCCAGTAGATACGCGCCGACTTCGGCATGCGAAGCGCCAAGGATTTGACGCTCGGCCTCGTGCAGCGAAATTTTCTTCTCGCGCGCCAATTGCAGCGCGGACTCGAGCTCTTTGGCGCAACCCTGCATCAACACCCAATAACCGATGTTGTGGAACAGTCCGGCGAGCAATGCGTCGTCGCCGATGCCGTGCGGTTTCGCAAGTTCTCGCGCAACCGCAGCCACTCGATGGGCACGGGTCTGTAGCATCTCCGGGCTAAGCAAACCGGACGCTCGTTCTTGGTCCCAACGCGAGAAGACTTCTACGGACATGACGAGATTGCGAATCGCCAACAGGCCGAGGTAGTTCACCGCCTGATCGATCTTGGTAATCCGACGCGCCAACCGAAAGAAGGCCGAGTTCACCACCTGTAGCACCTTGGCAGCGATTGCAGGATCTTCGCCGACGATCTTTGCAATCGTCTGCACCGACGTATCCTCTTGCGCCATCGCATCTCGCAGCCGTGTGTAGGTACTCGGCAGCGTGGGCAACGATTTCACTCGGCCAACCACCGCGCGCAGCGTCGGCTCACGCAGCAATTGATGCAGCCGCAAACAACGATTGACCACGCCTTCGATTTGCGCCGGCTCGCATGGCTTACTTAGAAATTGGTGCGCGATTGGCAATAGGCGGCGCGCCTGCTCCTCTTCGGAATAGCCGGACAAAATGATGCGTACTGTTTCCGGCCAGCGATCGCTGACTTGTGCCAACAGCTGCGCCCCATCCATGGCCGGCATGCGCATGTCGCTGACGATCACATCGACCGGTCGATGCTCCATTTCGGCGATGGCACGCGTGCCGCTTTCGACGAAGACCATTTCCCAACTCGTACGCATGCCGCGCAAGCGGCCGCGTAGACCATCGAGCAGTGCGGGCTCATCGTCAACGAACAAGATCCGCTTCAGTTGGCCGTTTTGCATGCTCTTCCCTGCACGGGCAATGAAATGATGAATTCCGTACCGCGTCCGGGCTCGCTCGAGACGTCGATGCGACCGCCGTGCTTGTCGACCACGATGGATCGAGCGATTGCCAAGCCCTGTCCAGTACCGCGCCCGACTTCCTTCGTGGTGAAGAACGGATCGAATATCTTGTCGAGATTCTCGCGCGGGATACCGCAGCCGTTGTCGGCGATCGATATTTGCACTTCGTCCTCGTGTAGCGTGGTCTTGATTGCGATCAGACCTGTCGTAGAGTCTTTGCCCGTATCGGCAATCGCATGCGCGGAATTCACGATCAGATTTAGAAATACCTGATTGAGTTCGCCGATATTGCACAGCACTTCCGGCAGCTCATCGAACTGCGTGCGGATCTGCGCGGCATATCGATATTCGCTGCGAGCAACCGTAAGCGTCGTCTGCAAGGCATGGTTGATATCGGCCGGCTTATGCTCATTCGTATCCGGGTGCGCGAACTCCTTCATTGCTCTGACGATGCCGGCCACGCGGTCCGTACCTTCGAGCGTGCGCTCGAATGCCTTCGGCACTTCCTCGCTCAAAAACTCGTAGTCCGCCGTGCTTTCGAGCGCCTTTAAGCGAGCGACAGTTTCATCGCCCGCCTGCTTGGCTTGTGTGGCCGCAGCTTCTCGATAAGCGGTGAACACCTTCGACAAGTCTTCGAATGCCGACTTCAGAAAGTAGACGCTGTCGGCAACGTACTGGATGGGCGTATTGATCTCGTGCGCCAAGCCTGCGGCCAACCGGCCCACTGATTCCAACTTCTGCGCCAGGCGCAATTCGATCGCGATGCGTTCGCGTTCGCGCATCTCTTCGACTAGCCGCTGCTGCAATTCCGCTTTCTTGCGCTGCGCCTCCAACCGCGCGGTGATATTCGCGCCCAGCACAACGTGGTGGCCAATCTGTCCCTTGGCATCTGCGATCGGCACTACGGACAGGCCGATCCACACGGTACTGCCGTCTTCGCGCTTCCCCTCCATTTCGACGCGCGCGGATTCACCCGATCCGAGGGCCTCGTTCAATGCAGCAAACTGCGGGCTATCGCTATAACGGGCCAGCAGCGATCCGATGCCCAAGCCGATTACCGCCGCCGGATCTGAGAACCCGTGCTGTGCTGCGAACACCCGATTCGCATAGACGATCGGATGCTCGGGGTCCAAGGTGGCGACAATGGCAAAGTAGGTTGAAGCCGCGTCCAGAGCGGCATTGCGCAATGCAAGACTTTCCTCGGCGCGCTGTTGCCCGATACGAGCATTCGCAAGCGCTTGCTGCAGATCGTTCCCGTCCAGGTCGGATGCTTGAATTGCATCTAGCGAAGTTTGCGTTCTAGCGGTCGCGCCCATTTACATCATCCGTAGGTGTCCCTTGCTGCACCATGTCGGAACATTCTGAATCCACTTGAGGCCCGCTGCCCGCGATCGGTGCACCCGAATCGGAATCTGTGACGTCGGGATATACCCGTTGAGCGTTTGGCTTAAGCATTCGATCGATACGAATCGCATGCCTGATGCGTAACGAAGCAATGACTCATGCGACTTTTGCGCGTTGCGCCCCTTCGAGCGGCAGTGTAATGACGAAGCGTGTGCCGACGCCGACCTCGCTGGTCACGTCGATGTGGCCCCGATGTTTGTCGACGATGATGGATCGCGCGATGGCCAGCCCTTGACCTGTGCCGCGACCGACTTCCTTAGTGGTGAAAAATGGATCGAAGATCTTGTCCAGGTGCTGCTGCGGAATGCCGCAGCCGTTGTCTTCGAAACAAATCTGAATGCCGTCTGCTGCGGAACGCGTGGATATCTTGATTATGCCGGTGGATGCGTCGCGCCCTGCATCGACGATTGCATGAGCCGAGTTCACGACGAGATTCAAAAAGACCTGATTCAGCTCTCCGATGTTGCAGAAGACTTCGGGGAGCGCATCGAAATCAGTATCGACATGCGCGGCGTATCTGTACTCGCTGTGAGCGACCGTCAGCGTCGTTTGCAGCGCATGGTTGATGTCGGCGGGCTTGTGTTCGTTCGTGTCCGGATGGGCGAATTCCTTCATTGCGCGCACGATCCCCGCGACTCGTTGCGTGCCTTCTAGAGTTCGTTCGATCGCACGCGGCATCTCGGCGCGAAGGAACTCGAGATCGCACTGCGCCTCCAGCTCGAGCAGCGACTTCGCGCAGGCGTTATCTCCGGTGTCCTCGGAAAACTTATGCGCAGCCGCACGGTAGCTCTCGAATAGCATCACTAGATCGTCGAACGCGGTACGAATGAAGTGCACGCTATCGCCAATGTATTGGATCGGCGTGTTGATCTCGTGCGCGAGCCCTGCCGCAAGTCTGCCGACCGACTCCAGCTTCTGCGCCAAGCGCAGATCGATAGCCATGCGCTCGCGTTCGCGCATCTCGGCCTGTGCTTCGTCCTGGGCGGCTTGGACTTGCCTCTCCGCCCGCACGCGCCCAGTAATGTCGCGCCCAATTCCAATCAAGCCGATGATCGCACCTGCATCGTTCTTGAGAGGAATCTTCGACGTAAGAATCGTGAGCGCCCGCCCATCATGCGTGACGAGGTCCTCCTGGCGGCCTAGCAGCGATTCGCCGGACCGAACCACCGCCTGCTCGTCGTCATGGAACGTCTTTGCCAGCTCCTGCGGGTAGAACTCGAAATCCGTTTTTCCGAGCAGGCTTTCCAAAGTGGCGCCCATGGCCTCGCAGCAAAACGCATTGGCTAGCAGAAAACGTCCGTCTTTGTCCTTCATGTAAATGAAGTCCGGCAACGTATCGATGACGGTGCGCAGCATGTCGCGCTCGTGTGCTGCAATTTCTTGAGCTTGGTGGCGCAGCTCGAATAGCAATTGCGCTTTGATGATGCGCGCCAGGAGGAATACAGCGGGCGCGAAGCAAACCAGTAGCGTCGCGAGGATCGCAGCGAGCCGGGACCAGTGAAGAGCCTCGAACAGCTCGAGGCTGACATACACCACGGCGCATGTGAGCAGAACTCCGAGTCCGATGATGATTTGGATGCGGCTTTGGGCCAAGCGACCCCGCACCTTGCCTACGTACATGCGTGAAACTCGACAACCGCTGCGCTGTGACGATCCTCATCCCCAGATCGGCGCGGCGCCGAGCTTCATTAACGAAGGTAATGTGACTCCGATCACGAATGACCCCGATCAACATTCGATGAGCGCATCCACGTTGTGCGATCGTGCTCGGAATTCCTCTGATTCTGCTGCGGCGGCACCCTATGGTAGTCTGCAGCCTGTGAATTCCCGGGTGCTCCACTGGTCCATCGTTCTCATGATGCTGGCTCGCCTTGCGATAGGTGGACTTGCGTTCGCATCGCCTCTGCACGCCGATCAGCATTCGACTGACCACCAAGTCAGCGCTTGTCACGACCACATGGCTCATGACCACATGGCTGTGGAAGCCTCGCAAGAACATGCGTCAAAGCACGGCGCAGCGGATAAGACGCATTCAGGCGACTGCTGCAAGACAGACAGTTGTCACTGCGCTGGAGCCTTCCAATCGGTTGCAGTTTCCGCTGTTCGTACCTGGAACATGCATCCAGATCACGTCCGTCCCACCGCATCGATCGATGCGCCCCGCTCCGGCCCTCTTCTAAACGGATTACTTCGTCCTCCAGCACCGCTCTCGGCTTGACGACCGTCTGCTGAGATTTCGCGGGCGCGTTGACGCGCGCTCGCCGCTTGAGAGGATGAAATGAATCGCAAA
>DASTSB010000424.1:0-5146 GCA_035760885.1 Steroidobacteraceae bacterium | reverse complement strand
AGTCATGAATAAGACGATCTCTACCTCTCTGAAGGCGGGCGTTGCTGCTCTCGCTCTGATTGCTGCTGGCGGCTGCGTTTCGCAGAAGTCGGTAGACGAAATCAAGGCGACGGCAGACAAGGCCGTGCAAGACGCTGCTGCTGCCAAGGCTGCTGCAGACTCTGCGGCTTCTGCTGCACAGTCGGCTCGTTCAGCCGCTGATAGCGCCCAGAGCGCCGCTAATCAGGCGCTGCAAGCCGCTCAGGCCAGCCAGGCTTGCTGCGACGCGACGAACGAAAAGATCGATCGCGTGTTCAAGAAGTCCGTATCGAAGTAATTCGATTCGCTTCGATGAAACAAAGACGCCGCGGTGCAAACCGCGGCGTTTTTTTTGGCCTGTGGGATTAGTGCGTTTCGCGAAGAACGATCATCGATCGCGATGCGAGAGCTGAAGCGCACGCAGAACTCTGGTTGGTGTTCGAAGGCGAGCCCCACAGCATCAGTCATGGACTAACTCGGTGGATTAAGTCGACCTCCGCCGCAGGGCTCGCGCGCGAAGTCTAACAGTACGCAGGTAAGCGCGCGCCGAGTTATCGATTACGGAGAGATCGCCCCTACTGCCTCATTCGCGTTTGCCGAAGTGATGGGCGGCACTGGCTGAATCACTGGCTGCAACATCACTGATTCCGGCACCCCGGAGGCGCGCGAAAACTCGCGCTCCGCTTTTGCCCAATCGATCGCAACGGTCTTGTCTTGAGTTGCCGAGACCAACAACCGAGTGATGTTGGTAAGACTGTGCTCCTCTGCGGAATCCGTCCCAGCCAACGGAGCATGGATTTCGATCAGCAGATCATCGCCCTTCCATCCCATCTTGTATGGCTGATCGATCATGCGCACAGGCGTATTCACCGGCACCAACTTGAAGAATTCTTCGATATCTTCGGGATACATGCGAATGCATCCGTGAGTCACTTCCATGCCGACGCCCGCGGGTCGATTGGTGCCGTGAATCAGATATGCCCCACCCGGGATCGCTAAGCGCATTGCATATTCGCCGAGAGGATTATCCGGGCCGGGCGGAACAGCCTTTGGCAGCGGTCGTCCGTCGAGTTCGTGTTCTTTTCGCACTGACTCGGGCGGATACCAAATCGGCTTTACTCTCTTGTTCGCGATGTGCGTAAGACCTAACGGCGTCTTCCAATCCATTTTGCCGATGCTAACTGGATAGGTTTTGACGATCGCGGGCTCGCCCGCCTTGGCCTTCGGGTAGTAATACAGACGGTGCTCGGCAAGGCTCACGACGATGCCTTCGCGAGGAGCGTCGGGCAGGATGTATCGTGACGGGATGAGCACGCGCGTGCCCTCGCCCGGCAGCCAGGGATCCACCCCCGGATTCGCCGCGACGATTTCTTCATACCCAACACTGAAACGCCGACCGATATCCAACAACGTGTCTTCGTGCTGGGCAGTCGCATATTGCAGTTCGCCCACCACGGTGTCGGGAGGAGACGGCAGGACATAAGTTGCCGCTTGGACGGAAACGGCGGCGAAAGCCAGCGCGTAGCTAGCCAGGCAGGCAGAAACGAGGCGACGTGCAAACATGCGTATTCAACAACGAAGTAGCGTAACGAAGCATACTCAACCCGCGCGGGCTGATAAGGCGCTATGCGACCAACTGTTCGCGAAGCAAATTGGCGATCTGAGTCGGAACACCTTTACGTGCTTCGACAGCGGCAACCCGCACTGCGTTCGCAAAGGAGATCATATCGGCGCTGCCGTGACTCTTAATTACGATGCCAGCGAGCCCAACCATGCCGGCGCCGTTGTAGCTGCGCGGATCGAATTGCTTGCGAATCGAACGGAAAACCGGCAGCGAGGCCACTGCCGCGAAGTAACGCAGCGGATTACGCGTGTATTCGGTCTTGGCGGTCGTGACCAACATGTTCACGACCCCTTCCATGCTTTTCAATGCGACATTGCCCGTAAATCCGTCCGTCACCACAACATCGACATCGCCTGAAAAGATGTCGTTGCCCTCGACGAACCCGATGTAGTTGAGCTTGCTCCGAGACAGTAGCGCTGCGGCTTCCTGCACCACACTGTCGCCTTTGGTTTCTTCCTCGCCGATATTTAAGATCCCGACGCGAGGGCGAGCGATCCCGTTTGTGTCGGCCGCAACCACGGTACCCATCACTGCAAACTGAAATAGATGATCTGCGGTGCATTGCGAGTTCGCACCCAAATCCAGCATGTGTGTATGCCCATGGCGCGCGGGGATGCGAGAGATGATTGCGGGGCGGTCAATGCCTTCAATCGTTTTCAGAACGAATCGGGCTGTGGCCATCAGCGCGCCCGTATTGCCGGCGCTGACGCAGGCATCCGCAGTGCCAGCCTTCACCAGATCGATAGCGACGCGCATCGAAGAATCCTTCTTCTTGCGTAGAGCATCCTGCGGCTTCTCGTCCATACCCACTAATTGACTTGCTTCCTGCAGGATCAGTCGATCATTGAGATTGGCTTTTGCCGCGGCGAGTTGGGTTTGAATCGGATCACGCTGACCGACCAAGATGACGCGCAAATCCGACTGCGCTTGCAGAACTTGTAGCGCAGCCGGGACCGTGACGGACGGCCCGTGATCGCCGCCCATCGCATCGACGGCAATCGTGATAGGTCGGGAGTTGCTCAAGCAATTAAGGCGGCGCTCTGCACGCCGCCTCGAGCGTTATTCGGCGTCGTTCTTGTCGCGGGTTTCGATGACTTTCTTGCCACGATAGAAGCCATCGGGGGTGACGCGGTGACGCGAATGCGTTTCGCCGGAGGTCGGATCGACGGAGAGAGCGGGACGGCTCAGTCCATCATGTGAACGATGCATTCCACGCTTCGAAGGCGTCTTGCGGCTTTTTTGAACGGGCATGGCTCGAACTCTCCAATGGAAAATCAGTCTTTGCGCAGCAAGTCGCGCAGGTTTTTGAATGGCTGCTGCCGAGTTTCTTCTTCATCGTTCGGCGCCGCCGCGGTTGGATCGGACGTTCGATCGCCGCAATTCTCATCCTCATGCAGTGCTACGAGCGGTAACGACAGGAGCACCTGCTCTTCCGTCAACCAGCGGACATTCAGATGACCCGCATCTGCAACGACCGGCTCGTAGCCGCCGGGTTCGTCGCTGCGCTCTCGATCCACGATGACGACATTGAAGTCATCGAGAATGTCGACCGGCGCGAAGTCAAGACAACGTTGACACTCGAGCATCACAGTGCCGTGTAGCGACCCGTGTATCGCGGGCAGCGTGTCGTACTCAGAAAAACTCAAACGCACGTCGACAACCGAGTCCGATCCAGCGCCTGCTTGCGTCAGTCTCGGCAGATCGGCTGCGGTAAAGTGATATTCGATTACATTCCGTGCCCGCGCCTGCACCTTCGCGTCCACGGTGAACTCTGAAGCGGCCGGGGGTCGTGGCATGGGGCGCGTATACTAGCGGCGACCCCCCAGCCTGTCAAAACAAAAAGAGGGCTTAAATGCTTGTTTTTATAAGGGATCGTCTGATTCGAGAGTGCGCACCATGAATGCGGTCAGCATGACTGGGCTGCGTATGGTTCTAGGCTCAACCTCTTTGTATCGAAAACAGCTACTAGAGCGGCTCGGAATTGCGTTCACGGTCGCTGCGTCCAATGTCGACGAAGAGCCCCTCCCCGGCGAGACGCCCATTGACTTGGTTAACCGGCTGGCACGAGCAAAGGCCGACGCCGTAGCCGCGCGACAAACCAAGGCGCTTGTCATCGGCTCGGATCAACTGGCGGTCTGCGGTCGGGAAGTGCTTGGCAAGCCCGGTTCTGGCGAACGAGCGATTGCTCAGCTCAAGGCACTCAGTGGGCAGCGCGTGCAGTTCCACACTGCCGTCCATATCGTCGATTCATCAAGCGGAGCCAACGAAGGTCACTGCGACATTACGACCGTTCACTTCCGCGAATTGACGGATAACGAAATCCGCCGTTATGTCGCCCGCGACAAGCCTTACGACTGTGCGGGCGGATTCAAAGTCGAAGCGCTGGGCATCAGTCTGTTTACGCGGGTCGAATCAAGCGACCCCACAGCATTGGTCGGACTTCCGCTGATTTGGCTTGCCGGAGCCTTGCGACGTCAGGGC
Source organism: Steroidobacteraceae bacterium (assembly GCA_035760885.1). Classification (GTDB taxonomy): domain Bacteria; phylum Pseudomonadota; class Gammaproteobacteria; order Steroidobacterales; family Steroidobacteraceae; genus Steroidobacter. The sequence goes on along the minus strand of DASTSB010000424.1, from coordinate 1,023 downwards.
TTCCAGGTTCCGTAAGGCTCGCTTATTTCTGCCGCTTAAGAGCCTCGAGCACATCCTGCAATTCAGGCGGAAGCGGTGCCTCGATTTCGAACGCGGCAGGCGCGCCGCGTCGCTGGAATCGTAAACGTAAGGCATGCAGGAACATGCGATTCAAACCCAGCGCCTTGAGCGGCGCCTCCCGTTCCCGATCGCCGTATTTGTCGTCCCCCGCGATCGGATAGCCGGCATGGGCAGCGTGAACTCGGATTTGATGGGTACGCCCAGTGCCAATCGACACCTCGACCAACGTCGCGAGCTTTCCGAAATGCTTGATCGGCGTGAATGTGCTGATCGCCTGTTGCCCGTCGGCATGGACCTTTACCACCCGCTCGCCGCCCTGCTTGAGATTCGTTTTCAACGGCAGGTCCAAGGTCTTGTTCCCGAACGGCCACCGTCCACATAGCAATGCGAGATAGGTCTTTTCCATCTCACGCTCACGAAGCAGTGCGTGAAGTTCGCGCAAAGCCGCCCGACGCTTGGCGACAACCAAGCACCCGCTCGTTTCTCGGTCGAGTCGGTGTACCAATTCCAGTTCCGTGAGCTCGGGGCGCATTGCTCGCAGAGCCTCGATCACGCCAAAGCTGAGGCCGCTTCCGCCGTGTACTGCGATACCTGCAGGCTTGTTGATGACGAGCAGATCGCGATCCTCATACACAACCGCCTTTTCGATGTAGTCCCGAAGCGATCGCGAAGGAGCAGCAGCTTCAGCTTTGGGCTCCAAGCGTACGGGCGGGATGCGGACCTGATCTCCATCGGAAAGCTTGAAATGGGGTCCGATACGTTTGCCGTTCACGCGAACCTGGCCCGTTCTAAGGATGCGATACACCCGGCTTCTAGGCAGGTTTTTCAGATGCCGCAGTAGGAAATTATCGATGCGCTGCCCCGCATCGCCTTCTCCTGCGACGACATGCCGGACGCCGATATGCTCAGGTTCGCGTGAACGGCAAACGTATCGGACCCCATTTCAAGCTTTCCGATGGAGAT
>DASTSB010000423.1:0-4591 GCA_035760885.1 Steroidobacteraceae bacterium | reverse complement strand
AGCTGGACCGACGTGAATGCGCGGCCGGTGCAGACTACGGAAGACGTGAAATTTTTGCTGACCGTCTGCTCGTGACCTGATCGCGCGGCGTTTGGGGTTCCGAAAAAAGAAAGAGCCGATCCAAATGGATCGGCTCTTTGCGTTGGGCCTTTGAGGTTTTAGATGGGGCGCCGCAGGACAACTGATTGCGGTGCCATGCTGTCTACGTGCTGAACTGTCTGAACTGCTACTTTCAGCTCTGCTTTCGCGTCTTGCTTGGTGTTCAACACCGCAGCTGATGCGGAGGCAGCAACTAGAACGACAACGCTGGCGAGTAGTGAATAACTGGTCTTCATGGCTGCAGATCTCCGTTAAGCGAGACGCGGGCGAGGTGCGTTCTGGCCATTGCCATCAGCTACTAGGCTGTCGATGCGCGGACGAGGTGCGTTCTGGCCATTGCCATCAGCGACTAGGCTGTCGATGCGCGGACGAGGTGCGTTCTGGCCATTGCCATCAGCGACCAGGCCGTCGATGCGCGGACGAGGTGCGTTCTGGCCATTCCCATCAGCCACCATTTGTCCGTGCTCTGATGGCGCCGAACCTTGCGCGCCTGTGATTAGAGCTCCCGCTACTGCCAACGCGATCAAACTGCGACGCATCTGCTTTCTCCCCATGAGCTGTGGTGCTAACGCCGGCCGCTAAAAGCGGTCGTTTCGCACATAAGCTACGACAGAATGTGAGGTACGTCACGTCCGTTGATATCGCCACGGATGCCTTACACGAGAAATCAGTGCTGCGCCTGAGAATTGGGCGCGGGGTTGCCCTGATAGCCGGGGCATTAAGCGCGACGTATTGGCGCAAATCCAGAAATGAGTGCCTCGTCTCATGCTGGCGACAACGACATGCGCACAATGCGAAACCGCTGCGCCTGTGAGCCGGGCGCGTAATAGTTTTTAACTTAATGAGCTCGCAGCCTAAACGCGACAATTGGGAACGCCATCGAGAGCTGTTCGAGCGCGCGCGCCTAATGAAAACAGGGGAGAGAAAGTCTTTCCTGCGTCGTGAAACCGACGAAGATGCCCATCTCGTCGAGCAAATCCTTTCGCAGCTCAAAGACGAGCGCGGTCTGACTCGATCGCTCGCGGCTGGCGCCAACCTCCTCACGAGTCCGACGGGTGAAAAAGCCCGCATGATGCTGGGCCGCGTGATCGGTAGTTATCGCTTGGCCTCGATTCTGGGGCAGGGCGGGACCGGAACGGTCTTCCTGGCCGATCGAGCCGACGAGCAGTACGCCGCCCAAGTTGCCGTCAAATTGATTGACGCGAGTACCGTACAAGGTAGCTTCGGGGCTCGCTTCCGTGCTGAACGGCAAATCCTAGCGAGCCTGAATCACCCAAACATTGCTCGTCTGATCGATGCCGGCGAAACCGAAGAAGGTCACCCTTACCTCATCATGGAGTACGTCCAGGGCCAGACCCTGGAGCGATACTGCGATGAGAAGCAGTTGGACGTTCGCCAGCGCTTAGACCTCTTCACGCAGATCTGCTCTGCAGTTCAATACGCCCATCAAAACCTCATCGTCCATCGCGATCTAAAGCCCGGAAATATTCTCGTGACACCTGAAGGCGTTCCGAAACTGCTCGACTTCGGGATCGCCAAGCTGCTTCTCCCCGGCGACGAAGTCGCCAACGCTGAACTCACGCGCGTCAACGATCGCCTTTTGACTCCTGAGTACGCGAGCCCAGAGCAGATTCTCGGGCAGCCGGTGACGACGGCGAGCGATGTTTATTCGCTTGGCGTGGTGTTGTATCAACTGCTTTGCGGGCTGCGCCCGTACAAGGTCCCCTACTCGGCCAGTCAGCTCGAACTGGAGCGCACGATCTGCGTATCGGATCCCGACCGGCCCAGCGTCGCCGTCGATCAGGCAATCATCAATGGCCCTCGGGAATATGAATCCCCTATCGCGGACCTCGCAGCCGTTCGGAATACGACTCCGGAGCGTCTGAAGCGCCAACTCACGGGCGATCTCGATGCCATCGTGCTGCGCGCTTTGCGCAAGGAGCCGCAGCATCGATACACATCGGTGGAATGGTTCGCTACGGACGTACGCCGCCACTTGAGCAGTCAACCGGTTCAGGCCCGCCAAGGAAATTGGGTGTACTACACCCAGCGGTTTGCGCGACGTCATACCGCAGGCGTGATCGGCGGGACATTCTTCTTGCTGTTCGTGATCGGCGTAGCGGTAGTGATGTCGATACAGCGGCATCAGATCGCCGTGGCGCTTGATCGCGCGACGCAGGATGGGCAGCGAGCGGAGACGGTTTCGAACTTCCTGCTGAATGTTTTCAGTGCTGCTGACCCGCTTCATAACCTTGGACAGGAACCGACAGCGCGTAGTCTGCTGGATCAGGCAGCGCAACGAATTCAGTCGGACTTGGACCAACAACCGGCTGTCCGGGCTCGTTTGCTTGAGGCTATAGGCCGCTCCTACCGGCGCCTGGGTGCTCCCGAAGGCGCGATACCTTATCTCCAAAGCGCTCTTGACCTGCTCCGCGGTCTGCCGGGGACAGGCGACGAACGAATTGGTTCTGTCTTGACGGAGCTTGCGATCGCTCAGAGATGGGTCGGTCGGCTTCAGGAGTCGGATGAAAACTTCGCTAAAGCATTGGCGACTTTGAACCGGCCCGCCGATCGCAACTCGGAGGCGTATGCCAATCTGCTACTCGACATCGGCCGCCTGGAGACGATACGCGGGAACATCGCGGATTCGAGGGGGCACTTCTCGGCAGCACTCGAGCTGTTCACGCGGCTCCACGGACGAAAGCATCCAACCGTCGCTGAGGTCCTCAGCGAGCTTGCCGTCACGTTGTCGTGGGAAAACAAGATGGACGAGGCTGAGAAAATGGCCAGGGAAGCAGTCTCCATCTACCAAACACTACCAAGGCGCCATCCTGACCGCATCATGGCGGACTATCGACTCGCTGAGATGCTGCTTTACCAGAACAAGTTCAATGAAGCGGCTTCGATTTATGAGTCGGTCGTGCAAGCACAAGAGGAGTTGTATGGCCTAAATAGTCCTCTTGTGGCAGAAACTCTTGGTTCCCTCGCATTAGTTAGATTCGGGCAGCACAACTCGGCCGAATCTGAAAAGCTTCTGAGACGTGCGATTCGCATTGTGAAGGATTCCGGTACCCAGATGGGCCATAAGATCGGCTATTTCGAAACGGTGCTCGCATCCGTCATTATTCCGCAAGCAAGATTCAACGAGGCCGAATCGTTGTTACGAGATGCGCTCGACCTCTATGCGCATGCTCTCCCGCCCGACCACCAATACATCGCATCCGCCGAGTACTACCTTGGTGAAGCTTTGCTTGGACAGCGACGATTTGCGGATGCCGCCACAGTGCTGGACGCGTCCATGCAGCGATGGAAACGGGCAGACGCACCTGAGTCGCGCGTGGCTCGTTCTCAAAGTGCACTGGGCGAAGCTCTGTACAGGCAGGGCAAAGTCATGGAAGCGGAAGAGGATCTAGTGCACGGCTACACGGTCCTCTCAAAGGATCAAAGCGAAGATGTCGAGACCGTGACTCGCGCTCGAGACCGATTGATTCGTTTCTACACTGAGCGTGGTCAGCGCGAAAAGCTCGACGCTCTCCTGAGAAATACCAACGCCGCACCTCCTGTGGCCACAACTGCGAAGGCTCCCTAGTTCGCTTCACTCTTGAATAGGGCGCAGAGCGACCTACTATTCGTAGCTGGAACTGCGAATCACTGTTGCCAATGCCCACCACCGTCCCTTGTCCCACCTGCAATCGTCCCGTCGAATGGACGGACGCATCGCCCTGGCGTCCATTTTGTAGCGAGCGTTGCAAGCTCATCGATCTAGGCGCATGGGCGTCGGGGCAGCGTTCGATTGCGGGTGAGGAGATCAAGGAAGATGGGGATGAGGATTCAGATGCGTGCTGAGTCCGTCAGCACGTGAACGCACAGCATTCAGAGCAAGGGCTGAACGCGCAGGGTAAGCCGCTGCAGGCAAGCCGCATTCGCGGCAGGGAAGCCGTAGGCAAGCCAGAACAGAGCTGACCGTCAGATCGCGGCGTCAGCGGCAATTGGTCTTTTGCACTGAACGCTTGCGTTCATTCCATTCGCAGCGACTTCACCAAGAAAGCCCACTGATCCGACCAATCTTCGATTTGCATCCAGACGGGTTTACCCGAGCCATGCCCGGCGCGTGTTTCGACACGCAGCAGAATCGGATTCGAACCTCCCTGTGCATGCTGCAGTTGGGCCGCAAATTTGTAGCTGTGCCACGGAACGACACGATCATCGTGATCCGCTGTCGTGATCAGCGTAGGCGGATAGCACGTTCCACCCTTCACGTTGTGAACTGGTGAGTAAGCGTACAGCGCGTGGAACTCATCTGGATTCTCGCTGAGCCCGTAGTCGGCTGACCATTGGCGCGCATTGCCGCTTGCCGTGTGGTATCGAAGCATGTCGAGCACGCCGACTGCAGGAAGTGCCGCACCGAATAAGTCAGGGCGTTGCGTGATCGCAGCTCCAACCAACAAACCGCCATTGCTACGGCCGCGAATCGCGAGCTTGTCTTTCGAGG
>DASTSB010000422.1:0-2154 GCA_035760885.1 Steroidobacteraceae bacterium | reverse complement strand
ACGCGCGTCATTTCGATTTTTTATTTCCAAACCCCAAGCCCTCGCGTACACTCCCGTCCCTCAGCACGCGGTGAAAATTCTTGTGCGGGATCGGCCTAGACGCCCATCCTGCCGTCCGCATGCGTGTCTGAAACGACTGACATCGCGAGCCAGGAGCCTATGACTACACCCGCTGTACTGGCGCTCGAAGACGGCACGGTTTTCCAGGGCCGCTCTATCGGAGCCAAAGGCAACACGACGGGCGAGGTGGTTTTCAACACCGCCATGACGGGCTATCAGGAGATTCTCACTGACCCGTCCTATTGCAGACAGATTGTTACCCTCACTTATCCGCACATCGGAAACACCGGGACCAATCCAGAAGATTTGGAGGCTGCTGCGATCTATGCAGCAGGTCTGATCGTTCGCGATCTTCCGGCGCTGTATTCCAATTGGCGCGCTTCGGAGTCTCTGGAGAGCTTTCTCGAGCGCGGCAAAGTTGTTGCGATCGCCGACATTGACACTCGCAAACTCACGCGCATCTTGCGCGAGAAGGGCGCGCTCGCCGGTTGCATCATGACCGGCGAAAAAGCGTCTCCGAATGCGGCGGTGCACGCAGCACGCAAATTCCCCGGACTGAAAGGCATGGATTTGGCCAAGGTCGTCTCGACGAAGAAGACCTATCAATGGAATGAGGGCACGAATTGGGGATTGGAGCAGGGGCCGAAGCCACGGCCTGGTCAGCGTGTGCACGTCGTTGCGTATGACTTCGGCATCAAGCGCAACATCCTGCGTTGCCTGGCCGATCAAGGTTGTCGCATCACGGTCGTGCCCGCGCAGACACCAGCCGACAAAGTCCTCGCGATGAATCCTGAGGGCATCTTCCTCTCGAACGGACCTGGCGATCCGGAGCCTTGCACGTACGCAATCGATGCGATCCGCGAATTCCTGAAGACCGACATTCCGGTGTTCGGCATTTGCTTGGGCCATCAGCTGCTCGGTCTGGCAAGCGATGCGAAAACGGTGAAGATGAAGTTCGGACATCACGGCGCCAATCATCCGGTCCAAGATCTGCAGACGGGACGGGTATTCATCTCCAGCCAGAACCATGGGTTTGCAGTAGACGAGTCAACGCTCGGCTCAAATGTGCGTGTCACGCACAAGTCGCTGTTCGACGGAACTCTGCAGGGCATCGAGCGCACCGACGCGCCGGCCTTCAGCTTCCAAGGCCATCCCGAAGCGAGCCCAGGCCCCCACGATATCCACGAGTTGTTCAATCGCTTCGTGCGCATGATCCACGAACGACTGAATGCCCAAAGTGCGAACCGCGAAGTCGAGCGCCGAGCGGCGGCGTCTGAGCGCTAACACGGAACTGCGATGCCCAAGCGAACCGACCTAAAAAGTATCTTGATCATCGGCGCCGGTCCGATCGTTATCGGCCAGGCCTGCGAATTCGATTATTCCGGCGCACAAGCGTGCAAGGCGCTCAAGGAAGAGGGTTATCGAGTCATCCTGGTGAACTCGAATCCGGCCACGATCATGACGGATCCCGAAACGGCCGATGCTGTGTACATCGAGCCGGTGAATTGGCGAACGGTCGAACGCATCATCGCTAAAGAGAAGCCGGACGCGTTGTTACCGACCATGGGTGGGCAGACCGCCCTGAATTGCGCGCTCGATCTCGTGCGCGAAGGCGTGTTGGAGAAGCATGGCGTCGAATTGATCGCCGCCTCGCGCGAAGCGATCGACATGGCCGAGGATCGCGAGCGTTTCCGCAACGCGATGCGCGAGATCGGACTGGAATCGCCGCGTTCGCGGATCGCGCACAGCATGGAGGAGGCGCTGGCGGTACAAGCGGAAATCGGATACCCGACCGTCATTCGTCCTTCGTTCACGCTGGGCGGGTCAGGCGGCGGCATCGCATACAACCGGGAAGAGTTCGTCGAGATCGTGGAACGCGGACTGGATGCGTCGCCGACGAGCGAAGTGCTGCTCGAGGAATCCGTGATCGGTTGGAAAGAATACGAGATGGAAGTGGTTCGCGATCGTGCGGACAACTGCATCATCATCTGCTCGATCGAAAATCTCGATCCGATGGGCGTGCATACCGGGGACTCGATCACTGTCGCACCGGCTCAAACGCTCACCGACAAGGAATATCAACGCATGCGCAAT
>DASTSB010000421.1:0-10925 GCA_035760885.1 Steroidobacteraceae bacterium | reverse complement strand
CAGTAACCCCGCCACTTCCGCTTCGCTCAATTCACGCCACTGGCCCACTTTGAGCCCAGCCAAGGTGAGATTGATGACGCGGATCCGCTGCAGCTTCACGACTTTGTAACCAAAGAACGAGCACATACGCCGGATCTGGCGATTCAGCCCTTGGGTCAAAATGATGCGAAAGGTCGCAGGCGCGATGCGCCTGACTTTGCACGGCTTCGTGACCGTTCCCAAGATTCGCACCCCGCTCGCCATGCCGTTCAGGAAGATCTCGGTCACAGGGCGATCAACGGTGACTTCGTATTCTTTCTCGTGCGCGTTCTCGACCCGCAGGATTTCGTTGACGATGTCCCCATCGTTAGTGAGCAGAATCAGGCCCTCGGAATCCTTATCCAATCGGCCGACGGGAAAGATGCGCTCTTTGTGGCCGATGAAATCAACGATATTTCCCGGAATGTCGCGCTCCGTCGTGCATGTGATGCCCACGGGCTTGTTAAGCGCGATGTAGATGCGGCGAGGCCCCGTCGCGAGTGGACGACCGTCGACGCAGACCTGATCGCCGTCATTCACCTGGGTTCCGAGCGTCGCGACCGCTCCGTTGATCGAAACCCGGCCGGCTTCGATCCACGCGTCCGCTTCGCGCCGCGAGCAGACGCCAGTGCTGCTGATGTATTTGTTCAGGCGCACGATCGAGATCGATTGATGGCTATGCCGTCGGGATGAACTCGTCGTCGCCCTGGTGTTCGCGTTCGAACTTGAGGAAGTTGTAGTACCCACATACGTTTCCGTACGGATACTTGCGGCAAACGTTCGGTCGCGCCTCATAAACCGTACAGCGGCGTTCCTTAGTGTCGAAAAAACGGCAGATCGTTTTGTAGATGTGATCGCGCTGATGCCGCAGGATTTGCTCGTCTGCTTCCTTGGTGAGATACCGATACGTAAAACGCTCGCGCGCTTGCTTAGGCGAGATGCCGAAGTGCCGCGCCAGCCGCGCGATGTCGTAGTCGCTCACTGCGATCCGAGGATGGCTGCAGCAGTAGCCCGGGCAAACGGAACAGTCGAAGCGTGGTTTCATGAGGCGGAAGCGGTTAGCGGTTAGCGGTTGGCGGTTAGCCGAGACAATGTGACAAACGTGAACGCGTATTGGTGCCGCTCGTCGGCGGCGTGGTTTTCGCGGTTCGTCTCTCGCCAATCGCTCGAGGCGAGTTCTGGAAAGAATGCATCGCCCTCCAAACGGACATGTACGCGAGTCAGGTGAATCGTGCTCACTTGCGGCAGCACCTCGGCAAAAATCTGTGCGCCGCCGATGATCATGATTTCGGCAGCATTCGCATGCTCGATTGCATCGGCAATCGAGGTCGCAATGACGCAGCCCGGCGCGCTCCAGTCGCGCTGACGTGTGACGACCACGTTCGTGCGTCCCGGCAGTGGTTTGCCAATCGATTCGAACGTCTTGCGGCCCATCACCACCGGCTTGCCCATTGTCAGCGCTTTGAAGCGGCGCAAGTCATCCGGCAAATGCCATGGCAGTTCATTGCGAACTCCGATGACGTTGTTCTCGGAGGCCGCGACCACGATGGAAAGCTTCAGCGTCACTTCTTTTTGTCCACCGGCTCGCGATCGAGCATCGTGCCGCGACAGCGCTTCGCGCCGCAACGGCATGCGTAAAGCGCCAGTTCCTCCGGATCGTCCGTGCTTTCCCACGTGAGCTGATAGTCGTAGCCGAGTTCTTCACCGGGTTTGATGTTGCGAATGGCATCGATGAACACCCGGCTGTTTTCGATCACCGTTTCGCAGTTGGGATTGCAGCTGTGATTGATGAAACGTGCATCGTTGCCGTTGACGCCTGCATCGATCACGGTGCGGTTGCTGGCGATAAACAGGAACGTGTGGCCGTCGTCGTCGCCCTTCTGCGCGTAACGCGCGTCGGCCTCGGCGTGAGAAATGCGCTCACCGAGATACTCGATGACCCGCGTGCCTTTCTTGATTGGCGCGATCGCGTACACGCCCGTGCCATGAATGCCCGATCTGCGAGCCTCGATGAGATGCGTTGCGGGCGTTGGCTTCGCGGGCCTCTTGGCGCGCTTCGCGATCTTGCGTTTGCTGCCGCCGGCTTTCGATGACTTGGAGGGCGAAGTCTTTTGATTGCGAGACTTGCTGCGGGACTTTTTGCGAGCTTGCGGCATGTGAGATGTTAGACGGCTACGGGAGCTTTGATATGAGGGTGCGATTGATAACCGCGAATTTCGAAGTCGTCGAAGGCGTACTCGAAAATGGACGGCGGCCTGCGCTTGATATGCAACGTAGGCAATGGATACGGTGAACGCGTCAATTGCTCGTCGGCCTGTTGGAGGTGATTGGAATATAGGTGGCAGTCGCCACCGGTCCAAACGAAATCACCGGCCTCCAAGTCGCACTGCTGGGCGAACATATGCGTCAGCAACGCATACGAAGCGATATTGAACGGCACTCCCAGAAACACATCGGCACTGCGTTGATACAACTGGCACGACAACTTGCCTTCCGCGACCCAAAACTGAAACAGCGCATGACACGGCGTCAACGCCATCTGTTCGAGTTCGCCCACGTTCCAGGCGCTAACGACAATGCGACGGGAATCTGGGTTGCGCCGAATCAAATCCAGGGTACGACTGATTTGATCGATGTACTGGCCATCTGGCGTAGGCCACGACCGCCATTGTCGTCCGTAGACCGGTCCGAGATTGCCCTGCTCATCCGCCCATTCGTCCCAAATCGACACGCCGTGATCGTGGAGATACTGAACGTTGGTGTCTCCGCGCAAGAACCAAAGCAGTTCATGAATGATCGACTTGGTGTGCAGCTTCTTGGTCGTCACCATTGGAAAGCCGCGCGCGAGATCGAATCGCATCTGATAGCCGAACACGGAGAGCGTGCCGGTACCCGTTCGGTCCGTCTTTCGGACCCCGTGGTCGCGAATGTGCCGGAGCAGATCTAGATATTGCTGCATTTACTGGGCCGTAACGACGCGAGTGGAATCCGCAGCGCCGCTGGATTGTGCGTGTTTGAAGTTGCCGCTGAACTCATTGCGTCGATAAGCAATCACGAGCAGCGCGGCGCCCGCGATGATCATCGGGGTCGAAAGGATCTGTCCCATCGTCATCCACCCGAACAATAAATAGCCTCGATTCTCATCGGGTACCCGCACGAATTCGAGCGTGAAGCGAAACACGCCATAGAAGAAGAGGAACAGGCCCGACGGAGCAAGGCGTGGGCGCGGGCGCATCGTGAAGAACCAGATAATCAAAAAGAGCGTCAATCCTTCCAGCGCTGATTCGTACAATTGCGACGGATGCACGTGCAGGACACATGGGTCGATCGCAAATCGCCGGCACAGATCTTCAGCCTCTTGCGCCTGAGTCGGATGCAACGTGCTCGGATCGACCGTGAACGCCCACGGAACATCGGTCGGCTTACCCCACAATTCGCCATTGATGAAGTTGCCGATCCGGCCCGCACACAAACCGATGCCCGGTAACGGCGCGAGAAAATCCATGACATCGGCAAAGCGGCGCTGTCTGCGGTTCGCGAACAGCGCAAGCGCGATCAGCACACCGACGAGACCGCCGTGGAAAGACATACCGCCTTTCCAGACTCGAAAGACCATCCAGGGATCGATCAACACCTGCTCGAATCCGTAGGCGATGATCCAACCCAGCCGACCGCCGAGAATCACGCCGATCGCGGAATAAAAGATCAGGTCGTCGACATCCAGCGAGGTCCACGTGGAGTTGGGGTTCGACGCGCGTTTGCGGCCCAACCACCACGCCACAGCAAACCCGATCACATACATCAATCCATACCAGCGAATCGCCGCCGGTCCAACGGAAAAGATCACCGGGTCAATGGAGGGATACTTGATCATGCCGCGCGAATGGTAGGTAAGAGTCCGGTCGAAGCCAATGTGCGACGCTTACTCTTGAACGCCCCTGACGAAGAAGCACTTGAGATAGCGAGTCTCTGGAATGCCCGGATGGATGGGATGATCCGGACTCTGACCGCCGACTTCCACGATCTGAGCGAATCGATTCACATGGCGAGCTGCTCTCTGAATGGCCAACACCAACGATTCGGCTGGTAAGTGATACGAGCACGAGCTCGAGGCGACGATGCCGTCTCGATCCAATAACTGCATCGCGAGCTGATTTAAGCGTCGATACGCGGCCTCACCTTTCGGCGCATCCTTCTTGCGCTTGATGAACGCGGGCGGATCGATCACCACGACATCGAATCTCCGCCGTTCCTCCCGCAAACGCTCCATGACATCGAATGCATCGCCGCGAATCACCGCCGGCTTCAATCCGTTCGCAGCCGCACTCGTCTGCGACAGATCTAGCGCGGTCGCAGAAGAATCTACGCACGTGACCTCGCTCGCGCCGGCGTGCAATGCCCCCAAGCCCCAGCCGCCTAGATAGCTAAAAACGTCCAGCACTCGAGCGCCGCCCACGTACTTGCGCAGCGCCAACCGATTCGCGCTCTGATCGAAGAACCAGCCGGTTTTTTGTCCGGTGCCCAGCGGGACCGTGAACTGCACGCCACCTTCTTCGACGGTGACGACCTGCGGTGCTTCGCCGACCACCGTTTCGGTGTACTCGCCGAGGCCCTCGAGCTCGCGTGCGGAACTGTCGTTCTTCCACACAAAAACCCGCGGTGCAATGACCTTTGCGACGGCCGACTCGATTTCCGCGCGCATGGCTTCCATTCCCGCTGTCGCGATTTGCCCGACGAGAACATCGCCAAAGCGATCGAGCACCAATCCAGGCAATCCGTCCGATTCGCCGTACACGAGCCGGTAAAACGGCCGGTCATACAGGGCATGACGCAACGAGAGCGCAACCTGCAAGCGATGCACTAACAGCGATCGACCAGGCGGGTGCTGCGAATCGCGGCTGAGGATGCGTGCGCAAATCAGTGAGCGAGGATTGACGTAGGCGTAACCGAGGAACTTGTCCCGGTCGCTTACGACACTCGCGATGGCGCCCGGAGCAAAGGCCGTCAACGGCGTCCGCTGGGTGTCGACTTCGTTCGAGAAGACCCAAAGATGGCCGGCGCTCAATCGCCGATCTTCGCCGCGTTTCAGCCGCAGCTGCGGAAAGGCAGCAACTTGTGTAGGAGTATTCATCGTATGCGTTTATTTTAGGCAATCTCGACCCGTTCCGCTGCGACGATTGCGCCCGCGAGTCCCCGATGAATCCATCTTCAAGCGATACCCAGAATCGACTCGCGAACGAGACGAGCCCTTACCTGCTGCAGCATGCGAACAATCCCGTGCACTGGTATCCGTGGTGCGAGGAAGCCCTCGAGCGCGCGGCACACGAAGACAAGCCGATTCTGCTCTCCATCGGCTACTCCGCCTGCCACTGGTGCCATGTGATGGCACATGAGTCGTTCGAGGACGCAGCCACGGCGGCGCTTATGAATGAGCTCTTCATCAACATCAAGGTGGATCGTGAAGAACGGCCGGATTTGGACAAGATCTTCCAACTCGCTCACCAGATGCTCACGCGTCGCGGCGGCGGCTGGCCGCTGACCATGTTTCTCTCGCCTGCCGATCGCAGGCCGTTTTTCGGGGGCACGTACTTCCCCAAAGAACCGCGATTCGGCATGCCGTCCTTCGCCGATCTGCTACGCCGAGTGAGCGAGTTCTATCGAACCCACCACGAGGAGATTCAGCAGCAAAACGCCGCACTTCAGCAGGCATTCGATGAACTCGTTCCCGAGCCTGCGAGCGCCGAGGCATCTTTGAGCTATGAGCCCTTGGATTCTGCTCGCGAGTTGTTGCAGGAGCAGTTTGACGGTCAATTCGGCGGCTTCGGCGGCGCGCCTAAATTCCCGCACCCCACCAATCTAGAGTTCTTGTTGCGGCGCTGGCGAGCTAGCGCATCGAGCCAAGCGCCGGATCTGAACGCATTGCTTATGACCACGCTGACGCTCACGCGCATGGCGGAAGGCGGCATCTACGACCAACTCGGCGGTGGGTTCGCACGCTACTCGGTCGATCAGTACTGGATGATTCCGCACTTCGAAAAAATGCTCTACGACAACGGCCAGCTGCTGCGCATCTACGCACACGCCGCGCTTGCTACGGGCGAGCCGCTCTATCGACGTATCGCGAGCGAAACCGCCGATTGGATGCTCCGCGAGATGCGCTCGGCCGAAGGCACGTTTTGGTCCGCTCTGGACGCCGACTCCGAAGGACACGAAGGCAAGTTCTACGTCTGGGACGTGAATGAGGTCCGTCAAGCTCTGAGCCAGCAGCAATATGCAATATTCGCGCGGCGATTCGGCTTGGACCAGCCAGCAAACTTCGAAGGTCACTGGCACTTGCACGTCTTCAGGTCGGTCGAGGACATCGCAACCGAACTGAAGCTCCCAGCAGCTGACGTCGAATCGGACCTGAATGCTGCGCGCGCCAGCCTGCTGCGCATTCGCAATCAACGAGTTCGTCCGGGGCTCGACGACAAGACGCTGACTTCGTGGAATGCGCTCGCCATTGCCGGGCTCGCCACGGCAGCGCGCACTTTACGGCGCAGAGACCTTGCAGAAGGCGCTCTGATCGCACTGGACGTACTCAGAACCGAGCTGTGGCGCGAAGGGCGATTGCTCGCGACGTACAAGAACGGCTCTGCGCGCTATGCCGCCTATTTGGATGACTATGCCTTTCTAATCGATGCAGTGCTCGAATGCCTGCAAACGCACTGGCGCAGCGAGGACCTACAGTTTGCAATCAAGTTAGCGGAGGATCTGCTCGCACGTTTCGAGGACAACAATTCGGGCGGCTTCTACTTCACGGCATCAGACCACGAACAGTTGATGCATCGGTCGAAATCCTTCGCGGACGACGCCATGCCCTCCGGAAATGCGATTGCAGCCCGAGCGCTGTTACGGCTCGGGTTGTTGGTGGGCGAGACTAGATATGTCGATGCGGCAACGAGAGTGCTTCGCGCTGGGTGGAATTCAGTGACTCAGTACCCGCACGGCCATTGCGCAATGCTCATAGCACTGGCCGAACAGCTCGATCCGCTCGAGATCGTCATCGTGCGAGGCGCTGCCGATCAAGCAGAGCACTGGGCAGACGAACTCGCGAAGGTGTACGCGCCGCAGCGGTTGACTTTTGCGATTCCCGAGGACGCGTTGGATCTACCGCCCGCGCTCGCGGAAAAGAGCGGCAACAGCGCTGAAGCAACTGCCTATCTTTGCCGAGGGATGACGTGTTCGCCGCCCGTGAAGAGCCTCACGGCCTTGCTGGCACTCTCAGGCCAGCGCGCTTCCGCCTAGTCACGATTTACCTGGCGATTTACCCGGCGATCTACCCGGCGCTTTACGCTCGCGTTGGTTCTTCTTCGCCTGCTTCAAATGCCTCGAGCGCTCAATTCCTGCGAGCTGCTTTTTGCGTGCAGCTTCGACCGCCGCTTGCAACGCGCGTTGCCCCCAATGTTTGAGCAGCTCCGGATCATCCAACACCTCGAGAGGTACTCGATGATGATCCGTCGTTAGGTTGAACGCATTCGGATAAGGTTTGAACTGCTCCATGCCGCGCGACACGTAGTCGCTCAGGTTGCTTTCATCCGTGTGCAAGTAAACGTGATCGTTGATCACGATCGCGAGCAAACGCTCATCAATAAAAATGCCCATGCCACCGAAAATACTGCGATTGGAGATGCGCCCCAAAAATGAGAGCTGCTCCGTCACATAGTTGGCCAGGCTCGACTTGTCCCGCATATCGAGCGACTCACTTTCTTCCTGAAGGTATTTAGTCGTGCTTCTTGTTGGAAGTTCTCAAGGAACGAACCTCCTTGCTACGAACGAGTGTACATGGCAACGAATGAATTTGAACTAGCAAATGATGCGATTCGTGCACGATTTGCACGTCGCTTGAGGAGCGGATCACAAACCCAATGCGCGCCCGGCCCTATTTCAATGCATGTAGGTGTGATTCGATAACCGACCGCAACTCTCCATGCTCGCTCTGAGAATACGCAGCCGCTTTCGACCAGTCGTAGCCCCAGGGATTGGCCGTGCGCATCGCGCTAACCTCATCTGCATATCGCGGATGTACATGCGCATGCAGTGCGGGCTCCAAGTTGCCAAAAATCGCGTAGTTCACGCGTACAGCACCCGTTGCTTTCAGAACGGCGTCGCCAAGCCGTCCTAAGTCGCACATGAACTGATCGCGCTCGCGCGCTTCCAAAGCATTCAAGTGCGGAACCACTGGATCCGGCAACAACAAGCAATATCCGCGCAATACTTGGGGCGACCCCATCACAGCCCACCCCGACGGCAAACGCGCAATCACTCGCGGATCGCCTGCACGGCAGGCTTCGACAAGACGGTGAATGGCGGTGGACATGGGATGCGGTTAGCGGTTAGCGGTTAGAAGAAGACATCAGTTTGCCGTTGTCAGTTGGCGGTTGACAGTCAAGCCCCCCTGTTCCCTGTTCCCTGTTCCCTGTTCCCTGTTCCCTGTTCCCTGTTCCCCGTTCCCCGTTCCCCGTTTTTCGCCCCCTCTCCCGAGCTAAACGCTCGACCTCTCCCACAAGGGGCGAGGTATTTCCCTGCTCCTGCTCCCTGCTCCCAATCACTCACTTCCTAAACACAAAATACACCGCTCCCAGCATGCAGAACGCCGCCCACAAATAATCGAGCTTTAGCGGCTGGCGCATGTAGATCAATACAAAGGGAACGAACACCGTGAGCGTGATGACTTCCTGGATGATCTTCAGCTGCGGCAGGCTCAAGACGGTGTAGCCGATGCGGTTGCCGGGGACTTGCAGCAGATATTCGAATAGCGCGATGCCCCAGCTCAGCAGCGCCGCGACGATCCACGGCTTTTGGGCCAGATTCTTGAGGTGCGCGTACCAGGCAAATGTCATGAAGACATTGGAACACGTCAGCAGGAGCACGGTGCGTAGGACTGGATGCATCTGAATGAGCTACGTTGGTACATCGATTCGCACGAGCCGCGGCGGATCGAACGCTTGGGAAAGCTGCAGTACGAAATCGAATCGATCAACCTGCGTGCACCGCTCGAAGTCGCCTAACGGAGCCCAATCGCAAGCTGGATCGAAAAACTTGCGTGCACTAGCCGCGTCACGAAGCCCCTCGATCAACTCTGTTTCGTGAATCCGCTCACCCGTGAGCCGTGCGGCCATGATCTCGGCGCACACATCGTCTTCTGCGCTTCTCTCGACTGCTTCATGCCCCATCCGCACGAGCGTGACGTTATCAGGGGTGCGCGACCGGATGTAGCGGACGATGGCGCCCATATTCACCAACGCACCTGTGAGGACTTCCTCCGCGCCTGTCGCGTTCACGAGCCCTTGCGTGCCTGCGTGGGTGGTATGAATGACGGTTCGGTCGCGAAGTTCGAACTGCTCGAGGTGGGTTGGCGAGTTGCCGCAATCGAATCCGAGCAAAGGCCGCGCGTGCCGTTCGCCGACGAGGAGCCACTCAGGATGCGCTTGTTTGAGTTGGCGAGCTTGGTCGACCGAACTCACCGGGATGACCGCAGCGGCGCCGCGGCTGAATGCGTGAGCGGCGAGGGAGAAAGCACGAAAGACGTCGATGACGACCGCGATGCCCCGTGCAGCGCGCGCGCCAGCGACGAAGTCCACAATGTCAACGTGCATGTGAACTTCGCAGCTTGGTCTCGAGCGGTTTATGCGGCGCGCGGCCCGCGTCCGTTGCTGTTGCGACGGGTGAGCCGCACGACCCGCTTCTCGTCGGCCGGACGCTCGTTGATGACAACGACCTTGGCCCGCTTGAAGAAGTTGAAGTCGGTTGCGCTCGCCCACGTGTACGCGCCCATCATGCGGCCGACAATCAAATCGCCCACTTCGAGCTCGGGCAACTGAATGTTGTCGTCGATCACGTCGATGGAATCGCAGGTCGGGCCCGCCAACACGCTCGGATGCAGCTCGCCTTCACGCAGCGCTTCGACGGGGTACTTGGCGTGATCGAAGAGTTGGCCGCTGTACGACCCATACAGACCATCATCCAAGTAGTACCACCAGCGGCCGTCACGTTTGGCCTTGCCCATGACAGTCGAGATCGCCATGGCAGCGGGAGCGGAAATGAACCGGCCCGGCTCGGCGATGACTCGCACGTGCGAGGGGAGCTTCGCGAGTGCGTCGCGAATCGGAGCGCAGAAGTCTTCAATAGCGGGCACGGCCTCGGTGTACGAAACCGGGAAGCCGCCGCCGATGTCGAGCACTTCAAGCGCCGGCAACCCGGCGAGCAGCGCCTCCGCAATGAGGTTGGTGCATGCGCGGATCGCTTCTACATACTTGCTAGGATCGCCAGCTTGCGAACCGACATGGAACGACAAGCCGCGGACCCGGATGCCGAGGCGGCGTGCCATCTCAATCAGGCCTAGAACCGCACCCGGCTCGCACCCGAATTTCTTCGACAGATCTACGACCGCACTTGGGCTGCGGAACGACACGCGGATCAGCACTTCGGCGCGACGGCGATAGCGCACGAACTTGCGGATCTCATCCGGATTGTCGACGACGAATGTGGTTACGCCGAAGCGCAGCGCGTCGCGGATGTCGCTGTCGCGCTTGATCGGGTGCGTGTGAATGCAGCGCTCGGGAGCGATGCCTTGCGCTTTGACGAGTTCGACCTCGCCGGTCGTGGCCAAATCGAAGAAAGCGCCTTCGTCGCGCAGGCACGAGACGACCGCGGCATGCGGAAGCGGCTTCAACGCATAGTGAAGATCGACGCCGGGCAAAGCGGCTTTGAGCGCGTGATATTGACGTCGAACCTGCTCGCAATCGACCACGAGCAGCGGCGAGCCGAAGCGCGCAGCTAGATCGCGAATCTCAGAATCCGAGAGAGTGGCCGACTCGAAGGTGAGCGGAGAGGAAACGGCTGAAGACTGCTTCGCTGCGCGTGGC
>DASTSB010000420.1:0-5351 GCA_035760885.1 Steroidobacteraceae bacterium | reverse complement strand
TTCTTTCGTGGCACCTCGCTGAAGCCGCTACCGCCAGGCGATTCGAAGAGCAAGGAAATGCGCTATGTGCATGTGTATGAAGATGGCGAGATTGACGAGGCACAGTTCAAAGCTTGGGTGAAGCAAGCGAGCAAGATGCAGGGGTGGGGGAAGAATTGAGGGGCGACGGCTCGCTGCGCGAGCGAGAAGGACTAGCGATGCATTGCGTCGGGTACGACTTCGTCGAGTCAGTGAACACGCGGACAAAATAGAACTCTCGCTGTCGTCCTCGCGAAGGCGGGGACCCATCCGGATCTTTTCGTTGGCGATTTCAAAGACCCTCGTGTGGAGGGTCTTTGTTGTTTCTGGCGGAGAGGGTGGGACCTTTGAGTGGACACTGTGGTCGCGACTGCACGCGGCTGGATATGGCGATGGTCGCAATCTGAAGTTTTGGGTGCCTGCGACGTAATCGAATGAGGCCGGGGCGAAAGTGGTGGGATTGCGCCTTTGCCATCCATGGCTGGTGCGCGGTTGCGCCAGCTGAGCGGTGTCCAAAATCCGTGTCCGAACGAATTTTGTCGAACTCACTCACCTCGTGAGTTCCATCGCACCCAGTGCAGATACAAAAAGACCCTCGCGAGGAGGGTCTATTTGTATCTGGCGGAAGGGGTGAGATTCGAACTCACGAGAGGCTTGCGCCCCTGCCGGTTTTCAAGACCGGTGCAATCGACCACTCTGCCACCCTTCCGAGTACGTGCACCGGTCTTGAAGACCGGCATCCTGAGTAGCGCCGCAGCAGTGTCGAGGTGCTGGGTCGAAGGACGCGCATTCTGCTGATTTCGAGCTCACGGAACAAGCACTTGCGTCCTAATCTTTCTTGTACGTGCGGCGCCAGGCCGCTTGATAGAATTCGTCCCATCCCCATGTAGGGAACTCGACCGGTGCCGCCGGTCCAAAGCTTCAGTCTCACGTTTGCGGAGTGTTTATGGATCGCTATCCCAGTTCTGTAGTCAGTTCAGCTCGTCCGTCGGCATTGTCGACGAATAAGGTTCTGCGGAATACGTATCTGTTGCTTGGCGCAACGTTGTTGTTCAGCGCGCTCATGGCGGGCGTTGCGATGGCGGTGAATGCACCTCCGATGGGCCTGTTCACGATCCTGATCTACTTTGGTTTGCTCTTCGCAGTCAGCGCCACCCGTAATAGCTCTTGGGGCATCTTTTGGACCTTTGCGCTGACCGGGTTCCTGGGCTTCACTCTCGGCCCGATCATCGAGTTGTACGTCCGGGCCCTACCGAACGGCAGTCAGATCGTGATGACGGCGCTGGGCACGACTGCGGTGGCGTTCCTCGGCCTGTCAGCTTACGCGATCAAGAGCGGTCGGGACTTCAGCTTCATGGGGGGATTCCTGACGATCGGCGCCATCGGCGCGTTTGTCCTCGGCTTGATCGCGGTGTTCTTCCATTTGCCGACCCTGTCGTTGGTGGTCTCGGGTCTGTTCGTCATCGTTAGCGGCGGCATCATGCTGTATCAAACAAGCGAAATCGTGCGCGGCGGTGAAACGAACTACATCACAGCGACGATCACGTTGTACGTCAGCTTGTACAACATGTTCCTGAGCTTGTTGAACTTGCTGGGCGCGTCGTCTCGCCGCTAACGGTTCGGTTTCTTCGTTCGACAAAAAGGCGCTGCCAATGCAGCGCCTTTTTTATTGGCTGCTGTGATCGTCCAAAATGTGGGACCGAATTAGCTCGAGGCTGACCGACATCAGGAGAATCAAAGCAGCTTTTGCTGGACCGCCAACGTGCTTTGCTGCGTACCAAGGCTGTTGAGAGTCATAACGGGCTAGACGAATCCAGCCATTACCATAAAACTGCAGCACCCTCGAAGCAGGTTGGAGCGATTGCGTGGATAAGGAAGAGATGGGCGACCCATTCTCGGATTCCAGCTGGTTGCCGAAGCATGGCGATATGGCGCAACGCGTCCGGGATCACGATTGGGAGCGCACTGCGCTTGGGCCCATCGGGTCGTGGCCGCTGGAGTTGCGATGTGCCGTTGCCTTCGTACTTGAGAACGGATTCCCCGCAGCGCTGGTCTGGGGACCAGAACTCGTCACGATTTATAACGATTCTTTCCGTCTCATCCTCGGGCAGAAACACGATGCTCTGGGTTGCGCGTTTGCGGCAATCTGGAGCGAAGTATGGGATCAGCTCGGCCCTTTCGCGCAACGCGCGCTGAGCGGCGAGTCCACGTTTGTGGAGAATTTTCCGCTTGCGATCGATCGTTCGGGCCGGCGGGAACAGGCGTATTTCACGTTCTCCTACAGTCCCGTTCGAGGGACTGACGGCGAAGTCCTAGGTTTCATCGACACCATCGTCGAGACAACTCAAGCCGTGATCTCGCGCGATGCGGCACTCGCAAGTGAAATTCGATTTCGCGCCCTGGTTACGGCGGGCGCAAACATGATGTACCGCATGAGCGCGGATTGGCGGTGCATGTACCAGCTCGACGGAAATGACATTCTGGCGGACACGGTCGAGCCCATCGAGAACTGGGCTGATCACTATCTGCTCGCGGAAGATCGGCCGACGATTTTCGCTGCCATCGACAAGGCAATTCGCACGAAATCCCTGTTCGAAATGGAGCACCGCGTGCGTCTCGCAGACGGTGGCGTGGGTTGGGTGATGTCTCGAGCCGTCCCGATCTTGGGCGACACCGGCGAGATTGTGGAATGGTTTGGAGCGGGTCGTGACGTTACGGAGCGCCACGAAGCGATCGAGAAGCTACGTGAAGCAGAGAGCCGCTATCGTGCTGAACTAGAGCTTCAGGTCCGGCAACGGACGGCGGAACTGAAACGCAGCCGCGATCTCTTGCAGGCCACCATGGATAGCACCATGGAAATGATTCAGGTATTCGAGGCTGTGCGCGATGAACGCGGCAAGATCGTGGACTTCCGCTGGGTACTCAACAACCACACTTCAGAGAAGTTTTTCGGCGATGTGATCGGCAAGTGTCTGCTGGGAATTGATCCTGGAGTGATCGAAGAAGGCATCTTTGATGCTTTTGTTCGAGTCACCGAATCCGGAGACCCGGAACAGGTGGAGCGCCGATACGTGCACGATCACTTTGATGGTTGGTTCTACCAGTCGGTCGTCAAACTTGGGGATGGTGTCGTGACGACAACGACGAACGTCACGAAACGCAAAAAGGCGGAACAGGAAAAAGATGAAGTGGCGCGCGCAGCTGCTCGAAATGGAAGAGAGATTCCGCGAATTCGCAGAGGCATCTTCTGACATCATCTGGATCCGCAATGCGGCGACATTTGCTTGGGAATTCGTGAGCCCGGCGATCGAACATATCTACAACGCTCCGATGAGCAAAGTGCTCAAGGCCAACGATCCTGAGACCTGGGCGCAATTCATCCATCCCGAAGATCGAGAGCGCACCATCGCGAACGTGCTGCAAGTTCGCGAGGGCAGGCGCGTCACTCACGAATTCAGGATCCAGCGCGGCGATGGCGAGGTCCGCTGGATCAGAAACACCGACTTTCCTCTATGCGATGCGAGCGGCCGGGTTCAGCGCATCGGCGGAATTAGTCAGGATGTCACCGAAGAGAAAGCGACCGCAGAGCGTATGCGAGTGATGGTGGCGGAGCTCCAGCATCGAACTCGCAACCTAATTGCCGTGGTGCGATCGATCGCTGCGCAGACCATGGCGGCGACCGGACCGACCGAAGCTTTCCGAGAAGAATTTGGCCATCGCTTGGAAGCGCTTGCGAGGGTGCAAGGATTGTTGTCGCGATCGGAAGAAGAACCCATCACGATCGAAGCACTCATACGGATGGAGCTGGATGCGCTTGGAGCGAAGCAGTTACCAAATCGTGTGCACTTGGATGGGCCGCCGGTGCGTATTCGTCCTTCCGTCGTACAGATCATCGCGTTGGCGCTCCATGAACTCGCGACCAATGCCCGCAAATACGGCGCGCTGTCGAATGAACGTCACGACGGAAAACTGTTCGTCACGTGGCGCACGTACGACGATCAAGAAACCGATTTTCTGGCACTTGAGTGGACCGAAGTCGGCGGACAGATGCCGGACGCAAGACTGGAGTCGCGTCGCGGATATGGCCGCGAACTCATCGAACGTGCCCTGCCATACTCCGTGGGCGCCAAGACTTCGTTGCAGCATGACTCTGAGGGTCTGCGCTGCACTATCGATATGCCGCTAGATTGCAGCCGCAGAGTCCTTTCGTAACTGCTAAACCTGGCCGGCTCCGAAGGACCGCGCACTGGATTGGGGAGCATCCCAAGCGGAAGTCACGTAGGCGCTCAGGGGAACTCGAAACAGTTCGCGTCTCGCGTCGGTTATAGTCCTGTCCGAGTACACCAGGCGATCACACACGAATTTATTCGAACCTTCGCTGCGGCGCTCAGATATCACGCGAGTCCACTACTCATGAAAGACACTTGGCTCGCTGCGGAAAACGAAGCCTTCAAGTCCGCCATCAACGGCGCTCCTTTGGATGAGTCGCTCGGGATCTTGATTGCAACAGCGTTGAAACAACTCGACCCCACAGCTCGCTGCGCTTTCCACACGGCGGATGACATCGGCGGGGCATCGACTCGCGTGATCGGCATGCCCGTCGCCTATGAGCAGGCGGTGAATGGATTGGAGAGCGGACCGGATTTGCTGGCGTGCGGGTTGACGGCCGGTGCCGCCCGACCGGTCATCACAGCGGATGTTCGCGCAGAGCCGAAATGGAAGCCGTGGTTGTGGCTGGCACAGCAATTCGACTATCGAGCTCATTGGTCCTTCCCGGTGGAAAGCACCACGGCTGAGATCGTCGGGATGTTCGTAGTCTACTTTACAGAGCCTCGGGAACCTTCAGCGAAGGACTTGGAACTCGCGCAGACACTGACACGGACTGCGTCCATCATCATCGTACAACACCGTGAACTGCAGGAGGCCAAGCGGCTGCAGTCCATTAGCACGGAACTCATCCAAGAGGGAGATTTCGAGCGTCTGTACGATGAAATACTCAATGTGCTTGTCGTGATGATTCGCTGCCAGGCGGCGAGCCTGCAAATGCTGGAGCCCACGGCCCATCAGTTGATCCTGCTTGCGACGCGCGGGTTCGATGACGCAGCCAGAACAACTTGGGGCAAGGTGAGTGCCGAATCCGCCACGGTCTGCGGGGCCGCTCTTCGTAGCGGCATCCGCGCTGGCGTTTGCGATCTCGAAGGTCCGGGATTCGAGACCACTGCGGACAATCGCGATATGTATCGGCGATTAGGCATTCGTGCGGTCCAGACGACGCCACTGGTATCGCGCAGCGGACAGATCCTCGGAATGTTGTCTTCGCTTTGGAGCCTTCC
>DASTSB010000419.1:0-6751 GCA_035760885.1 Steroidobacteraceae bacterium | reverse complement strand
GCTTTGCCACCATGGATTTCTTTTCTGCGTTCTCTGTGGCCAGTAATCCTCTTTCTTCGTTCTTTGTCTCCTGTTCTTCAGGAACTGCAAGAAAGCATCGAGCACCCAGCGCGATTGCGCGCCCAATCAGGGCGGCGTTGGGCGAAGCGCTCGCAGCCGGGTTGATCATCGTATGGCTTGCGTAGGAGTTGCAGCAGTTCCTGAATGCCTTGGTAGTCTCCGCGCTCGGCACGATCGATTGCTTCTTGCGCCAGGTAGTTGCGAAGCACGTAGCGAGGATTGACTCGATTCATTTGAGCGCGACGCTCGTTCTGCGATTGCGTTTCCTGCTGGGCACGAAGAACGTAGCGCGCAATCCACGAAACGAGTGCGGGTTCGCCGGCTAGCCGCTTCGCTTCATCGTAGTACGCGTCGGTGAAGATCGAGACATCCGGAGTCTGCAGATCCAAATCGGCGAGCCTGCGAAAGAAAATCGTCATATCGACTTCGGTGGCTTGCATCCATTCGTGCAGCTCGTGAATCAGCTGCAAGTCCTCATCCGAGGACGCGCTGAAACCGACTTTCGCGGCTAAGGCCCTTCGGTACTCAGAATTGAACGTCTCGGCATAAAGCTGTAGTCCGGCGTTCAATGGCGCTTCGTCGCCGAAGACGGGAAACAACGCGTTGGCGAGCTGCGCCAGGTTCCAATACGCGATCTGCGGCTGTTGGCCGAATCGATAGCGGCGCATTTCGGCATCGGTCGTATTGGGTGTCCATTCGGGATCGAAGTGGTCGATCCATCCGTACGGACCATAGTCGATCGTCAGTCCTAGGATCGACATGTTGTCCGTATTCATCACGCCATGTACGAAGCCAACGCGCATCCAATGCACGATCATGATTGCCGTGCGGCGACACACTTCGGCAAACCATTCATTGCGGCGAGCGGGCGTTGCCTCTTCGCGCTTGGCAAGTTCGGGAAAGTCGCGGTCGATGGTGAAATCGATCAATTGCTCGAGCAATTGCACATCGCCGCGGGCGGCGGGTAACTCAAAGTTGCCGAATCGAACGAAGGAGCGGGCGACTCGGCAAACGATTGCGCCAGGCTCTCCACGGGGATGTCCGTCGTAGAACATATCGCGCACCACCGATTCTCCGGTGAGCACCAGGCTCAACGCGCGGGTCGTTGGCACGCCCAAGTGGAACATCGCTTCGCTACAGAGGAACTCGCGCACCGACGACCTGAGGACCGCGCGGCCATCGGCGTTGCGCGAGTACGGAGTGCGGCCGGCTCCCTTGAGCTGCAACTCCCAACGTTCGCCTTTGGTGTTGACGCGCTCGCCGAGCGTGATGGCGCGACCATCGCCTAGTTGCCCGGCCCAGTGGCCGAATTGATGTCCGCCGTAATTCGCAGCGTAAGGCTGCATCTCTTCATGCACGCGATTGCCTGCGAGTAGCTCGATGAATTCGGGATGCGTAAGTTGGCTCTCGCACTCGAGTAGTTCAGCGACTTCTCGCGCATAGGCGATGAGCTGCGGAGAATGGACCGGCGTAGGCTTCACCAACGAATAGAGCGCGCCGTGCACCTGGCGTGGATGCGGATGGCCGCTGTGATCGCCCGGGAGCGAACGAACGAATGTGCTTTCGAGCTGCATGAGTCGCAACAAATCAAGATCCAGTACTTTCACATAAGCAATGCCGCATCGAGCAGAAGGTTGCACGCGAGCAAATCGTGTACGCGAAGTCGATGCTGCGACTGTAAGAAACTGCGACGGATGTCACGAGAAAAGAAGCAAGCTAATCTTGCAGCGTTCGCGATGTGCGCAAAAGACGACGAGGCCGAGCGGTGGTGAAGAGAAGTCTATGGCTGGGGTTGGTGTCATGCATCATCGCGTTGACGTCATTCGCTGCACAAGCAGCTAGCTCGGGATACGACCCTGATGCTGACCCGTTCGACCAATACCAGGCGGCCATCGCTCAGGCACAGCATGAAGGCAAGTTGGTTCTAATCATTGCAGGCGGCGATTGGTGCGGCTGGTGCAAGGCGCTCAACACGTTCATCACGTCCAACTCCGACATCGACGTTGAACTGCACCAAGCTTTCGTCGTGATGAAGGTGTATGTCGGCCCCGATAACTACAACGCCGACTTCTTCGATCAGCTACCGCCGGCGCGTGGGGCGCCTCACTTCTGGATCGTTTCGCCTGAACGTCAGGTGTTGAGCTCAGAATCGACAACGCAGTTCGAACGTGGCCGCAAAGGCTACGATCGTCAGGAGTTCCTGGATTTCATTGCACGTTGGAAGCGTCAGGCGCTCGCTTTGAACGAACGCCGACGCGATGAGAACCGAAGCGGCGGCTGATCAGCGGGTGAATCAGCTCTAAATCAGTTAGGGGCTCGCTCAATGAGCAAGCCAGCCGTTCACTTCCTGCAGGTCATCGACCGAGAGCGAGCCGGCCGCGAGCTTTAGTCGCAGCACGTTAATGATGTAGTCGTAGCGGCTGCGGTAGTAGTTGGTCTGCGCTTCGAACAGACGACGACGAGCATCCAATACATCGACCGTCGTGCGCGTGCCCACTTCGAATCCGGCTTCAGTCGCCTGCAGCGCTGTCTGACTTGACTCCAATGCCTGCTTTAGCGCCTGCACGCGCGAAATCTCGCTGAGGACGCTCAAATAAGCATCGCGTGTTTCGCGTTCGGTGTCGCGTGCCGCGCGCTCCGAGCGTTCGCGAGCAGCACGGTGCTGATACACACGCTGGCGCACTTCCGAAGACACGGCACCGCCGCTGTAAATCGGGAACGTCACCTGCACTCCAACCGAGTCGATGGTCGTGTCACCGTCGGCGGGCGAAGTCGTTCCCGGGGTGTCGCCTCGACGGCTAACTTGATCGCCGCGGTCCTTGGACCCAGATCGCTGCGCGTATAGGTCAATCGACGGAAGATGACCGGATCGCGCCGCATCGATGTCTTCGCGAGCGATGTCGGTCGCCAACCGTGCCGAAAGAACCGAGAGGTTCTGATCCAGAGCTGCCGAAACCCACTGTTCCTCGTCGGCTGGGGCAGGCGCTTGCAGCGGCATGTCATCTTTCGGTTCGGCGAGCGCATCGACCGGGCCGCCGCCGGTGATTTCGCGCAGATACTGCTGGGCCGTCGAAAGGCTGCGCTTCGCAGCAATCAGATCGGCCGAAGCTTGATCGCGCGCTGCACGAGCTTCTTGAACGTCGGTGATCGCGATCAGGCCGACTTCGAAACGCTTATTTGCCTGGTCGAGCTGCCGGGAGAAGGCTTCCAAGTTCGCTTGTGCCGCTTTGACGGTGTCTTCCCCCGCGAGGACATCGAAGTAACGTTGCGCGACACGCGCCAGCAAGTCCTGCTGTGCTGCCTTGTAATCGACCTCGGCCTGGGCGACCTGCTTGTCGGCGCGGCGCAGCGCGGCCCAGCGGTCCCAGCGGAATAGGGTTTGCGTCAAACGGACCTGATACTGCGTGCTCGTCGGCTTTGACTTGATATTGAGATTCACCGGGACGACGACGTTTGTGGGAAACCCATTCTCGTCGGTGACCGCACTGAGCTGAGTGCGATTGATGTCTTGATCGCTGCGCTCGATGCTGCCGGAGGCGGTGAGTTGCGGTAGCAGGCCGGCGCGCGCCTGGGGTTTCGCTTCCATGTTCGCAAGCTTGGTCGCTTCCGCTTCGCGGATCTGCGGATCTGCCTGCAGCGCTCGCTGATAGACCTCAACAAGATCCGCGCCGTGAGCTGATGCGGTGAGAACGGAAACGCCGAGAGCCAGCAGAATAGACGCGCGTAATGTCATTGTTTGAATTCCAGACCGCATTTCAGTGCGGCGAATTGAACACGTGATTCAGACGGTCACCCAGCGCAACCGCGGCACGCTTGCGGCGTGTTCTCGCTTGGACGCTTCAATAGGTCGGAATGGTTGCATCCAAATCGCGCGACCACGCAAGAATTCCGCCCGCCAGATTGACTGTCTTGAACCCCTTTTGTTGCAGAAATTTTGCAACTTCGAAACTGCGACGGCCTGACCTGCAGAGCACGACGATCTCTTTCGCGGGATCTAGCTCACCGATGCGTTCCGGCACTTGCCCCATCGGGATATGCAGCGCGCCGGCTACGCTCGCCACCCCGAGTTCCCAGTCCTCGCGAACGTCAAGCAATGTGAGATTGGCGCCGCCGTCGCGACGAGCCACAAATTCTGCGG
Source organism: Steroidobacteraceae bacterium (assembly GCA_035760885.1). Taxonomy (GTDB): domain Bacteria; phylum Pseudomonadota; class Gammaproteobacteria; order Steroidobacterales; family Steroidobacteraceae; genus Steroidobacter. The sequence goes on along the minus strand of DASTSB010000419.1, from coordinate 2,553 downwards.
GAGTAATTTCCGGGATGCTCATAGCGTGCTCAAGGGAAGATCGGCGAATTGCGGGTCATTGACGGTCAGCAGCGCGCCGACCGCTGCCAAATCAGAAGACGAATGCCGGCGGTCGTGCAGCGTGGATCAAAGGGTCGATCACGGTTTCGAAGCGGCTCTCGCGTTGCCACTCGCGCTCGCCCATCCTCGTGACGAGCCATGCCTCCATTGCGGGGCCCTCACCGACGACAGCGAACAGGCGGCCGCCGGGTTTCAAGGCTCGCTGGAAACGTTCGTCGTACACGGGGAGAGAACCGGTAACGACGATGACATCGTAGGTGGCCGGCTCATCCAACTTCGTGCCATCGCCGATTTCCACGGCGACGTTATTCGCGGCGGCATTCAGCAGATTCGCGCGTGCGAGTTCTGCCAGTTCTGGAATGATCTCAAGACTGCGTACGCGCGAGCCGAGCCGGCCCATGCACGCCGACAAGTAGCCGCTGCCCGTGCCGATCTCGAGCACGATGTCATTGGGGGTGATGGCAACAGCCTGGAGCATTCGGCCATGCAGGCTGGCCGGCAGCATCGTTTGACCGTGAGGCAGAGGAATCGACGAGTCGGCGAAGGCGAGCGAGTGAAACTGACGCGGTACGAAGTTCTCACGGCGCACGTCGCGCATGGCGTTGAGCACGTCGTCGTTGAACACGTCCCAAGTACGCACTTGCTGTTCGATCATTTGCTCGCGGGCAGCTTCGAAGTTCATGCGAAATGGCCGTATTGATGCGAAAAGGAGGGGGCGCAAAGGGTACGGAGTTTACTGTCGCGCGACAAGATTATGTTCCCGGCGCTTTTCCGCATCGCTCGTCCAGTAAGCGCCGGAATTGTTGACACGTTCGAAGCTGCATCGCCCGATGACTTCGGACAGTGTTTACAATTATGGTCAATCATCGCAGCAGGCTCTCCTTAGTCCTATATGCTCTGCGCACGAGAAGCCGACGCACTCGTCAGCGCTCTTTGCCCTCATCGGGCGCTTTTCCGGACGAGTAGCCGTCTTACGCGATAAGGCCGTGTTGCGAATTTCGCGAGCACGCAATTTTAGGGGATGAAGGACAAGTTCGGCGGGTCGATGTGAGTGCCCTTTCAGGGACCCTGACTATTTCGCTCGTGATCGCAGTACTGGTGCTGCTGATCGCGCTTGTCTGGAGGGAACGCAGAACCGCCGTTCTCAATCGAGCCGCCGAGCAACTCGTCGGCATCGTCGCCCAAGGGAAGTTTTCCGAACGCGTTCGTGTAGGCGGGCAGGCGGCACCGTTCGCCGAAACGGCAAATCGTTTGCTCGAGCAGATGGCGATCAAAGAGCTGCTCATCGGCGAACGCGAGCGTTCGCTCACCGGGTTGCTCGAAGGGTTGCACGAAGCGGTAGCCGTGCATCGCGACACCATCGTGTTCGCCAACGAGCGCTTTGCGGTGCTCGCGGGTGCAGGCGATACCGATCTGCTCATCGGCAAATCCATGGCCGATTTAGTTCATCCCGACTACACCGATTTGGTTCGCGATCATCTGCGCCGCATTCTGAGCGGCGAGCCTGGCCTCAAGCATCTCGAGATCGAACTGCGTCCCCAGAGCGAGCAGAGCGCGCGCATCGAACTGTCGGCGGTGAAGATCGACTATCAGGGCGGTCCTGCGCTGCTGCTCACGTTGGTCGAGATGAGTCCGCGCGCGTTCACGGTCCCCGGCGCGTTAGGCCGCAGTCGGCCAACGGCCTGGGAGACGCTCGATTCGCTTGGTGAAGGAGTGTTAACCACCGACATTAGCGGACGCATCGACTACATCAATCACGCCGCCGAGCAATTGACGGGTGTTCAGGCGGTCGATGCGCTGGGCAAGACGATCACGGACATCATTTCGCTCGTCGATGAAGGCGACCGTCGCTCTCTCGGCGATCCAGTGCGGTTGTGTCTGACCACGCAGACGAAGGTCACGGTGGGCCGTCGCGGCATGATGCTCGCACGCGGGACGAACGCCGAGCGCTCGGTCGAACTCACCGTCACGCCGCTGAAAGGTCCGAAGGGCGACATCGTGGGCACCGTCGTGGTGCTGCGCGATGTCAGTGAGTTGCGAGGCCTGACGCGGCAGATGTCTTATCAGGCGAGCCACGATGCGCTAACGGGTTTGGTCAATCGCCGCGAGTTCGAGCGCCGTCTCGAGGAGGCGCTAGAGCAAGCGCATACGACGGCGACGCGGCACGTCTTGTGCTACCTCGATTTGGACCGCTTCAAAGTCGTCAATGACAGCTGCGGCCACATGGCCGGTGACGGCATGCTGCGTGAAGTCGCAGCGTTGATCAAAGAGACGGTGCGCGATTCGGATACCGTCGGTCGATTGGGTGGCGATGAATTCGGATTGCTGCTGACCGGCTGCCCGCTCGAGAAGGCACGTCAAATCGCAGATGACGTGGTCCACAAAGTAGGCGACTACCGCTTCGTCTGGAAAGACAAGATTTTCAACATCGGTGTGAGCGTCGGGCTCATCGAGATCTCGCGCGAGAGCGGCGCCGCAGACGAATTGATGAGC
>DASTSB010000418.1:0-30954 GCA_035760885.1 Steroidobacteraceae bacterium | reverse complement strand
GGAACTGGAGCCGACGCTTCAGGCGTTACGCGCGGAGTTGCAAGAGACTTAACGAATGCAGATGCCAGTTGAGATCCCGACCTGGGCCTATCCAGTGGCCGGTCTGGCCGCTTTGATTGCGCTCGGTGTCTGGGTGTTCTTCCTTGTCCGCGCGTATCGCACCCGCAAAGCGACCGAAGAGGCGATTGCCAGCGTCGCGTACGAGATGCTGAAGAACGTGCTCATTCCGAACGGCAATGGCGGACAGATTCACATTCATTACTTGCTGCTGACTCAGCGCGGACTGCTGGTTGCAGACTTGCTCGATTTACCGGGTGCGGTATTCGGCGGTGATCAAATGATCGAGTGGACGGCGATCGGCAAGAAGCGCCGCTACACCTTCGCGAATCCTCAACACGCGCTGTATGACCGCATGGCCGCCGTGCGATTGCTCACCGGTGAAGTGCCTGTCGAAGGCCGCGTGCTCTTCACGCTGCGCAGCTCGTTTCCCAAAGGCAAACCACGCAATGTGGTTCGCATTGATGACCTCTCCGATGACTTTCCGCCGGTCGATCATGCTCGGGGAAATATCACCGCCGCCTTCGGCGATGTGTGGGCGAATGTGAAAAAACATGCGGAGCCGAATCCGCTGGCGAGCTGAGGAGAATAAGAATCTCACACGGAGAACACGGAGACCACGGAGATAAGATCACGTCAAAGAAAACATAGAGCGCCAGGCGCGTCTCGACGAAGCCAGCTCCACGTTTGATCCTTCTTAGTAATTTGAGCACAGATTGGGTGCGGGCATTGGCAGAGCGTGGGTGTTCTCAGTTGTTGACGCCACGCTCTCCGTGTTCTCCGTGTCCTCCGTGTTAAATCCCTTTCTTAACGGGAAGCTTCCGCTGCGAGGACCAGCGACACGCACGCAGTCACTTTCTTCGCCATCTCGACTTCCAAGAACTCATTCGGGCCATGCGCATTCGACTGCGGGCCGAGCACGCCTGTCACTAGAAACTGCGTGCGAGGGAACTGCTCATGCAGCATGCCCATGAACGGAATCGTGCCGCCAACGCCCATCCACATCGCATCGCGTCCGAATACCTGCTGTGAAGCGGATTGAATTGATTCGCGCAGCCAGGGTGCGGTTGCGGGCGCATCCCAGCCGGCTGCTGCGGGCTCCGCCGTAAAGGTCACGCGTGCTCCGTACGGCGGATCGCGTTCCAACTCGTGTTTCACGGCTCGCGATGCAGCCTCGGCGTCGATTCCCGGTGGGAGTCGAAACGACAGTTTGAGTGCCGTGTACGGACGCAGCACATTGCCTGCATTCGGCAGCGACGGCATTCCATCGACGCCCGTAACCGAAAGCGTTGGCCGCCAAGTGCTATTGAGTAGTTGCTCGACCGGCTGTTCTGCCGCGCCCTTGAGTCCCGATACTCTCGGGAATTTGCCGAACACATCCTCGCCCAGCACATTCGCAGCAGCGGTCGCTTCGGTGATGCGCTCTGGCGGAATACGTCCATGCAGTTCGCGCACGAGAATCTCGCCGGTGTTTGGATCCTCGATTCGATTCAAAAGGGCGCGCGCGATGCGGAAGCTGGAAGGTACGATGCCGCTCGCCATTCCCGAGTGGACGCCTTCACGCAGTACGTCGACTCGTAATACGCCGACCAAGTTGCCGCGCAACGAAGTCGTACACCACCACTGCTCGTAGTTGCCGCATTCCGCATCGAGGCACACGACGAGTGTGGGTTCGCCGATGCGGTCTTTGAGCGCTTCGACATACGCAGGCAAATCGGGGCTGCCGCTTTCTTCCGACGCTTCGATCAAGATCACGCAGCGGGAATAGGGTAGCCCTTGCGCCGCGAGCGCTTTGATCGCGAGCAATGAACTAAACACCGCATATCCGTCATCTGCGCCACCGCGACCGTACAGGCGCGAGCCGCGCATGACCGGTGTCCACGGTTCGAGCCCAGGCTCCCAGCCATCGAATTCCGGTTGCTTGTCCATGTGGCCGTACATCAGCACACATTCCTCGTTCGAAGCCTTGCCAGATGCGGGCACGTCGATGAAGAGCAACGGCGTGCGATTCGGCAGGTCCAGGATCTCAACCGTCGTACCTGGCATGGCCTCTTTGCGGCACCAGCCCGCTAGCAATTCAGCCGCACGACGCATATGCCCGTGCTCCTGCCACTGCGGGTCGAAATGAATCGACTTATTCGGAATCCGGATGTACTCGCACAACGTGGGAAGAATGGAGCGCTCCCAGCCTTCGGCGATGTATCGATTCAGCTCTTGCAGGTTCATGTTCGATCCTGATGTGCGTTTGAACGTGTAGCGGCCGATGAACTTGATGCGGGTGGTCTTGGCGCGCGGAGCGCTTTCACCTCATCACGTCATCACGTCATCACTTCATCACCCGTCTGGCGTGGGCCATCCGAATAATCTGCCCGCATTGCGAGTCGTCGCGTGAGCCAATGCCTCGAGCGGCTCGCCGCGGGCGTGTGCGATTGCTCTTAGAACGTACGGCAGATACATCGGTTCATTGCGTCGCGTACTGGGTTTCGGTTGGATGTCGCGCGGCAACAAGTAGGGCGCGTCGGTTTCGATCAGCAATCGGTCCTGAGGAATGAATTTCACGACCTCGGCCAAGTGTCCTCCACGCCGCTCATCGCAAATCCAGCCTGTAATCCCGATGTACAAATCGAGATCCAGATACGCACGAGCTTCTTCCAGTCCCGCCGTAAAGCAATGCGCCACCCCGCCGGCGAGGAGCGGACGGAATTCCCGAAGGATCGCGAGAAAATCGGAATGGGCATCTCGTTGATGCAGGAACACCGGCTTGCCAACTTGAGTCGCGAGTTCGAGCTGCTGCCGGAACGCCGCCTGCTGCGCCTCATGCGGTGAAAAATTACGGAAGTAGTCCAGCCCGCACTCGCCGACGGCAACGACGTGAGGATGCCGTGCGAGTTTGCCGAGTTGTTCGAGCGCGGCGGCGTCCAACTCGACGGCGTGATGCGGGTGTACGCCGGCCGTGCAACGAAACAGCTCAGGGTGCTCATGTACGAGATGCAAAGCGCGTTCCGTGCTTGCAATCGAACTTCCCGTGAGCAGCATGTGCGTGACGTGAGCTGCCAACGCTCGGGCGATGAGATCCTGACGATCGTGGTCGAAGCTGTTGTGAGCTAAGTTCAGGCCGATGTCGACCAAGTGAGCTGTTGCCGGCAATTCGATGCTGGAAGGATTCATGCGGTGAGCGAGTTCCTGAAAGTGGCGGGCAGCCGCGCGCATTCGATGGCGCACAATGGTAGTCTTCGCGGCGGCTTGCTAAAACCCATCGCGAAAACGACACACATGCATTGCCGCTTCTCGAGCGCAGGTCAGTTGCCCACGAAGCTTCTATCGATTCTCGTCCTACTGCTTTGGGGAGCGAGTTTAGCGAGCGCCTCGGGTGTCGATGAGTTGGACGATGCCGCTTCGCGCCTGCAGTACGCTTTCTACACGGCAGATCTGCGCGGCTTGCAAGACGTGATCGTTGCCATCGATGCATTGGAGCTCGATTCGCCTCCCGGTGCGAAGGAATATCAGCTTGCCTACGGCGAATGGAAACTGGCGCAGCTCTATGCAGATCCGGAGTCGCAACGCACGCCCGTCCCGCATGCGGGTTCCTTGGCAGGAAAGGCCGCCGAGCAGTGTGTGAAGCATGCGCGTGCGGCAATTCAGCGGGATCCGAGAATGGCAGATGCGCACGCTCTGGACGCAATCTGTAGCGGCATGCCACAAGGCTTTTTCCGCTTGACGGGTTTGAGCGGCGCGAATTGCGAGAAGAGCAAATCGCTAAAGACCGCCGTGGAACTCGGACCGGGTAATCCGCGAGTCCAGCTCATCAGCGCGCTGTGTAGCGCTTCGAAGTCGGAGAAGGCGAGCAGTTCGGTCGCGAAGTGGTCTGCCGTTGTGGCCTCATTCGAATCAGTGCCGCCCGCCTCGCCAGGAACCCCAGACTGGGGTCACGTCGAAGCGCTGACTCTGTTGGGAGAAAGTTATTTGCAGGCAGGAGATCGCGTGAAAGCACGTGACGCCTTGGAGAAAGCCTTGGTGCTAGCTCCGGATTACCACCAAGCGCAGCGGATGCTAGAAGGTGTGGCCGCCCGGCCCCGATAGTTCCGTTTACCAAGTCCGCTCAAGTTTCATGTCCGCACAACTGTCGTTGTTCGAACCGCGCGATCACTCTCAAAGCTGGACAGTCCGCGTCAGTCGCAGAGCTCGGCGTCTGTCCGTGCGCGTGTATCCGGGCGGACGTGTGGAAGTTGTGGTGCCGCCCGGTGCCTCCGCGGCCGTGGTGCAACGATTTGTCGGCACGCATCGCGAATGGATCAACGAGCGGGTCGGCGATCTCTCCACTGCAGCGCCGCTCGCCAATCAGTTGCGGCCTGCCGAGATTCAACTGCCGTCGATCGATCGCAGCTACAGCGTTGCGTATAGAGAATCGCCGGACGCGCTTGCAGTTCATGTCGCAGAGTCGGATGCGAGATTAGTGGTTCATGGGCCGCTGCACGACGATCGACACATCGCGACTGTGTTGCGCCGCTGGCTGATGCAGCTTGCGCATCGTGAACTAGGCGCGCGGCTCGCCGTCGTCGCGGCTGAAGGCGGCTTTTCCTACCAACGCGTGCAAGTTCGCAGGCAGCGCACGCGCTGGGGCAGTTGTTCAGCGACGGGCACCATCAGTCTAAACGTCTGCCTGCTGTTTCTGCCCCCGGATGTCGTGCGCTATTTGCTCGTCCATGAGCTTTGTCACACGCGGCACATGAATCATTCGGCGCGCTACTGGGCTCTGGTCGGGCAGCATGAGCCCGACTATGAGCGGCTCGATCGCGAACTCGTGCGGGGATGGCAAAGTGTGCCGGGGTGGGTTTTCGGGTAGTCTGACCGCCCCTCGATTTTGAGCCGTACGCCACCATGGCTTCCGACGTTCCTCCTTCGCGCCGCCCTGTCGATCTGTCCGATGAACAAGTGCACTGGGATTTGGGCGAGTCGCAGAGCTATGGGCAGTATCTGGCGCTCGATCAGATCCTAACGGCGCAACGGCCGGTCTCGCCGGAACACGACGAGATGCTATTCATCATCATCCATCAGACGTCCGAACTGTGGATGAAGCTGTGCTTGCATGAACTCATCGGCGCGCGTGATCACATTCGCCGCGACGATCTCGGTCCCTCGTTCAAGATGCTCTCGCGCGTGTCGCGAATTCAGGCGCAGTTGGTTCAGGCGTGGGATGTGCTGGCGACGATGACGCCCGCGGATTATTCGGCGTTCCGCAATCAACTCGGTCGTGCCTCTGGCTTTCAATCGTTCCAGTACCGAATGCTGGAATTCATCATCGGCAATAAAAATGCCGACATGATCGAAGTGCATCGGCGCGATAAGGCGACTTACGATGCGCTCGATCGCGCGCTGCATAGTCCCAGCATCTACGACGAGGCGCTGCATCTACTGAGTCGCAGGGGATTCGAGATTCCGCAGGAATATCTGGATCGCGATTGGTCGCAACCTTATCAACCGAGCAAGCAAGTCGCTGCCGCGTGGCTTGCGGTGTATCACAGCATCGATGATCACTGGGAGTTGTACGAACTCGCGGAGAAGCTGGTCGACCTCGATCACAAATTCCAGCTCTGGCGTTTCAGTCACATGAAGACTGTCGAACGCATCATCGGCTACAAGCGCGGCACCGGCGGGACGGGTGGCGTGTCGTATCTCGCGAAGGCACTTGAGCTGCGGTTCTTCCCTGAGCTGTGGACCATTCGTACGTCGATGTGAGAGAGATCAAGAGAAATTAGCCGCAGAGAACGCAAAAAAGAAATTGATGGTGAGGCGTTCATGCATCGCTCATCGTCCGCGTCGTCTCGATGCCCTGAGCGTAGACTTCGGCGGATCTCGTGATGCGGTCCAGATCAGCACGACCAATCACAAACTTCTTTTTTGCGTTCTCTGTGGCTATTTTTTCATGCTCTTTGCGTTGCGTCTTCTCTAGAGATCTTCGATGTGCGACGCCGCTTCCACGCCCGCCAGCTCAGTAGCAGCGTCACGATCGCGACGTACACAAGCGGTTCGCGAATATCCGCTTTCACCTGCCAGTAGTAGTGCCACACCGCGAGGATGCTGATCGGATAGATCAATCGGTGCAGGCGTTTCCAACGTTTGCCCAGGCGCCGCATCATTCCATTCGTCGAAGTCACTGCCAGCGGAATCAGTAGCACTAGGGCGGTGAAGCCGATCGTGATGTAGGGGCGTTTGGCGATGTCGATCAACATGCCTTGCCAGTCCATGCCTTGATCGAGCACGAACCACGTGAGGAAATGCAATAGCACATAGAAGAACGCGTACAGGCCGAGCATGCGTCGCAGCGAGACGAGCCACGTCAGTCCAAACCAATCGCGCAGCGGCGTGATCGCAAGTGTAATGACGAGAAAACGCAAACCCCATTGCCCGCACGTGTCTTGAATCTTCTCGACTGGATTCGCGCCGAGCCCTTCATGCACCAAACCGAAGGCGCGTGCGGCTAGCCACAACAGTGGCAGCAAGCACATGACGAAGACAATCGGTTTGATGATGCGTCGAAGGAGGGTGGGGGGCATGAGAGCTAGTGACTAGTGACTAGTGACTGGGGACTAGGGGGAACGGGGAAGGGGGAAAGGGGAACGGGGAACCGGGAAACGGCCGCTCTCGGCGTCCTACCTCCCGCGGCATTGGCACGTCCATGTGCGGCAGGGAACGGGGAACGGCCGCTCTCGGCGTCCTGCCGTCGCGGCATTGGCACATCCATGTGCGGCAGGAAACGGGAAGTGCGAAGCGCGAAGTGAGAATTGCGGCAGTACACGTCCCACGCTTTCTTGCTGCAAACTGATAACGCACAACGGCCAACCGGTCAGAAGTACTTCCTCAAATCCATCCCGCGATACAGCGACGCGACTTCTTTCTCGTAGCCATTGAACATCTGCGTGGCGACGCGGCCGCTGAACAGGTTCGCGCCTATGCGGCGTTCGCGCGCTTGGCTCCAGCGCGGATGGTCCACGTTTGGATTCACGTTTGCGTAGAAGCCGTATTCATTAGCGGCGGCGATGTTCCAAGACGTCGGTGGCTGTTTCTCGGTGAAGCGGATTTCGACGATGGACTTGATGCCTTTGAATCCATACTTCCAGGGCGTCACGAGCCGCAGTGGCGCGCCGTTCTGATTCGGTAGCGACTTGCCGTACAAGCCAACCGCTAGAAACGCGAGCGGATGCATCGCTTCATCCATGCGCAGGCCTTCGACGTAAGGCCAATCCAACACGGCATACCGCTGTCCCGGCATTTCAGACGGGCGCAACACGGTCTTGAATGCGACGTACTTGGCTTTCGAAGTCGGCTTGAATCGTTTGAGCACATCACCGAGCGCAACGCCTGTCCACGGAATCACCATCGACCACGCTTCTACGCAGCGTAGGCGATAGATGCGCTCTTCCAGCGCGTGCGGCTTGAGCAAATCTTCGAGTGCGAACTTGCCCGTGACTTCGGCTTCGCCCGCGATCGTGACACTCCAAGGCTCCGGCTTGAAGTGCGAGGAGTTGTTGGAGGGATCGGACTTGTCCGTCCCGAATTCATAGAAGTTGTTGTAGGTCGTGATGTCTTCGTAGGAGTTGGGTTCGTCCTGCACGACATAGTTGGGATTGCGCCGATACTTCGGTTGAGCAGGTGCGGCAAATGCGGGTGCGAAGCTAGATAGCCCGAGCGCGACCGCGCCTTGCAGCAGTATTCGCCGATTGAAGTAGTGCGATTCGGAGGTGATTTCCGACGGGCGGATGCGAGCAGAATCTCCGGGGCGCGGACGACGAATAAACATAGCTACAACTCCTCGCTTCTCTACCTTCGACTAGACCGGCCGCGAACGCTCTATATTGCAAACGTAAAAGCGCGGCCCAGGTTGCAACGTTGCCGCTATACAGAATGCGTCCGCAGCGGCCGGATGGCATCGATACTCTTCGGGATATAGAGTTGGATTTTCGGATTCTCGTCCCAAACTTGCGTTCTCTCACTCCCATTTGTGTTCAACATGCACGACCGCGATTGCCTACATCGATTCCTGTTTGAGGATTACCCGATCCGCGGGTACCTGGTGCACTTGGATGCTTCGTGGCGGGCACTGTTGGAGCATCGAACGTATCCGCAATCCATTCGCGACACGCTGGGTGAAGCAGTCGCCGCCTCCGTGCTGCTCGCCGCTACGCTCAAATTCGACGGCACGCTGAGTCTGCAACTGAAGGGGCGGGGACCTATGCATCTGATGATCGCCCAATGTTCGAGCCAATTGGGCGTGCGGGCCGTCGCGCGGTACCGAGAGGAGGTCGACGAGCGCGATCTGGTGGCGCTCTCGGGTGACGGCAATCTCACCGTAACGCTCGAGAACGACGACCTGACGCAACGCTACCAAGGCATCGTGCCACTGGCTGGTGAGCGGCTCTCCGAATGTCTGCGCGATTATTTCGAGAATTCCGAGCAGCTTCCGACGCGTCTTTGGTTGCATGCGGATGAGCAGGGTGCATCAGGTCTGCTTCTACAGCGCCTGTCGGATGACACGGTGGCAGGACGCCAAGGCACTCGATGGGTCTCGAACGCGGCCGTGCCGAACAAGGCCGTCCCCAACCAGGCCGAGATTGCCGATGCGTGGAATCGGGTCCAGCTGCTGGGCGATACGCTCCAGCCGTCCGAATTGAAGGGGTTGAGCGACCAGGCGATTCTGCGACGACTATTCGCTGAAGACGATGTTCGGTTGTTCGAGTCTGCGCCGGTCTTCTTCCGGTGCCGCTGTTCTCGTGAGCGGGTGGAAGGGATGCTCCGCGCCCTCGGTGCCGATGAGGTGCGCTCCATCATCGAGGAGCGAGGTAACGTTGAGGTCCATTGCGACTTCTGTAACCGCGGGTACGTCTTCGATCCCGTTGACGCGGAGCAATTATTGGCGGCTCCTAGCGCAACCGATGCCTCCACGTCCCTTCACTGATCAATAGGTTACGGATGATTCTTGCCTGGTCCATGAGGCCCGGCGATCGGCATCGCTAACCCGCGCTTCCCATTGGCACCCCAACCGCGTAAGCTGCGTCCGCATATATAAGGACATCTTTATATCCTTAAGCATGCCCGATTCGTTTCTCAGCACCGTTTCAGTTCTGCGCGCGGCCGGCGAGCCGACCCGCTTGCGGCTGCTCATGCTGCTCGCACGGGCGGAGCTCACGGTGGGCGAGCTGTGCTTGATCGTGGGTCAGAGCCAGCCGCGCGTGTCGCGGCATCTAAAGCTCCTAGCCAACGCCGGGCTAGTCGATCGCTTTCGTGAGGAGCATTGGGTGTATTACCGCGTTCCCGCGACGGGATCGGTTCGCGATCACGTTCAACAACTGCTCGCACTCGTTGCGCCGGAAGACGATGTACTTCGTCGCGATCGCCGGCGATTGGAAGAAGTCATCGCGGAGCGAGCGCAAGCCGCCTCACAGCAGCTTCCAGCCCATGCGCTGGATAGCGCGTCGAACGAAGTCGATTGCATTCTGCTGCGAGAGTTGAATGCAGAACCCGTTGGCGCGCTGCTCGACATCGGAACCGGTAGTGGCCATCTCCTTGAGCTGCTGGGACGCGCCGCGAAACGTGCAGTGGGCGTCGATATCTCGCGAGAGGCGCTGCAACTGGCTCGCACGAACGTGCACAGCGCCGGCTTGAGTCACTGCGAGTTGCAACAAGGTTCGATGTACGACCTGCCGTTCGAGTCAGGCACGTTCGATACCGTGACTGTCGATCGAGCGCTTGCTAGATCGGAACGTCCCATCGCGGCCTTGAACGAAATTGCACGAGCAATTCGCGTGGACGGCCGACTCGTGCTCATCGAAGACTTCGATCAGCTCATTGAATCGGCTGGCGCGAACCCTATCGCGATCCTGCGCAGATGGCTGTCGAAAGCGGGCTTTCACTGCTCGCGCATTCAGCCGGCGGATACATCGAGCGGTCATCTGCTGATTGCCTTTGCCCGCAGGCTCGCACAGACAACTGCCGCGGCATAAGCGGCACAGCAACAAGAACTTGGAGGTCTCATGTCGGTGGAACAGCTCAAAGATCGGATCGGCAATGCGCTCGCGCGCTTGCGATCGCGACCCACCGTGTCGTTCGAGTTCTTCCCCCCGAAAGATGAGCCCATGGAGCAGACGTTGTGGCAATCCGTGGAGCGCCTGACTCCACTACAGCCGCGTTTTGTTTCAGTGACGTATGGCGCCGATGGTTCGACTCGGGCGCGTACGCACAACATCGTCACGAAGATTCAGAGCTCGACGTCCTTAACGGCCGCGCCGCATTTGACGTGTGTCGGCGCACCGCGCGAGGAGATTCTCGACATTGCGCGAAATTACTGGGCGCACGGCATTCGTCACATCGTCGCGTTGCGTGGCGATCCTCCGCAGGGGAGCGACGGCAAATACGTGCCGCATCCCGGTGGATTCGCCTATGCGTTGGATTTGGTGAGAGGCTTGAAGGAGGTGGGTGACTTCGAAATCTCAGTCGCGACCTATCCCGAAAAACATCCGGAAGCACCGAGCGAGGCATTTGAGATCGAGAATCTCAAAGCCAAGATCGATGCCGGGGCTGATCGCGCCATCACCCAGTTCTTCTTCGATCCGCAGGTCTTTTTACGATTCCGCGATCAGTGCGCAGCCGCAGGCATCAAGGCGAGCGTCGTGCCCGGCATCTTGCCGATCACGCGATTCCCGCAAATGTTGCGCATGGCGCAGCGATGCGGAGCGAGCGTTCCCGATTGGCTCGTGCACCGATTCGATGGTCTCGATGACGATGCAGAAACGCGCCGTCTCATTGCTGCTGCCGTCGCAATCGAGCAAGTGCAAGAGCTCGAGAAGCACGGCGTGTCGGAGTTCCACTTCTACACGCTGAATCGCTCCGAGCTGACGTACGCAATTTGTCACGCGCTCGGGGTGAGGCCCGCGCCGGCGCAAGCAGCGGCTGCAGTTTGAATCAGTGAATTAATCAGGAGGAATGTCTTGCGCAAGACATTCCCAGCACTTCGTTATATAGGGCGACCACATGTCGAACGTCTCACGCGCCGATAAATTCCGTCAGTTGCTCACCGAGCGCATTCTCGTGCTGGACGGTGGCATGGGAACGATGATTCAGGGCTACAAACTCACCGAGGAAGACTATCGCGGCGAGCAGTTCAAGGACTGGCCCTGTGACATGAAGGGCAACAGCGACATCCTGGTGCTCACACGTCCCGATGTCATCGGCGCGATTCATCGTGCGTATTTCGAGGCGGGCGCGGACATCATCGAGACGAATACGTTTACAGCGAATTACTCGTCGCAGGCCGACTATCAAACTCAGGAGTTCGTTCGCGACATCAATCTTGCCGGTGCGAAAGTGGCGCGTAAGGTCGCGGATGACTTCGAACGCGAGACCGGGCAGATCAAGTTCGTGGCCGGCGCACTCGGGCCGACGAATCGAACTGCATCGCTGTCACCGAACGTGAACGATCCCGCGTTCCGCAATATCGATTTCGATCAGTTGGCGGCGACGTACAAGATTGGCGCGCAAGCGCTGCTCGAAGGTGGTGTCGATCTATTTTTGATAGAAACCATCTTCGATACCTTGAACGCAAAGGCAGCGATCTTCGCAGTGCGCCAAGTGATGGATGAGGCAGGTGTCGACCTGCCCATCGTCATTTCCGGCACGATCACCGATGCATCAGGCCGCACGCTTTCCGGACAAACGACGGAAGCGTTCTGGAATTCGGTACGTCACGCGCGTCCCACCGCTGTCGGTTTGAATTGCGCGCTGGGCGCGAAGCAATTGCGGCCGTATATCGAAGAGCTTTCACGCATCGCGGACTGCTATATCAGCGCGTATCCGAATGCCGGGTTGCCGAATGCGTTCGGTGAGTACGACGAAGAGCCGTGTCAAACGGCCGATCTCGTCAAAGAGTTTGCGACCAGCGGATTCGTGAACATCGTTGGCGGGTGCTGCGGCACGAACCCGCATCACATCAAGCACATTCGCGAAGCAGTGGAAGGTATCGCGCCCCGCAAACCTCCGCAGATCGAGCCACGTTGCAGGCTTGCGGGCCTGGAGCCGCTCAACATTGGGCCTGACAGTCTGTTTGTGAACGTGGGCGAGCGCACGAACGTCACCGGTTCTGCGAAGTTTCGCAAGCTGATCGAGGCAGACGACTACAACGCGGCGCTCGATATCGCTCGCCAGCAGGTGACGAGCGGTGCTCAAGTCATCGATATCAACATGGACGAGGGCATGCTCGATTCGGAAGCGGCGATGGTTCGCTTCTTGAATTTGATTGCCGCGGAACCGGACATCGCACGCGTGCCGATCATGATCGATTCATCGAAATGGTCGGTGATCGAGGCGGGCCTCAAGCGCATCCAAGGCAAGGGCATCGTCAATTCGATCAGCCTCAAAGAGGGTGAAGCAGCGTTCTTAGAGCACGCGGCCAAGGTGCGTGCCTACGGTGCGGCGGTGGTGGTCATGGCCTTCGACGAGAAGGGCCAAGCCGATACCGTGGAACGCAAGGTCGGCATCTGCAAACGATCCTACGATTTGTTGACTCAGAAAGCCGGATTCCCAGCCGAAGACATCATCTTCGATCCGAACATCTTCGCGGTCGCAACCGGTATTGAAGAGCACAACAATTACTCCGTCGATTTCATCGAGGCGACGCGCCTGATCCGTGAAGCTTGTCCACATGCGCATATCAGCGGTGGCGTAAGCAACGTGTCGTTCTCGTTCCGCGGGAACGATCCGGTGCGTGAAGCGATGCATTCGGTATTTCTGTATCACGCCATCAAGGCCGGGATGACGATGGGTATCGTCAATGCGGGGCAGCTCGCGATTTACGAAGACATCAATCCCGAACTGCGCGAGCGTGTGGAAGATGTGATCTTGAATCGGCGCGCCGATGCGACGGAGCGCTTGCT
The DNA here is from genome assembly GCA_035760885.1 of Steroidobacteraceae bacterium. Taxonomy (GTDB): domain Bacteria; phylum Pseudomonadota; class Gammaproteobacteria; order Steroidobacterales; family Steroidobacteraceae; genus Steroidobacter. The sequence continues at coordinate 17,974 of DASTSB010000418.1, read as the reverse complement.
TGAAATCGCGAGCCGCTTCAAAGGCGAAGCCGGTGCGAAAAAAGCCGAGGATCTCGCATGGCGGAGTTGGCCGGTGACGAAGCGGTTGGAACATGCTCTGGTGAAGGGCATCGATGAGTTTGTCGTCGAGGACACCGAAGAGGCAAGGCTGCAATTCGAGCGGCCTCTGCAAGTGATCGAAGGTCCGCTGATGGACGGCATGAACGTCGTCGGCGATCTCTTCGGTGCCGGCAAGATGTTCTTGCCTCAGGTGGTGAAGTCCGCACGCGTGATGAAGAAGGCCGTCGCGCATTTGATTCCCTACATCGAGGCGCAGAAGGCGTCGGGTGGAGCTTCGCGTTCCAACGGCAAGATCGTGCTCGCGACAGTCAAGGGCGATGTCCACGACATCGGCAAGAACATCGTCGGCGTGGTGCTCCAGTGCAACAATTTCGAGGTCATCGATCTGGGCGTCATGGTGCCCTGCGAGCGCATCCTGGAAACGGCGCGCCGTGAGGGCGCCGACATGATCGGCGTGTCGGGTTTGATCACGCCGTCCTTGGATGAAATGGTGCACGTGGCAAAGGAAATGCAGCGCCAGGGCTTCGACAAGCCCTTGTTGATTGGCGGCGCGACGACCTCTCCAGCGCATACGTCGGTGAAGATCGATCCGCAGTACGAAGGCCCTGTGGTCTACGTCAAAGATGCTTCGCGTTCGGTGGGCATCTGCCAGCAGTTGGTAACGGAGGCGGTCCGCAAAGATTTCGTCGCGCAAGTCAAAGCGGATCACGCGACGCGCCGAGAGCAACATCACGGCAAGAAGATCAAAGCTCCGCAGCTCACGATCGCTCAGGCTCGTGCGAACAAGTTCAATGGCGATTGGGCGAATTACGAGCCGCCGGTCCCACGCTTCTTGGGAACGCGTGTGTTCGATGACTATTCGCTCGAGGACCTGACGCGTTACATCGATTGGATGCCGTTCTTCAACGCGTGGGAATTTGGCGGCAAGTTCCCGGACATTCTGACGGATCCAAACGTGGGCGAGCAGGCGAGCAACTTGTATGCGGATGCGCGTCGCATGCTCAAACAGATCATTCGCGAGCGCTGGCTGACCGCGAAAGGCGTCGTCGCGTTGTTCCCGGCGAATAGCGTCGATGACGACGATGTCGAAGTCTATGCAGACGAGTCGCGCTCCAAAGTCATTGCGCGTCTGCATTTCTTGCGGCAACAAAAGGGCAAGTCTGCCGGTCAGTCGCACGATTGTTTAGCTGACTACGTTGCGCCGAAGTCATCCGGACGACGCGACTACGTCGGTGCATTTGCGGTCACGGCGGGACTGGGAATCGAACCGCATTTGGAGCGCTTCCACCAAGCCCACGATGATTACTCCAGCATCACGCTCAAAGCCTTGGCGGATCGCTTGGCCGAAGCGTTCGCAGAACGCCTGCACGAACGAGTGCGTCGCGAGATCTGGGGCTACGCGCCGGATGAGCGCTTTACCAATGATGATTTGATCAAGGAAAGCTATCGCGGCATTCGGCCCGCGCCGGGCTATCCCGCTTGCCCGGATCACACTGAGAAGGCAACGCTCTGGCAGTTGATCGATCCGACCGCCAACGCAGGCATCGAACTCACCGAATCGTTCGCGATGTATCCAACGGCTGCAGTGAGCGGCTGGTATCTCTCGCATCCAGGGTCTCGATACTTTGCTGTGGGCAAGATCGGTCTGGATCAAGTGAAGAACTATGCGGCTCGCAAGAAGATCTCGTTGGAAGAAGCGGAGCGATGGCTGTCGCCGAATCTCGGTTATGACCCTGATGCGGATGCGGATGCTGCTTGAAGCAAAAGATATCCACGGGGGCACGGGGAACATTGGGGGAGAGGCAGATCGTCAATTTCGGATGAGCCTTGGCGGCGAGGGCGAGATCTGAATCGGATTGCGTTTCCAATTTTTGCTCAACCCCTGTGCTCCCCGTGTTCCCAGTGGAGGTCTTCCCATCTGCGGATTTCCCGCAACGACCAACGCATCAATGTGAGTAGAATCGCAGCATCTCGTTCGAGGGGCTCACATGACGCAGGCGACGAAGGTATACGCAGACGCGCGCGCAGCCTTGGAAGGGATTCTTCGCGACGGCATGACCGTCATGTCCGGAGGCTTCGGGCTCTGCGGGATCCCCGAGAATCTCATCATTGCATTGCGCGACAGCGGTGTGCGCGGGCTCACGGTCATTTCCAACAACGCCGGTGTCGATGAGTGGGGACTGGGACTGCTGCTGAAGTCCAAGCAGATCGCGAAGATGATTTCTTCGTACGTCGGCGAGAACAAGGAATTCGAGCGGCAATATCTGTCAGGCGAACTCACGCTCGAATTCAATCCTCAAGGCACCCTGGCAGAACGCATTCGCGCGGGCGGTGCCGGAATCTTCGGCTTCTATACGCGGACGGGTGCGGGCACGCTCGTAGCGGAAGGCAAGGAGCAGCGCGTCGTCAACGGCGACACCTACATTCTCGAAACAGGCCTTACGGCTGACATTGCGCTCGTGAAAGCATGGAAGGGCGACACCGAAGGCAATCTCGTCTATCGCAAGACCGCACGCAACTTCAATCCGATGATGGCGACCGCAGGGCGCATCACCATTGCGGAAGTCGAACATTTGGTGCAGCCGGGAGAACTTGATCCGGATCAAATCCACACGCCCGGGATTTTCGTGCAGCGGATCATTCAAGGATCGAACTACGTGAAAGCCATCGAGCAACGCACAGTCCGCAAGCGCTCCACCGCATAGTTGTTCTCTCTATCTCTACACCCCACACCCTACACCCTACACCCTTCAGACTAGAGTCTTGCCATGCCCTGGACCCGCGATCAACTTGCACAACGCGCCGCTCGCGAATTGCGCGATGGGTCCTACGTCAATCTTGGCATCGGAATCCCGACGCTGGTGGCGAACTACATTCCATCCAACTTGAAAGTCGTCTTGCAGTCGGAGAACGGCATGCTCGGCATGGGGCCGTTTCCATTCGAAGGTGAGGAGGATCCCGACCTCATCAACGCGGGCAAGCAAACGATTACTGAGCTGCCGATCTCGTCTTATTTCTCTTCGTCAGACAGTTTCGGAATGATCCGCGGCGGCCACATCGATCTATCGGTGCTCGGCGCGATGGAAGTCTCGGAAAACGGCGACCTCGCCAACTGGATGGTGCCGGGCAAAATGGTGAAGGGGATGGGCGGTGCGATGGATCTGGTCGCGGGCGTCAAACGCGTCGTAGTGGTGATGGAGCACACGTCCAAGGACGGTAGCCCTAAATTCAAAGAGCGCTGCGAGTTGCCGCTCACGGGCGCGAACGTGGTGGATCTGCTGATCACTGATCTCGCGGTTTTTGCTCGTCCAGACCGCAAGTCTCCATTTCGATTGATTGAATTGGCGCCGGGTGCCACCGCTGAAGAGGTTCGCAGCAAGACAGCCGCCGCGTACACAGACCACTAATCGCTTCGACTCGGAACTTTTTACACCCTGCCGCATTGTCCCCCTCGGCCGCGACGAACAAACACAACGAGTCGCTCGCCACACGGTGCAAAACGAAATCCGCGGCGCGGCTACTGTTCGCCAGCGGCCAAAAGAGGGGTCGATAGTGGAAGCGGCACAGAAATGGAACGGCTTCGGGCGGAGCCGTGGGCTCGTTGCGATCCTCATCTTGACGGCAGCAAACCATGCGGTGGGCCAGTCGGTGAAGGCCCTCGACCAGCTATCGATCGAACAGCTAAGCCAGGTTGAAGTGACCTCCGTCTTCAAGCGGCCTGAGCCTATCAACCGCACGCCGGCTTCCGTTTACGTCATCACGCAAGAGGAAATTCGTCGCTCAGGTGCAGCAACTCTGCCCGAAGCGCTGCGCCTTGCCCCAAATCTCGAGGTGGCCCGCTTGGATGCGACGTCATACGCAATTTCCGCGCGCGGCTTCAATACGTTTCAAGCCTCGAACAAACTGCTCGTGCTCATCGACGGGCGCAGCGTCTATACGCCATTGCATGCGGGTGTTTATTGGGACCAGCAGCAGCTCCTGCTTCAGGATGTCGAGCGCATCGAGGTCATCAGTGGCCCAGGTGGCACGCTGTGGGGTGCGAACGCGGTGAACGGCGTGATCAACATCATCACGCGCAGTGCCTGGCACTCCGAAGGTGGAGCTGCGACCGCGCAGGTCGGAACGGCGGATAGCAGCGTCAGCGGGCGCTACAGCGGCCGGATCGGTGACAGCGGTGCATTCAGGGTGTACGCGATGGGGTTCGAGCGTGGCGAATCGAAGAGCGCGTCTGGCGAGGATGCTCGCGATGATTGGGATGGATTGCAGGGCGGCTTCCGCTCCGATTGGGTGGCCGATGCGGATTCGCTCATCGTGCAGGGCGATGTGTTTCGCAATTCGCTGGAGGGCGGCCACATCCGCGGCAGCAACGTACTGTCGCGATGGAATCGCCACTTGCAGAGAGGTTCAGAACTGGAAGTCCAGGCGTACTACGACGAGGTGGACCGCAACGTCGATCAAGTGCTGGATTCGCTCGAAACCTTCGATCTCTCGCTGCAGCATGGCTTTGGATGGAACAACCATCAAGTCGTGTGGGGCGCTGGGCATCGCGTGACCCGCGACAAATTCGTCAACGGACTGAATATCTTCGTACTCGATCCGCAAAGCGATACAGTCCAGCTCAGCAACGCGTTCGTGCAGGACACCATCGGGATCGGTTCCACGAAGCTCACTATCGGCTCGAAGTTCGAATACAGCAGTTACACGGGATTCGAGTTTCTGCCGAGCGCTCGACTCGGCTGGCAAGCTTCGGATACGACGTTGGTCTGGGGAGCGGTTTCACGTGCGGTTAGAACGCCCGCACGATTGGATCGAGAGCTGACGGCGCCCGGTTTGCTCGATCCTGCCAACCAATTCGAGTCGGAAACGTTACTCGCGTATGAACTGGGGTATCGCGGGCAGCTGGCGACGAGCGCGAGTCTGTCGATTTCACTATTCTACAACGATTACGACGAGCTACGGATGCTGACGATCAATCCAGCGGGCCACTTTCAGTTCGACAATGCGATGCATGGCCACACGTATGGACTGGAAGCATGGGCCGACTGGCAAGTACTCGATTGGTGGCGTCTGAGTCCTGGCTTCAGTTGGTTGGAGAAGCACCTCGAGCAAGATGCAAATGCGTTTCCACTGGTCCTGTATCAGCACGCCGGTGATGATCCGAAGCATCAAATCTTTTTGCGCTCGAGCATGAATCTGACGCCGCGTGTCGAATTCGATGTCTCGTTGCGAGCCATCGATGAGTTGCCTGACCCGGAAGTCAGTAGCTACGTAGGTCTCGATGCACGCGTGGGTTGGCATGTCTCAGATCATCTCGATCTGGCGGTCGCCGGGTTCAACTTGCTCGACGATCGACACCCCGAGACGGGCACGTTAGCGGAACGCAAGGAGCTGCGACGTTCCGCATATCTGCGCGCCGATTGGAAGTTTTAAGGCGCGTTCGGCGTGTCACGCGTAGAGCACAGTCGATTTTCGAAGTGGCTTGTGGTGGCGTTCTTCGTCGCCATGATCCCCGCGCGAAGTGCTGATCTGTATCAAGAGACCGCCGTCAAGGCTGCCTTTCTGTATCGGTTTACCGGCTATGTGGAATGGCCACGAGACAACGTCAAGAGCCACTTCTTCACGATCGCGGTACTTGGATCCAATCGCGTGTCGAGCGAGCTGCAGCGCGTTCTGGAGGGCCGAACAATCAAAGATCGCCAAGCGCGCGTAAAGCTCGTGCGATCTGCCAGTCAAGCGCTGGATTCACAGGTTTTATACGTCGGCTCGGAATTCGATGGCGACTTATTCGCCGTCACGCGCGCCTTGGAAGGTAAGCCGATCCTCGTGGTCACGGATGATTCCCACGGCTTGGATGTGGGCGCAACGATAAGCTTCGTCCTCATCGATCGTCGCGTGCGCTTCGATGTCTCTTTACCCGCGGCTCAAGAAGCAGGTTTGAAGATCAGCTCGGAGTTGCTTGGCGTGGCAGCAAGCGTTCGCGGCGCGCCAATGCCAGCTGAGGCGTCCACGGCCAAGTAGGTGTTCACGGGTGGATGACAACTGACTACTGACTAGGGACTAGCAAGACTCGATCCCTTACCGCCGTGTTCCCGGCGCTCCCCCGTGAGCTCACACTTCCCAACGCATACGCGTAGCGGGGGCACACACTGATTCGAACTCCGTGTCCTCCGTGTGAAACTCTGATCTTCATCTTCCTGATCTCTCGTACGCGTCGACGTCAGCCGGCATGCTCGCGAGCGAGATATTCCTGAGACTGCATTTCGATCAACCGACTCTGAGTGCGTTCGAACTCGAACTTGAGCTTATTGCCCTTGTAAATCTCGGTCGGCGTACTCGCGGCCGACACGATCAAGTTCACGGCTCGGTCGTAGAACTCATCTACTAAGGAGATGAACCTGCGCGCCTGGTTTTCTTTTTGCGCGTCCAGAACGGGGACATCGGTTAGGAATACGGTGTGATAGCAGCGTGCGAGTTCGATGTAGTCCGCTTGTCCGCGCGGGCCATCGCACAATTCTGCAAACGTAAACCAGATCACGTCCTCCGCCTGTCGCTTCGCATGGAGGCGGCGATGATTCAGCGTCAACGTTTTATCAGGTACGCCCACTTCGCTTGCGACTTCGGTAAACAGCGACTCGAGTTGCGCATTCGTCGCTGGGTTTTTGGAATCGAACCACGTGGCCGCTCGTTGCAGCGTGCGGAATCGATAATCGGTGGGGCTGTCCAAGTGCACCACTGTTGTGTGCTCCTTGAGCAGTTTGATCGCCGGTAGGAAGCGAGCGCGTTGCAGCCCATCTTTGTAGAGCAGATCGGGCGGCACGTTGGATGTGGCGACCAAGCTCACACCGCGATCGAATAGGCCACGAAATAAATTGCCGAGCAGCATCGCATCGGCGATGTCGGATACGAAGAGCTCATCGAAGCACAGCACGCGCGCGCGTTTGGCGACTTTGTCGGCTACGAGTTCCAGCGGATCGGCGCGGTCTGCGTGCTTCTTCAATTCGTCATGCACAAACTGCATGAAACGATGGAAGTGGCTGCGCTGCTTATCCTTGAAAGGCAGGCTCTGAAAGAACAGATCGGCGATCCAGGTTTTGCCGCGGCCGACTCCACCCCAGATGTAAACGCCGCGCTCGAGATCTCGATAAGGCTTGCGTGCAAGCAGACCCTGCAGCAAGCGCCTCGGCGCAGGCTTGCACAAGCGAGTGCGCAGATCCTCGAGCAGTCCCACGACGTGCAGCTGTGCCGGATCGGTCTGATAGCCCAATCGAGCGCATTCGGCGTTGTACAGATCGAGTAATGAAGAAGCGGTGGGCGGCGTCAAGCGATGGATCTTATAGGTTCTGGTAGTTGGGGCCGGATCCGCCTTCGGGCGTCGTCCAAGTGATGATCTCGTACGGATCTTTGATGTCGCAGGCCTTGCAATGCACGCAATTGGCCGCGTTGATTTGCAGTCGCTTGCCTCCGGCGCCATCGTCAACCATTTCGTAGACGCCCGCCGGGCAAAATCTCTCGCAAGGGTTGCCGTATTCGACCGTGCACCGATTGATACAGATCGAGGTGTCATGCACTTTCAAATGCACGGGTTGCGATTCGTCGTGAACATTGCCGGCGAAGAATACAGACGCTACACGATCGCGCGGTGTCAACGTTCGATCGACCCAATGACGATCGGGCGAGGTGTATTCGTCCAACTTCTTCAGTGCAGACCAGTCTGCGTGATTGCGCAATGTCCAAGGGGTTCGACCTTTGAGCAGCGACTCGAGTCCTGCGTTGGCCATGGCGAAATACAAACCTTGTTTGAATGCAGGTTTGAAGTTGCGAACCATGCGCAGCTCGGCGTGCCCTTCGGATGCGCGCCAACGAGCATCGAACCCTTGGGCTTCGCCTTTTTCGACAACGTGCTCGGCAGCGAGAACTCCGCTACGAATCGCTTGATGAATGCCTTTGATCTTGAATACGTTCAGCGTACCGGCGGTATCGCCGATCAACATCGCCCCAGGCATGTCGAGCTTGGGTAAAGATTGGTACCCGCCTGCATTGATCGTGCGCGCGCCCGCAGAAAGAATCTCGCCGCCCTCGAGCAGCGCTTTCACTCGCGGATGATGCTTGAACTGTTGAAACACTTCGAACAACTTTAGCCGCGGATCCTCGTAATTCAGGCCGACCACGTAGCCGACGTACACACGGTCATTGTCGAGGTGATAGACGAAACTGCCGCCGTACGTGTTGGTGTCTAGAGGCCAGCCGAATGCATGTTCGATTCGGCCCGGCTGCACGCGGCCAGGCGGCAACTGCCAGAGTTCTTTGAAACCGAGTCCGAACGTCGGCGGATCAACGCCATCGCGAAGATTGAACTTATTGGTGAGTTGCTTGGTAACGGAGCCGCGTGAACCTTCGGCGAGGATCGTGATTCGAGCATGGATCTCCACGCCTGCCGTGTAGTTCGGACCCGGCGTGCCGTCTTTGTTCAAGCCCATGTCGCCGGTTCGCACACCTTTGACCGCACCTGCCTCATCGAATACTGCCTCGGCAGCTGCGAACCCCGGAAACACCTCAACGCCGAGCTGCTCGGCTTGTTGCGCCAACCAAGGCGTGAGTTGACCAAGCGAGATGATGAAGTTGCCATGATTGTTCATGGGCGATAGACGTACTGCCCAATCTGGCAACTTGAAGGAACCGGTTGACGTCATCAGACGCACATCGTCGGAAGCCGCCGGCACTTTCATTCCCGAATATTCGGTTCGCCAGTTCGGCAATAGTTTGTCGAGTGGGCCGGGCTCGAGTACGGCTCCCGAAATGGAATGCGCTCCGATTGCCGAGCCTTTCTCCAATACGCAGATGTTCATCTCGCTGCACTGTTGCTTGAGACGAATGGCGCATGCCAATCCGGCCGGACCGCCGCCGACGATCACGGCGTCGTATTGCATGATTTCGCGGTCAGTCATTGCAACGAAGTGAGGAGGTGATGAAGTGAGGCGTGAACGGCGCAGGGCATTATAGATTCAACGCGCGTGGTGTGCCTCTACCGAGGAGCCATGCGGATTGCACCATCCAACCGAATGCATTCGCCATTGAGCATCGAGTTCTCGCAGATGTGAGCAACGAGCGCGGCGTATTCTTCGGGGCGGCCGAGCCGCGGAGGGAAGGGCACTTGTTTGCCCAAGGAGTCCTGCGCCTCTTGGGGAAGCGAGGCCATCATGGGCGTTTTAAAGATGCCCGGCGCGATCGTCATCACTCGAATGCCGCTCGATGCAAGATCGCGCGCCATGGGCAACGTCATTCCGACTACACCGCCTTTGGAGGCAGAGTAGGCGACTTGTCCGATCTGGCCATCGAAGGCGGCAACCGATGCAGTCATTACGATCACGCCGCGTTCGCCTTCTGCATTCGGCGCGTTCTTCTGCATGGCTTCGACGGCAGCTTTGGTGACCAGCAAGGTGCCGATCAAGTTGATTTCGATGACTTTGCGAAAAAAGTCGCCGGGCATCGGCCCTTCTTTATTGATGAGGCGCCGCGGCCAAGCGACCCCTGCGCAATTCACGGCGAGGTTGATGCCGCCCATCATTTGGGCAGCTTCGCTAACGGCCGCATTCACGGCGCCCTCATCGGTCACATCGACACGCACGAAGTGAGCAAAGCGGCCGAGTTCCCGCGCTGTCGCTTCGCCGTGTTCTTCATTCACATCGAGCAGCGCGACCTGGGCGCCATGACCTACGAGCCTCTGCGCGACGGCGTGCCCCAAGCCCGATGCGCCGCCCGTTATCACCGCTTTGATGTCGCTGAGTTGCATAGAACCTGTCTCAAAATCGCTTGTGAGCCGCGTTGTCGCTCTGATGGATCGACGAGAAACGATCGTGGCGCCGCTCGAAGCGGGACTTCGGGCAAGACGCGATCGTTTCTCGCCGGCCATCCGAGCGGCAACCCGTGTAAGTAGTGATCATTGAATGGGACGGAACAGCCACATTCGGTCGAGCTGGGTTCATGACGTTGTTGCTCTCCACTTTAGTATGCAAGGTTAAGTACATCGATGTGGGGCGCTCGCCGCGCCTAGTCCTGAACCCAAGTCGATCGAATGCGGCTGTCTCCGTCGCGGCCACAAGGGATTCTGAGATAGGTTCTAACCCCTCCTCACAAGCGCTGAGCGCCGTCCACTTCGATGATGCGACCGGAAAAGTAGTCGTTCTCCGCAATAAAGATCGCAGCCTGGGCAATCTCAGCGGGCTCGGCCATCCGCTTCAGCGGAGCTGCTGCAAGCGCGCGTCCGATCATCTCCGGCTTCATTGCATCGAGAATCTCAGTTCTCGTGAAGCCAGGCGCGATGGCGCCGGTGCGAATGCCGTAACGAGCGAGTTCCTTCGCCCATACGACGGTCATTGCATCCACTCCGGCTTTCGCCGCCGAGTAGTTGGTCTGTCCTGCATTTCCTGCGCGCGAGATGCTGGATACATTGATGATGACCCCGCCGTTTCCAGCCTGAATCATGCGCGTGGCGGCTTCGCGGCCGCCCAGGAATACGCCGGTGAGGTTCACGTCAATGACGCTACGCCATTGGTCGACGCTCATACGGTCCAACACCGTGCTGTCTTTCGCTTTGACGAGAAGCGCATCGCGGGTGATGCCGGCATTGTTGATCATCACATCCAGCCGTTCGAACTCTTCGATGGCTGTATCGATCGCGGCTGCGATCGAGTGCTCTTCTGCTACGTTGCAATGCGCCGTCAAGACCCGAACACCGAGTTCCTCGCATTCCGATCGTGTGCGCTCGAGGTCCTGCGTGTTGAGGTCGAGCAGCATCAGATTGCATTTCTTGGCGGCGAAGGCGAGGGCCATCGCGCGGCCGATGCCGCGCCCGCTACCGGTGATGACCGCGAGTTTGTCTTGGAGCTGCATGTGTGAGCTTAAAGCGAGCGGCGGATGTTAGCGGCTTCAAATGCCATGGACAAAACTAGCGCTGGGTCCAAGACGGTTTGCGGCGCTCCAGAAACGCGCTGACACCTTCCAGTCCTTCTTGGCTCACGCGCAGCCGAGCAAGAAGTTCCGCAGTACTCGCGACCAGGGCATCGAAATCGAAGTTTCCTTGGACCGCGCGCACCAGACGCTTCGCTTCCTTCGCTGCGGTTGGTCCAGCGCGCAGGATCAATTGGATCTGTTGTTCCAAGATCTGATCCAGTTGGGCAGGCGCGGACACGATGTGCACCAAGCCGATCGCTCGCGCAGTCTCGGCATCGAAGGTTTCACCAGTTATGAACCATCTACGCGATTGCCTTGCACCCATCGCGGCGACGACGTAAGGGGAAATGGTCGCGGGCACCAGACCCAAGCGGACTTCGCTCAGCGCGAACTGGGCCGTGTCGACCGCGATGGCAACGTCTGCACATGAGATCAATCCAATGCCACCGCCGAAGGTGTTGCCATTCACCTTTGCGATCACAGGCCGGTCAAATTCATTGAGCAGCCGCAGGCAGTCCGCTAATGCTCGCGCATCTTCTCGATTTTCAGCTTCGGAAGCACCGAGCATGGATCGCATGTGCACAAGATCCGCGCCCGCGCAAAAACTCTGGCCGGCGCCGGTCAGAACAACGACTCGAAGATCGGCGCGCTGTCGAAGCGAGTGCAGCGCGGCATGCAGTTCGGCGATCGTTGGCCCGTCGAGTGCGTTGTGCTTCTCGGGTCGATTCAGCGTCAGGGTCGCAACCCCGCGAGCGTCGATGCTTTGAGTGAGCATGTTTTCTCTCTACATCCGGAAAACGCCGTAACGCTCGTCGGCAGGTTCTGGGCCATTCATCGCAGCTCCGATCGCTTGCGACAACACGCGTCGCGTATCCACGGGATCGATGACGCCGTCATCCCACAATCGCGCAGTCGCATAGTAAGGATTCCCTTGGGCTTCGTACTGCGAGCGGATCTCCTCGACGAAAGTCTGCTTGTCGGCCTCGGCCCATGACTCGCCACGCGCTTTATATCCGTCGCCGCGCACGGTCGCGAGCACTTGCGCTGCTTGTTCGCCACCCATCACGGAGATGCGCGCATTCGGCCAAGTCCACATGAATCGCGGCGAATAGGCCCGCCCACACATAGCGTAATTCCCCGCACCGAATGAGCCGCCGATGATCACCGTGTATTTCGGCACGCGCGAACAAGCGACTGCATTGACCATCTTTGCGCCGTCCTTCGCAATGCCGCCGTGCTCGAACTTTTTACCGACCATGAATCCGGTGATGTTCTGCAGGAATACGAGCGGTACGCCGCGTCGATTTGCGAGTTGGATGAAGTGGGCGCCCTTCACTGCCGACTCGGAAAACAGGATTCCGTTGTTCGCGACGATTGCGATCGGATAGCCATCCAAGTGCGCGAACCCGCATACCAATGTTTTGCCGTAGAGCGCTTTGAACTCGTGAAACTCAGAGCCATCGACGAACCGCGCGATGATTTCGCGAACGTCATAAGGGTAGCGGGTGTCGCGCGGAATGATTCCGTAGAGTTCTTGGGGATCGTAAGCGGGCGGTCGCGGCTCCACCCGATTGAGCCAAGGCGCTCGAGGTGCTGCGAATTGCCGCACGGCTTCGCGAGCGATGGCCAAGGCATCTGCATCGTTCTCGGCGAGATGATCGGCGACACCCGAGATGCGCGTATGGACATCGCCTCCGCCGAGCGATTCTGCATCGACCACTTCGCCCGTTGCCGCGCGAACGAGCGGCGGTCCGCCGAGAAAAATCGTGCCTTGCTTCTTGACGATGATGGCTTCATCGCACATCGCCGGCACATACGCTCCCCCCGCGGTGCACGAGCCCATCACGACTGCGAGCTGCGTGATCCCAGCCGCTGAGAGCCGCGCTTGATTGAAGAAGATGCGACCGAAGTGATCGCGGTCTGGAAATACTTCGTCTTGCAACGGCAAGAATGCGCCACCCGAGTCCACGAGATAGATACACGGCAGGCAATTCTCTGCCGCGATTTCCTGCGCTCTGAGGTGTTTCTTGACCGTCATTGGGAAATACGTGCCGCCCTTCACGGTGGCATCGTTCGCGACTACAACGACGTCCCGCCCGTGAATGCGGCCAATCCCGGTGAGAATGCCGGCGCCAGGTGCTCCGCCGTCGTACATTCCATCCGCGGCGAGCGGCGAGAGCTCCAAGAAGGGACTACCAGGATCCAGTAACGTGGCGATGCGATCGCGGGGTAGCAACTTACCGCGAGAGGCGTGTTTCTTGCGTGCGTCCTCGCCGCCGCCCAGCGATGCCAGTTCAAGCCGTTGCTTGAGTTCGTCCGCCAACGCTCGCATGTACGATGCGTTGGTGTGAAAGCTCTCAGAGCTCGGATCGATACGCGATTCGATCATGCGGTCGCCTCGAAGATTTCTCTGCCGATCAACATGCGGCGAATCTCGCTAGTGCCAGCGCCGATCTCGTAGAGTTTCGCATCGCGCAGCAAGCGGCCGGTCGCATAATCGTTGATGTAGCCATTGCCGCCCAGCGACTGAATTGCTTGCAGCGCCATCCATGTTGCGCGCTCCGAGGCCTGCAAAATGCACCCGGCAGCATCGAATCGCGTGATGCGCCCGCGATCGCATGCATGCGCCACTGAGTACACGTAGGCGCGGCAGGCATTCATGCCGGTGTACATATCGGCAACCTTCGCCTGCATGAGCTGGAACGTGCCGATCGGTCGGCCGAATTGTTTGCGTTCGTGCAAGTAGGGCAGAACGGTGTCCATGCAAGCGCGCATGATTCCCAGCGGGCCACCAGCGAGTACCACTCGCTCGTAATCCAAGCCGCTCATCAATACTTCCGCACCCATGCCTTCACGATGAAGTACTTGGCTTGCCGGCACGCGGCAGTTCTCGAACACCAATTCGCACGTGTCGGATCCGCGCATGCCTAACTTGTCCAGCTTCTGCGCGGTGCTGAAGCCTGCCATACCGCGCTCGATGATGAATGCAGTGATGCCGCGCGCGCTGAGTTGCGGATCGATCGTGGCATAGACGACGAGAACATCGGCCTCCGGCCCATTCGTAATCCACATCTTGTTGCCGTTGAGAACGTACGCATCGTCTTGCCGTTCCGCGCGAGTTCGCATGCCGACAACGTCAGAGCCCGCACCGGGCTCGCTCATCGCTAACGCTCCTACGTGCTCGCCCGAAATCAACTTGGGCAGGTAACGTGCCTTCTGTTCGGCGGTTCCCCAGCGACGCAGTTGATTCACGCACAGATTGGAATGCGCGCCATACGAAAGACCGACCGAGGCCGAAGCGCGGCTGATTTCCTCCATCGCCACCACGTGGGCGAGATAGCCCATACCGGATCCGCCCAATGATTCGTCCACGGTGATGCCGAGCAATCCAAGCTCGCCCATCTCGGGCCACAACTCGCGCGGAAAGCGATTGTCGCGATCGATCTGTGCAGCCATGGGTGCGATGCGCTGCTGCGCAAAGTCGGCAACGGTGGCGCGCAGTGTGTCGATGTCTTCGCCCAATCCGAAATCGAAATCTTCCATGCGGCTCACCCGTGCGGGGTTGAGAAAGTTGTCCCATTGTCCGACAATCCGACCGAGAGTCAAATGCGCCCCAAGTCTGTATCCAAATCGCCTACTTCGTCGCAGCGCCGCACGGCTGCGCGGCGGAGCGCGCCGCCGCTATTCGAAGCAGCTCCGCGGTTATTCGAGCCGGTCGAGCGCGAGCCTGCGTATACACGTGTGTCGAGCGCAATCGAGGCCAAGATTTTGGCGCGCGAGTTGCGGGGCGGGGACTTGCTGCCTCCCGAGAACGATCTCGCCGAACAATTCGAAGTGCATCGCTCGACGGTCCGCGAAGCATTGCGTCAGCTTGAAAGCGCCGGACTGGTCGCTCGTCGCCGCGGATCGAAACGCATGGTGGTGAGTCGGCCTGAGCTCGAAAAGTTTGGCTCCGGCATGCGCCACGCATTGGTGCTGCATGACGTGCGCTTCGTCGACGTGTGGGAAGCGATGATGGTGATCGAGCCTGAGGTCGCGGCGTTGGCGGCTGCGAGAAGGACGGCAAGCGATCTGGAAGCGTTGCAGAAGGCGAGCGATGCGTTCGTCAACTCACCGCCCGGTGATCCTAACGCCGTGGAGTTGGTTGCCGCATTCTTCGAAGCGATGGGTGCCGCTGCTCGCAACCAAGTGTTAGTGCTGGCGAAGCATTCTTTGACTCAAGCACTCGGTACGTCGCTCGCACGAATGATCGATATGGTGCCGCAGGCGCGAACTCGCATCGGCGATGCGCAACGCAAAATCATCGCGTCGGTTCGCGATCGCAATGCCGAAGAAGCGCGGCGGTGGATGTCGAAGCACGTCCGCGACTTCAAACGCGGCTATGAAGTGGCGGGGATCTCTCCGGAGACCCCGATTTCCGTTTAAGCAAAAAAGCAGAGGGACGGACACAGAGAGCACAAAGAGCCACAAAGATCACATAACGGAAAAGTAGTGAGATATCGTCCGATACAGTCTTGTGCTCTATGTCTTTCTTTGTGCTCCTTGTGTTGCTCTTCCGTTATAGGACTTCAAGCGCGAGCGCCGTGCCTTCGCCGCCACCGATGCACAGCGCGGCGATACCGCGTTTACCGCCCGTTCGCTTCAGCGAGTGAATCAACGTGGTCACGATACGGGCGCCCGTTGCGCCGATCGGATGACCTAAGGCGCATGCTCCGCCATTGATGTTCACCTTCGCGGGATCGAGCCGCAGGTCGTGAATGGCGGCCATAGCGACGCACGCGAATGCTTCATTCACTTCGAACAGATCGATTTGATCGAGTTTCCAGCCGGTTTTTTCCATCACGCTCTTGATCGCCCCGACGGGAGCCGTCGTGAACCACTCCGGAGCTTGGGCGAAAGATGCATACCCCGCGATGCGTGCGATGGGTTTTAGCTGATGAGTTCGAACTGCATCCGAACTCGCGAGCACCAGTGCAGCGGCGCCGTCCGAAATCGAAGAAGAACTTGCTGCAGTCACCGTTCCATCCTTGTTGAATGCCGGTTTCAACGTCGGGATTTTGGCGATGTCGCAGGTGAACGGAGTTTCATCCTTACTAATCACGCGCTCGCCCTTGCGATCTTTGACGGTCGCGGCGGCGATCTCCTGCTCGAATGCTCCAGCTTCAACGGCGGCCAACGCACGACGAACCGATTCCGCGGCGTACGCATCCTGCTGTTCGCGCGTGAACGCGTATTTCTTTGCGGTGGCGTCGGCGAAATAACCCATGAGTTGCTTGTCGTACGGATTCTGCAGTCCATCGAAGAACATGTGATCGAGCAACTCCGCATGGCCCATACGCAATCCTGCGCGCGCTTTCGGTAGCAAGTAAGGCGCGTTCGTCATCGATTCCAGCCCGCCTGCGAGTACCAATTGCGCCGACCCGGCACGGAGCTGGTCGCTGCCGAGCATGATGGCTTTCATTCCCGACCCGCACATTTTGTTGATCGTGGTGGCCGGCACGCGCTGCGGTACTTGGGCACCCAGTGCAGCTTGGCGGGCGGGAGCTTGACCGAGCCCCGCGCTCAACACGCACCCAAAGATGGCTTCATCGAGCGAGTCGCCGCTCACGTTCGCATCTTTGATTGCAGCCTGCGCTGCGATGGCTCCGAGCTGCGGAGCCGAGAGAGGAGCAAGCGCGCCTTGGAATGCACCGATGGGGGTGCGACGTGCGGAAAGAATGAAAACGTCTTGCGTCATGATGTGTCCTGCTGATCTTGCGAGCGTATCGGGCTCGTCATCGATTGACTTGCGCGTCGTCAGAGGTGGCGTGTCTAGCCCAGCCGAAATGGGGCGAGCCCAGAGCATATTCAATGCGTGTGCGTCACGACACTGGTTTTCGCGGCTGTCACGAAATGTATGCAGCTAGCCTTTTCGAACCGCGAGGGCCGCGATGTGGTCGGCGTCTTCGCGATCCGGTTCATTCAATGCCGAGAGAATCGCCCGGCGTGCTTGGTCGCGTACACGGGCGACGGCGCTTGGGCTCGTGTCATCGGTCGCAGCGATCGATTCCGTTACATGAATGTGAATCGAACCGAAGCGTGGCAGCAAACGATCGCACGGCAACATGTGCCGAGTGCCCATGATCGCCATCGGGACCACCGGAAGGTGTGTACGTGCCGCGATCGCAAACGCGCCGGTATGAAATTTCCCGAGCCCCGGTTCGGCCACGAACGTGCCTTCAGGGAAGAACGCGAGCGCCTGACCCGATTCTGCCGCTTTCATTAATCGTCGCGCGGCCATTCCGCCAGCGTGGCGATTGAAGCGATCGACAAACTCCGATCCGATGCGGCGCAGGAGCAGGGCAGCGATCGGCACCTTCGACATCTCGCTCTTGATGACGAAACTAAAGCGTGCTGGCAGGGCAGCTTTCATTACAACGCCGTCAAGGTAGCTGGCGTGATTCGCGACGACCACGCATGCACCCTCAGGCAGCCTTTCCGCGTTGTGTAGCACGACTTTCACACCACAGAGGACAAAGAATGTGCGTGCGGTGAAGTGAGCCACCTGACGCCTCGCTGCAAGCCCGATGGGCAGCATGACGAGGATGACGGCGATGGTGCCCAAGATCGCGAATAGCAGGGCAGCGTAGGTGCCAAAAGCGGCATCGATGAGGGTTCGAGAAGTGCGCTGAAGGGAGGCAGGCATGGGCAAGTGCGGTCAGAATCCGTGTGTTGCGAGCACTAGAAACGGCATTTTCTGTGAACTGGTTCTCTTTATGTAAACCCTGCCGGGGTTCTGTGAGCACAATCACGCCTGCTCTCAGACCCCCTACGCATACTGCCTCCATCGCACGAGTTCGGGCGCGCTGACGCGTTCGCACTTGGCACAACTGCAAAGAGCGATGAGCACCGTTACCAAAGCGACAGTTTACTCGAGGACCGCAGAAGACTCGTCCGCACCGCCGTCGATCGCGGCGATTGACCG
>DASTSB010000417.1:0-5968 GCA_035760885.1 Steroidobacteraceae bacterium | reverse complement strand
ACGTCCGTCAGCAGAAGGTCATAGTCGAGTCCGTTGAGCGAGGCCCACTCGATTCGAGACCATGCATTCGCGACGCTCTCCGCTGAATCCGCATGCATATCCCAGCGGCGCATCATCTCTTCGAGGATGCGCAGATTCGTACGATTGTCATCGACGATGAGCACGCGACGGCCTCGCAACAATTCCATATCGATACGCGGCATGTTCGCGGCGGCACTCGCTAGCGCCACGCGAACGGTGAAGTGGAAGCGGCTGCCCTTGCCTACTTCGCTGTCCACCCACATTCGGCCCTGCATCATCTCGACCAGTCGGCTGCAGATCGTCAACCCAAGTCCTGTGCCGCCGTATTTTCTAGTCGTCGAACTATCTGCCTGCGCAAACGGATCGAAGATGAGCTGCTGCTTTTCCGGCGCGATACCAATGCCCGTGTCCGAAACGGTGAACTGCACGACGCACTCGTTACCTTGCGTCTCAAGTACCTTCGCAGCGAGGCTGACCTCACCTGCCTCGGTGAACTTGATCGCATTCGACAGCAGATTGAGGATGACCTGACGTACTCGCATCCCATCGCCGACCGCGATCTCAGGCACGTCACCAGCCACATCGCACAAGAGTTCCAGCTTCTTGCCGTGCGCTCTGATTGCCACCGTCTTGAGCGCCGCCTCGACTGTCTCGCGAATCGAGAACTCGACGCGATCGAGATCTAACTTGCCTGCCTCGATCTTCGAGAAATCCAAAATGTCGTTAATGACGGTCAGCAACGAATCGCCTGAAGATTTCACCGTTTCCAAGTAATCACGCTGCTCCGGGCTCAGATGGGTATCCAAGCACAGCTCGCTCATGCCGATGATGCCGTTCAGCGGCGTGCGGATTTCGTGGCTCATGTTGGCCAAGAACTCGCTCTTCGCTGCGTTCGCCGATTCAGCCGCCTCACGCGCGCGCTTGAGCTCTTCTTCCGCCAACTTTCGTGCAGTCACATCGTTGGCCACGACCAGAACGTGATCCGTAGCGCCATCATCCTCGACGATCGGGCGCTTGGTCGCCGCGAGCCAGCGCGTGTTGCCATTCGCATCCACGTACGAATCTTCTTCGATGATCTTTTCCTGTTGCGAATCCATCACCTCGATGTCATCGCAGCAGCATTCCGTCACGAGTAGCGGATTGGTGCCCAACTCAGAATCGGTGTGCCCGATCATTTCCTCTTCGCCCCGCGCGTGCACGTCCGCGGTCGCCTTATTGACGAGCGTATAACGCCCCTCGCGATCTCGAACGAAGATCAGACTCGGCGTCGTATCGATGATCTGCCGCAGGAACTTGCCTTGCTTGGCGAGCGCAACGGTTTGGCTGCGCACCCGACGACGCAACATGAACACCCACACCATCGACAAACACACCGACAGCGCAAGCAAGCCGAGCACCGGCAGTGTACGCGTCAGGGTCCACCATGAGGCTTGATGCAGAATGTCGATATCGTCCGTGGAGCGCAGAATCAGCCGAAACGACACCGGAACGTTGCCGATATCGCCATCGAGCGGACGGCCGAGTTCGACGAGGCAAACGCCTGTCAACGCAAGCGTGCTGCCCTCGCGCAAATCGCTGATCACGCCCTTGCGTGCGAGTTGAGCGCTGAAGGTACGTTGTCCTGCTCGCACGACGAACACGTTCTCATCGGCATTGGCTGCGTGACTGAGCAATTTGCCTTCGATGTGAATGAGCTTGTTGGTCAATCCACCTTTCATGATGTCTTCCACGGTCGCGCGCTCAGGCATCAGCGTCGAACGCTCGGCAGACTTCCTGACCACGGCATCGGTGAGCACCGGGCCGCGATCGCTGGGACGCGGATATCCGACGACATCGACAACATCGCCCACCTGCGCGTCCCCGAACTCACCTTGCACCAACGTGCCACCGGCTTCGTCTTGAATGGCGAGCCGATCGCGGTCCCGCAGCGTGACGGTGCCGCGCACGCGCGCCAGTGCCGTGCGTTGCGCATCTGCAGAGAAACGCAGTAAATCACTGATGCCGCGTATGGGCAGCGAGAAAGGATCACCCGGCGCTGCATCCAATATCTGCACGTAGTCCGGCGAGTAAACGAGAATGCGTAGCCCCGCGAGCTGCCCCGATTGAGTAAATGAAGTGGCAAACACACCGCGTGCCCGAATGCGCGCGTTCTCGTATTTCCTCAGCGACTCGGGCGTAGCGCCCTTGAAGAATTCCAGTTGCACGCTGCCGGCAGCGGTGGTGAGACCCAACCCGATTACATCGTGGTCTGATTTGATGCGTCTTGCCGTGCCCTCTAGCTCAACCCATTGCGAGTCCTGCCCACCTGCATTCGCAAGCTCCGGTTCGACGGGCCGTGGGGATGGGAGTCCCACCTTCTCCAATACGCGGAAGTGAGGATGCGCGATGATCGGTGCGAATGCGCCACGTGCACTAATGCCATCGATTGCGATGAGTTCGCCTAAAGTCAGCGGCACCATAGACTGCAGGAACCCATCCACGAAGATGCCCACGTGATCGTTTTCGATGAAGAAGAAACCCTGCTTCTCATCGACCATCGTGACGACACCCTGCACTTTGACCGGCAGCGAGCGGGCCGCATCGTCCGATTTCAGCGCGCGAATTTTTGCGATGTCCGTGAGTGCCGCATCTTGCGGCGATGCATCCGCTGTAGGGATCTCGCCTCGTGCCAGCGCACGCACGCTCGCACTGCGCAACCACGTTGTATATCGCGTTTGAGCCGGCCAACCTGCGGCCGCGACCCATTGTCCCTCGGCAAACTGCACCGGAGCACTCGGCTCGATCGGCACGACGAATCCGTCTTGCTCGAGCACCAAAGCCTTGCCAGCGCCCTTCGCCGCGATCCGTCCACGTATGACCACCCGATGCGAATCGGCGAGCCATTTGGAATCGGCCACGAAAGCACGCAAAGACGGAACGTTGGGCGGCACGAGCGGTGCGGGCTCATCGATGCTGATGTCTGCGGCGCCCCGGGCGAGCAATCGCGCAAGCACGGCACTGGATTGATTGGTGAGGATCGTGAGCACGCCGCGCACGCGAACTCGAGCATCGATGAGTTGTTTGATATCGATGCCGTCGACATCATGGAACACGGCCTCGATCTGCCGCGCGCCCGCCAGTTTGACGTGAATCGCGTGTGATTCAGTTTCGATCTCGCTGACCACGCCACTCACTTCGACGCGCGCGGTACCGAAGTCCTGACGGAAGATCTCCTCGGGTTTGATGTTCAACAGCGGCAGCGGTGCTGTCCCGAGTCGTCTCAGCGTCGGATCGGCAAACCCCGTGAAACCCCGTTGAAAGTCGACAGCCGTAACCCCTTCGATCTCGATGAGCTCACCGGCTTCGGGCAGATCGGGTGCTTTACCCTTCCAACGGTTCCAGAAGTAAATGCGCGCGGTGCCGGTGTCGTCTTGGATGTAAATTGAGTCTTCGGCCGTGTCTTTGAACGTCACGATGCCGCGAACCTTGACCTTGCTGTCCTTCGGGTAGGCCGCCAACTCCTTGACGTGAACCGCTTCGTCCTTGAGAACCGCGGGCCGAGTCGCAGACTGGTGGCGCACCGTAAGAACGATTGCCAACAGAAGCATCGATGCAATACACGCAGCAGTGATGGTCCAAATGCGCCCGACGGCGCGTTTGGGGGCTCGCAACTCCGACAAAGATTTCTCCCAACGAGGTCTCGGGGTTCTAATGAAGCACAGTGGCTAGATGCTGGACGCAGCGAGCCCGAGACTCGCGCGCTTGGCATCTGGATCGGTCACGAATACTCAGACCTGAGCGTTGCGGCGAAGTGCCTGCCGGATTTGCGAATTGCTGCGCAAAATCAGCAAGCAATGCACGCTTTGCGGATGCTTCGGTCGTGGGTCGACGGCCATCAAGAGCCGCACTCATTCTCGCGCGCACACGAAGTAGACTAGCCCGCGAGTTCGACTCGGTAACTTTCCGGTGCTCGCTTACAGATATTCCACTAACTCACGGACGCAGAATCACTGACCGAAAAACGATGAATCGTTCAGCTGTACTGGTCCTTATGTCACTCGCGCGGCCAGTCGTCGTACTGGCGGGCAGTGCCGATGTGCCTGCGTCGGAAGATCGTTTGAGCGAATCCTGGTGGGCTGAACGGCACGACGCCATTCTCAAGTCATTGCACGAGCACTCGGATGCGGAGCTCGTGCTGATCGGCGATTCCATCACTCAAAATTACGAGAAGGCGAATCCGCCCGACGAAAGCTTTCAGCCCACGTGGAATGAGCTCTACCAGCCTCGCAAAGCGGTGAACCTCGGATACAGCGGCGATACGACTTCGAACGTGCTGTGGCGCTTAAGGCACGGCGAGTTATCGGGATTGAAGCCGCGCGTTGCGTTGGTATTGATCGGAACGAATGACACAGCGAAAGGCGGCACAGCAGAACAAACGAAAGCCGGCGTCGATGCCATCGTGGCCGAACTCGAACAACAGCTTCCCGCGACCCATGTGCTTTTGATCGGTCTGCTCCCGAGCGACATCTCCGCGGCGAAAACACAAGCGGACCGGCGTGTGAATCAGCTGCTCGCTGCGTCGTACGCTCACGATACTCGCGTGACATACATCGACGTTGGCCGTGTGTTCTACAAGAACGGTGAGTTGGACACCTCGATCTTCTACGATCCGCGCTTACCCTGGCATGCGAAAGCGTTGCATCCCGACACGACCGGACAACACATGATGGCCGAGGCCATTGAGCCGACGCTGAAGAGACTCATGCGGAAGTAAGACGCGGCGCTGGCAATAACCTTTGTCAGCGCGGGTATGTTTTCATGGGAGCGGCTTCAGATCCGGAGCCAGGAACTGCTGTTTCGCATCGACCGAATACAGAAGCGCTGGCGAATAGTATTCCGCCAACGCTCCGCGCACATCACCTAAGAGCCACTTATTGGCCCCGAGAAACTCATCGAACGATGCATCGCGAGAGGACTCACACGCCCGTGCCATCAATCTCACCAGCGCTTCCGACAAGGTTCGATTGAATTTGTCCGCCGCGCCGAAATGAGCGGCCAATCTCGCGATCCCTTCACATGTTCGCGCGATTGCCTGATCAACCGGATAACGCCGCAACATCAACCATGCCACTCGCACGTGCGCGCGGTGATTGAACTGCTGCGGCAACAAGCTGCAGGTTGTGAATGCGTCCAGGAATTCGTCGTCGGTCATGATTCCTCGTCGGTCGCGGTATCGGTGTGAGTAAGGGCGTCACGTCAAGGGTCCCAGCTGGACAACCGTGTATAAGCATCACAGGTTGGGCGCTACTATCCGAGTTGGACATCCATCGATGCGCCTCACATTGGGACCGACCGCGGGAGGTCCCAACTCCTGGAACCATCCCCATTGAACCATCCCCATTGGACACCCACCGACTCACCAAGCCCCCCAAAGAGGGGTGCCCTCCGAATTTTGGACACCCATGAATCGGCATAGCTGGCCGGAGGGTGCTTCGCTCTCGTGCACACTGAGGGTCACTTCGCCGCAGCAACTTCGAGTGCCGAGGTTGGTTGCCGATGTGGGAACCCCCGAACCCGAACGGGTCGGGGAATGAGAGAATCCCTCCTCGCGCAAACAAAAAAGCCGCACTGATTACAGTGCGGCTGATGTTTGGCGCGGCCGGAGGGATTGCGCCTATTCCATCCATGGCCGGCGCGCGGTTGCGCCAGCTGTCGCTGTCCAAAATCGTTCCGTACGATTTTGTCGAACCCCCGACTGTCGGGGGTTCTCAAGCACCCTCGGCCTGAGCGAGTAAACGAAAAAGCCCATCGCGTTGGGTGGGCTTTTTTCGTTTACTTGGCGCGGCCGGAGGGATTCGAACCCCCGACCACCTGGTTCGAAGCCAGGTACTCTATCCAACTGAGCTACGGCCGCGCGGAGGGGCGCAGTTTAAACGATTCAGCTGCTACATGCGGGGCTTCTCACTCG
>DASTSB010000416.1:0-6733 GCA_035760885.1 Steroidobacteraceae bacterium | reverse complement strand
GCGTCAACTCGCGGTCGCGACGAAACAGCGCTTCCGCTCGATCGGCGAAGAAGTTCGCGCGAGCGTCGTTGGCCGCAGCGAGCGCTCGATTCAAAGCCACGCTGTAGTAGAGCTGATACAAATTCGAGAGCGCAGCAATCGGATGCTCGACGAGCTGCAAGTACGCACCGAGCTCATCCTTGGGAAGCGTTGACTTCACTGCAAGCATGTCGGCCTCCAGCTGGCGCCACTCGCCCACGAGCCTGCCGAACTCACCTCCATCGATTTTCTCGCCCCTCACTGAGCCGATGCGAAAGGTGTTTGGATCGATGAGTTCGGGTTTGCGACGTGCAGCATACATACTGTATCGATTGAGTAGCGATGCGATCTTGGCGGCATGAACGCTGCCAAAATTTGCTGCCGCCCAGCTTTCCGGATATCGCGCGACCGCTGCAAGCGTCATCGCGTCGGGATTCCACGCGTGATCCATAAAGAAGCTCAGTGGAAATTCCATGGGTTTGATATCGCCCACATTCACGATCCACAGCGCTCTCGCATGCCGCGCATAGGCAAGATCCATCTGCTGCCAGGTCTTCTCAATCTGAACCGTGTTCAGCCACTTGTAGTTCCGCGGCGCGCCGACGTAATCAAAATGGTAGTAGACGCCGAAGCCGCCTTTGCGATCGAGATGCTCCGTGGGTAGCCGACGAATCTGGCCCCAGTTGTCATCGGCGAACAATAACGTCACATCGTCGGGGACTTGCATTCCACGATCGTAGTAATCCTGCACTTCCTTGTAGAGCGCCCACAATTGCGGGGTTTGTTCAGCAGGGCGCCCCGTCACCTCTGCAATGATCCGCCGTTGATCCGTCACAATCTTTTCCAACAAGCCGATCGCCGTGCCCTGCGCCATGGCTTCATCGCCATCGCCTCGCATGCCGACGGTGACGAGATTTTCATACGGCTCTCCATTGCCTTTCGACATCATGCGTTCGATGCCGCCGCGCCAAAACTTGCGCAGATTGTCTGCGTTCGTTTGGTAGTCCCATGCACCTCCTGTGACGCCGCCGTCGAGGTTGCGATGCCATTCGTCGTGTGCGCGTGTCATCGGCTCATGATGAGAGGTTCCCATCACGACTCCCATTTCGTCCGCCAGCACCATATTGCGAGGATCATCATCGTTGAACGCGCGCGGCGGCCACATCGCAGGCCACAAGTAGTTACCCTTGAGTCGCAACAACAACTCGAAGACATGCTCGTACATCTTCGAGTTTGCGCCGCCAAAGTGGATCTGTGCCCACGTGCTGAATGCGGGCGCCTCATCGTTGATGAAAAAACCACGGTAGCGCACCTTGGGTGCGTCTTGGCGCGCCCCCGCCGTCACGAATACATCCGTGCGCTTGTGCACAGGAACGTCGGCGAACCAGTACCAAGGGGATACGCCCATGTTGTTTGAAACGTCGTAGGTGCCGAATACCGCACCGCGACGATCGCTGCCCACGATCACCAAAGCACGTGTGACATTCGCAAACGGTCGGTCGATCACGACCTGGCGAAAAGCCTCCCACTGTCCTGCAAGATCGCCTGCCGACAATTTTCCGGTGCGAGTCAATTCATCAAGGAGGCGACTCTGACCTTGTACGCCGATGATCACGGCATTCGCGGAAGCCTTTCGCTCATCGAATACCAGGCGTGCACGTTTGCCGCTAACTCGTTCTAGGTCGGCCGCGAAGTTCTCCGCCACATGTCGGACTGCCGGATTCGCAGATTCGTCTACCAACACTGACGCTGGTTGACCATTGCGGATGAGCGGGAAGCTGCCTGGCGTTTGGCTCGAGCAAATCGAAGCGGGAGAGTCACATGCGTAAGTCGGAAGCGACGACGCAAGAGAACCAATCAGTAGTACGCCCGCTGCGAGCCTCGAATGAACCATCGACACACCTCAGATTGATTGCACCTGACTGCGCCCCCAGCTCGCGTTGATGCAATCGCGAGGGACGACGAGATACAGAAGATATTCGCACGCCGACCCCAACTCAAAAAACATATGTAAGCACTTACGTGCGCCGGATCTCCTAGCCGGACGGCGAAGTGCCGGCCTTACCGGCACTTCGTGGTAGCGAGAAACGGGCGGAACCGCTCAGGGAAGCAGTCCCGCCCTACCGGGGGATTAAAACCGGCCTCGCAGACCCACCATCACCGTGCGGCCTGAATCGTAGTAGCTAAACGCCGCGTTGGAGAATTGTTGATACGCGCGGCGTTTCTCATCGCCAATGTTGATCACATCGATGGTCAACTGCGGCACGAAGTTCGACACGCCGAAGAGTTCGGAGAAGTCGAAGCTCGATGAGAAGTCGTATTGCGTGTAGTCATCGCCGAAGAGTTCGGCGCCGATCACACCGGACTGATTGCTGTTGGGTCCGCTGGCCTGCGAACCTTGCGTGTGCGTCACCGACACGCGTGCATTCACTCCGTGTTTGTCGTAGTACAGCGTCGCGTTGTAGCTCTTCGGCGGCACACCGATTGCAATCGCGGGCGCGGCGCCCTCACCCTTTTGATCGATGAAGGTGTAGTTCGCCGTGAAGCCCAGACCATCCAGGCCAATGCCACTCAATAGGAAGTCCAGCGGTTGGACCCAATTGAATTCCAGGCCGTTGATCGTCAGTTTGCCGCTCGCATTGACGGTTTGACGCAGTTCGACGAATGCGCTGTTGCCGCCGCGAGCATTCACCGCATCCCTTTGCTGCTGTCCGAGGCTGTCCAGCGTCACGCCGTACTGAGCGAGATCGCCGAACGTGATGTTGCGCGATTGACGCTGCGTGAAGCCTTCGATGCTTTTCCTGAAAGCAGCAACACCGAAATAGCCTTCCTGACCGGTGTAGTACTCGAAGCCTAAATCGATGTTGTCAGAGAGATAAGGATCGAGATCGGGATTACCGAGATCGACCTGCGAAACATCAGCGTTGCGAATCGATAGGCCCAACAACATATCGGTCGGATTTGCGCGCGTCATCGTTCTAGACGCACCGGCACGCACGATCGCATTCTCGGTGAGGTTCAGCGCCACGTTTCCCGAGGGCAGCAAGTTCTGATACTTGGTTTTCAGCTCAACCAGATTCACTGCATCGGGAATTTTCTGTCCATCCGGCAAAGCTGCATTGGCCGAATTCGGAACCGTCAGGCGCGAAGTGACCGACTGATCCGTCTGCACCCAACGCAGTCCCAAGTTGTATCGCAAACGATTGGTCCCGACTTCCGTGTCGCCAATGATCTGCGCGAACAGTGCGGAAACATCTTCCTCGATCGAACCCCAATTGGCGGTATTCGGCGTTGCACCTGACTCAGGTGCATTGGCGCGCACAGCGTCATAGTTCGAGTCACGACGGAAATCGCCCCAATTGACAGTGGCGAGCCCGTGTTTCGTGGGCCGCAAATAACCCGGCACTGCTGCATTCGGAATCAGCGAGCCGCCGTAGGGAGCGCCGTACGCTGGATAGCCATTCACACCCGGAACGATTTCAGCCGCAGTTTCGCCGCGGCACGATGGCTGAGCATTGGGACCCAGTTGGAAATTGGACGGATTGCCGCCGCAGACCTGAGCCTGCCATTGCGCATCCGCACCGAACGGACGAATGTCGCGAGACACTTCGTCGTACGCACCGCCGAACTTCACGCTGAATCCACTATCGCCCCAGGTCAGAGCGAAACGGCCTCCCGTGGTTTCGGTCTCACGCTTTTCATCCTGCAAATTCACGCGCCCCACATCCGTGCCGCCGCGATCGGTGATCAGCCATTGCCAGCTGTTCGGATCGTTGAGATCTACGCTCGACGTGATCTTCGGGATGTCACCGCCGGTGTTCTCGTAGGTGACGGTGGTTGTATCCGAAATGAAGAGCGCAGTGGATGCCTGACGATAGAACTTGCTCTTCGTGAAGTTGCCCTGCACGTCCAGATTCCAGTTATCGGCAATCTTCCAGCTCATGCCGGGGTTCGTGCCCCAGAATGTGGTCTCCTCCGTGTACGGACGAAATTCCATCATGTACTGGCCGTTTAGAAACGTGCCTTCGGTCGCGACGCACCCATTCGTGCAGTCGGCGCGGTCCACCTGCATTTGCGTTGGAATCGGACGGCCGCCTTGGCTACCGGCGCGAATGGCCCAAGCGACAGCTTCGCGATCGAAGCGGCTGTCCTGCTTGCCGTACATGGAATCCAAGAAGAAGTGCAGCGTGTCGGAAGACCGGAATTCCAAGCTCAGAACGCCGTTGTAACGATCGCGGCTTCCGTTCTCGAACATCTGGCGGCCGAGGCGCGGAATCACTGCGTTGTCGATCTGCTGGATCGAAAGCCCTGGATTGTTGGCGAGCAAGAAAGCTTGATCGATGGGCGCACCGGGAGTCAGGCCTGCTGCACGCGTACTCGCGTTGTCGGGTACGGTTGCAGGCGTTCCGGGGCCGTTCCCGGCCGTCGTATTACACGGTGCCCCCGCGCCGCCGCACTGCGCCTGAGTCAGCGCAAGATTCGCCCATCCGATGGTTTCGAAACCTGTCGTGGCAACTTTGCTGCGAACAGCAGTCACACCGATCAGCGCGCCGAACTTGTCCCACGTATCGCTCGCAATCAGGGCAGCGCGCGAACCATAGTTATCCGCTTTGCTGTTGTCGGTGCCTTGCAGCGAATAAGTAATGTGCTGCCCCTCGGTGTCGAACGGACGCGCCATCCGCATGTTGATCGTGCCCGCCGCACCGCCTTCAACCATATCAGCCGACGGGGTCTTCGCGACTTCCAACTTCGAGAACAGTTCCGGCGGAAACAGATCGAGCGGCACTTCGCGATTTGCCGCCGAGCCCTCCTGCGGAGAAGAAGCGACCGCAACGGGTGCATTGTTCAGCAGCACGCGGGTGAAATTGGTGTTCAAACCACGGATCGCCACCGTGGTGCCTTCGCCGCTGATCTCCCGGCTAATCTGGATGCCGGGTATGCGCTGGAAGGATTCGGCGATATTGGTGTCCGGGAATTTGCCGATGTCCTCAGCAAAGATCGAGTCGACGAATCCAACCGATTCTTTCTTTGCCTCGGTCGAACTTGCGAGGCTCGCTCGAAAGCCGGTGACGACAATTTCTTCCAACTGATCCGACTGCGAGACAGAAGTTTCGGCAGCAGAAATCGACGTCGCAGTCAATGCAGCGACAAGACTCGCAGCGGCGAGGTGCCCTCGTACGAAGCTGCGCACTTCCGACCTTACCTTCGACATGGATAACTCCCCTAAAGATTTTGTTGCGAACCCGCGAGTGCGTAGCGGCGTGCACGTAAGACCACACCGTACACTTTGGTCCGACCAATTTAATTGGTGGCTGGACCATAAACTAATGCAGATGTGGGTCGCAACATTTGTCCGACTTATTTGACAGCGCTGGACTTCAGTTCTATCCGAGACATTTCTATAGCATATACAATGAATTATTCGCGGAACTTCGCGCTGGTTTTGTCTAAGTCATGGAGCATCTCGCAGGCCGAAATCAGCACGCTTTGATATCGATTGATTTCGATATACAGATTGGTCCTACAACGGTTATCTTTGCGGTGAAGAAGCGCGACGGGGGAAATTGGCTGGACCAACAAGAGCGCGAAAAGTGAGAACAAGCAATGGCCGAATCCCAGAGGCTTTACGAACGAATCGAAGAACAAATAGCGGCGGACATCGAGCGAGGAATTTACGCAGTCGGACAGCGGCTGCCGTCGGAACGCGATCTGGCGCAGAACTTTGCGGTTTCGCGTACGACGATCCGCGAAGCCATGATTGCGCTCGAATTGGACGGATTGGTCGAGGTACGAACCGGCTCGGGTGTGTATGTCACTCGCAAGTCACCACCTGAAGGCGGCCACGGCTCTCGCGACATCGGGCCTTTTGAATTGCTGGAGGCAAGACGGGCCATCGAAGGCGAAGCGTGCGCGATGGCTGCGATGCGCATCACTGACGAGCAGCTTGCTCAGCTATCGCAGCTGGTTAAAGAAATGCGCGATGAGAACAAGCGCAACGTAGAACTGAGTGAAGCCGCCGATCGCCGCTTTCACGAATTGATAGCAGCCGCAACCGACAACAGCGGCATGATCAGCGCAGTGCAGATGCTGTGGGATGCGCGCCTACGTTCGCCTCAAAACCGCTCAATGAGCACCAAAGTCCGCGCGCTAGGCATCAAGCCTCGTATCGATGAGCACATCGCCATCGTGAACGCGTTGAAGAAGCGCGATGCAAATGCCGCTCGTGCAGCCATGCGCGATCACCTCACGCGCGTCCTGGAAGCCACGTTCGAGGCCACCGAAACCGAAGCACTCGAGAAGGCACGCGCACAAATCGACGCGAAGCGCAAACGATTCGCGGGCGTGTAATTTGATTCCGTAAAAACGCAGGTCATCGGTTGACTTCCCCAAGTGCGACTTCTATGGTTGCACCGATAAAAGGCGATTTCGCTAAAGAAATCTCACGGAGTTGATGCGACAACGTGTGCCGCACCCCCCCGTTTGTTGACGCAGCGTTCGAGCATGCTCGTTCGCGACCCAGCATGTCGCCACGCTCGCGCGCCACAGAGAAGAATCATGCGTTCACTGAAGTCTGGCTCACTCTCGATTGCATTGCTTTGCGCCACCACGACTTGTTTGCTATCGAGCGAAGCCGTCGTTGCCGAGTCCGCTGTTCGGGAAATCGTCGTCGACATCGCCAAGGCAGAGCGCCCCTTGGATCGCTTTTTCGATTTCT